>NZ_JASDCV010000064.1:0-5915 GCF_030407755.1 Rhodococcus sp. APC 3903
TGAGGTTCTGCGCACGGTCTACCCCGAGGTCGACGGAATCGGCTACCAGAAGATCGTTGCACCGTCTGATGTCGACGTGAACCTCGCTGCAACCTTGGTCTCGGATTCAGAGATTGTTTCCGAGGTAACGAACTTCGTGGCGACGGGTTTCGACGTGACAACCGAGGTTCCGTTGCGCGCCAGGCTTTTCCAGACCAAGGCCGACGAGCACGTTCTCGTATTCGTGGTGCATCACATCTCGACCGACGGTTTCTCGATGGGCCCGCTGACCCGCGACATCATGACCGCCTACTACGCCAGAACCAACGGCCAGGCTCCGACCTGGACGCCGTTGCCGGTGCAGTATGCCGACTACGCACTGTGGCAGCGTGAGGTTCTCGGGTCCGAGGACGATCCGCAGTCAATCATCGCGCAGCAGATCACTTACTGGGCGCAAGCACTGGACGGCGTGCCCGAACAGTTGAATCTTCCCGGGGATCGGGCCCGGCCGGCGGTATTCTCCGGTCAGGGAGCAACATTCGAATTCTCGATCGGCCAGGAACTGCACGAGCGGCTGATCGGTGTCGGTCGTGAGCACAATGCGTCGATGTTCATGGTGGTCCATTCGGCTCTGGCATCACTTCTCGCACGTCTGTCGGGAACAACGGACATCACCATCGGCGCGCCGATGGCAGGACGAGGTGAATCCGAACTCGACGATCTGATCGGAATGTTCGTCAACACCTTGGTGCTACGTACCGAGGTTGATCCTTCGGCCCCGTTTACCACACTTCTGTCGTCGGCTCGAGAGACCGATCTTCAGGCGTTCGCGCACTCGGACCTTCCCTTCGAGCGGCTCGTGGAAGTGCTGGATCCCGTTCGGTCGAGGGCACACCACCCGCTGTTCCAGGTGGCATTGGCGTTCCAGAACCTGGGGCAGAATTCGTTGGCTCTGCCGGGTCTGACGGCCGCCGAGTTCGCAATCGACGAGACTGTGGCCAAGTTCGACCTGCAGCTCACGATCAGTGAGGTATCAGAAGGGCTGTCGGCGACGTTCACGTACGCGACGGATCTGTTCGACGAATCGACCGTCCGCGGATTCGCCGCACGATTGATGCGCATCCTGAACGGAATTGCGACGGACCCCGCAACTTCAGTGGGTGACATCGAAATCCTCGACTCGTCCGAGCGTGAGGTTCTGACGAGTCAAAGAGCTTCGTCAGGAGTAGCGCAGGCGCCGTTGGCCGAGATTCTTGCCGACGCTGCTGCGCGTTACCCGGACAACGTCGCATTGCGCTACCCCGGCACGGCGCAGGCCGCTGCCGGTAGGTCCATGACGTATCGCGAGGTCGACGAGTGGTCGTCGAAGCTGGCCCGCGTTTTGATCAACCGTGGTCTCGGGGCTGAAGATCTTGTGGCGGTGTCGATTCCGAGATCCGTCGAATCGGTACTCGCGGTCTGGGCAGTGTCGAAGACCGGGGCAGCGGTCGTTCCGATCGATCCGCACTATCCGGCAGACCGTATCGCGCACATGCTCAGCGACTCTGGTGCAAAGGTAGGCCTGACCCTCGACGTCGAACGTCCGAACCTCACCGACGACGTCGAGTGGTTGGTCGTGGACGGACCACGCGGCGAACAGATGACCGCCGGAGTGTCCGCAGCGCCAATCGATGCCGAGGAACGTGTCCGTCCACTGACGACTGCTCATCCGGCCTGGGTCATCTACACCTCGGGCACGACCGGTCTACCCAAGGGCGTTGTCGCCACCAACGCAGGTCTGGCGAGCTTCAGTGTCACGCAGGCCGCGCATTACCTCGTGAAGCCCACCTCGCGGACATTGCACTTCGCGTCACCGAGTTTCGACGCGTCGATGCTCGAGTTGTTCCTCGCGGTGGCCACCGGCGCGACGATGGTCATCGTCCCACCTGGCGTGTACGGCGGCGACGAGCTGGCTGAGGTGTTCCGTAGCGAACGAGTCACCCATGCGTTCATCACGCCGGCTGCTCTGGCGTCGATGGACCCGAGCGGCCTGGACGACCTGACGGTCGTAGGCGTGGGTGGCGAAGCGTATTCGCCGGAACTGATCAGCAAGTGGACGACAGGTGACGGCTCGACCGCATCGGCTTCGGCTCCCAGGACGTTCTTGAATGTCTACGGCCCGACCGAGACGACGATCGTGACGAACGTCAGCGTTCCGCTTCTGCCGGGTGACCGAATGGACATCGGCGCCACGATCGGTGACATGGCCGCTTTCGTTCTGGACACACGACTCAATCCAGTTCCACTCGGAGTCTCGGGCGAGCTGTATCTGTCCGGTCCTCAGGTGACCCGCGGCTATCATCGTCGCCCGGGCTTGAGCGCCGATCGATTCGTGGCAAACCCGCACGGTAATCCGGGCGAGCGAATGTACCGAACCGGTGACGTGGTGCGCTGGGTCGCTGGAACCGCACCCTCCACCTACGCCGTGGAATACGTGGGCCGCAACGATTTCCAGGTCAAGATTCGCGGTTTCCGTATCGAACTCGGTGAGATCGATGCGTCATTGACCGCACACCCCGAGGTCGAGTTCGCTGCGACGATGGGTACGACCCTGCCGTCGGGTGCTCCGGCACTGGTGTCGTACGTGTTCACCGGAAAGAACGCTTCGGTCACTTCGGCGGAATTGATCGAATTCGTCTCCAGAACCCTTCCGGCTCACATGGTTCCGGCTTCGATAATGGTCTCCTCGGACATGCCACTGAGCCCGGCCGGCAAGCTGGACCGAAAAGCGCTCCCAGCGCCGGTCTTCGAGACCAAGGAATTCCGCGCCCCGGTTACCGAGATGGAACAAGTCCTGAGCGAGATCTTCGCGGACGTTCTCGGTCTGGATCGAATCGGAACGGACGACTCGTTCTTCGCGCAGGGCGGCGACTCGATCATGTCGATCCAGCTCGTCTCGCGGGCGAAGGCACGTGGGGTCGTATTCGCACCCAGTGACGTCTTCGAGAGCAAGACTGTCGCGGCATTGGCCGAAGTGGCGAAGTATGCCGCCGACGTCGAGGCCGCGGTGGTGCTCGAGGAGTTGCCGGGCGGTGGAGTCGGCTGGATGCCGTTGACGCCGATCGAACGATTCATGGTCGAGCGCGGTGGCAGCTACAACCGATTCACACAGACGATGACTCTCGAGCTTCCACTCGGAGCGCAGCGAACCGACATCGTGCGAACCCTCGCCGCCGTCGTCGACCACCATGACATGTTCCGATCGCGGTTGATCTCCGACGGTCGCGGCTGGGGAATGTCGGTCTCCGAGCCGGGAACCGTGGACGTCGAGGATCTACTCAGCCGGGTGGATGTTGATGCGTCCTCGGACGAGTCGACAATTGTTCTCACGGCTTCCAAGGGCCTCGACGAGGCTCTCGGCCGGTTGAATCCGGCAGGCGGCGTGATGGTTCAGTTCGTGTGGGTCGACTTCGGTCCCACTCGCACCGGGCGCTTGATCATTGCTGCGCATCACTTGATCGTCGACGGGGTTTCCTGGCGAATCATTGTTCCGGATCTGGTGTCGGCTGCGGCTCAGATGGCCGGGGCGAGCGGAGCGACGGGGGATGTGGCTCTCGAACCTACGGGTACGTCGATGCGACGCTGGGCTCATGCTTTGTCCGAAGAGGCCCATCGGGATTCGCGTGTGGCCGAGCTGGATACGTGGCGGAAGGTGTTGCAGACACCGGACCCGGTGCTGGGTAAGAGGGCGTACGACTCTGCCGTCGACGTTGCGGCAACGGTTCAGCGGATAAGCGTGACGGTCCCCACTCAGGTGACGGAGACTCTGTTGACCACGCTGCCGGAGGTTTTCAACGGCGGCGCCAACGACGGCCTGCTCGCTGGACTGGCACTCGCGCTGATCGAGTGGCGTCGCCGAGCCGGAATCGACTCGACGTCTGCCTTGCTGCAACTCGAGGGCCACGGTCGCGAAGAAGCCGTGATTCCTGGCGCGGATCTGTCAAGGACCGTTGGCTGGTTCACCGCTGCCTTCCCGATCAGTCTCGATCTTTCCGAGGTAGATCTGGGTGACGCTTTCGCCGGAGGTGATTCGGCGGGACGCGCGATCAAAGCAGTGAAGGAACAGCTGCTGGCGATCCCGGACAAGGGCGTCGGGTACGGACTGCTGCGCTACCTGAACGAAGACACGCGCGCAGTGCTTTCTCGCTTCGCCGGGGGACAGGTCAGCTTCAACTACCTGGGACGAGTTGTCGCCGAGGATCTTCCGGCAGGCGTCGAGGGACTCGGGTGGCTGCCGGCCGGCGATTTCGCCAAGGTGTCGGCACCCGAAGACGTCGACATGCCCGCAAACAAGGTCGTCGACATCAATGCGATCGTCAACGACGGCGCAGACGGTGCTGTTCTGGAGGCCTCTTTCGCATACCCCGTCGGTGCCATCGACGGCGAGAGTGTCGAGACATTTGCACAGATTTGGGTCGAAGCACTGACTGCCCTGGCGGAGCATTCTCGCTCCGTCGGAGCCGGTGGACTCACACCGTCCGACGTGCCGCTTGTCTCCGTGAGCCAACGAGATATCGACGGGTTCGAGAATCGATTCGGTACGGTGACCGACATCTGGCCCCTGGCACCGCTGCAGTCCGGTTTGCTCTTCCACGCGATGTTGGCGGAATCCAGCGTCGACCTCTACTCGGTGCAGATGATTCTCACTCTGTCCGGGAAGGTGGATGCCGACCGATTGCGCACTGCAGCACAGGGAATCATCGACCGTTATGCGAACCTGCGAACGGCATTCACGGCCGACGACGACGGAACGCCGGTCCAGATAGTCCTCGAAGATGTTGCCGTCCCGTGGCGGAACATCGATCTCAGCGATATCGCGGCGGTCGACCGTGAGGCAGCCCTGGACGAAGTTTTGACAGCTGACCAGGCGACACACTTCGACATGGCATCACCGCCGTTGATTCGGTTCACCTTCGTCACCATGGCGGAGGGGGACTATCGCTTGGTGGTGGCGAATCACCACATTATTCTCGACGGTTGGTCGGTGCCACTGCTCTTGCAGAACCTGTTGGCGCTGTACGCGACGCGTGGTGACGACTCGGTTCTTCCGCGTGTGCGTAGCTATCGCAATTACCTGGCGTGGCTTGTCGATCAGGATCGTGATCGATCACTCACGGCCTGGGCGGATGCGCTTTCCGGCGTCGAAGAGCCGACGCTGCTTGCTCAGGTCACAGGCGGACAGGAATTCACCGCGCTGTCACAGAAGCTGAACGTGTCGATGTCGTCGGAGACAACCGCGGCGCTCACCGCTCTGGCCGCACGACTCGGGGTCACCGCCAACACGATCGTGCAGAGCGCGTGGGCGGTCCTGCTCGGTGCGTTGACCGGAACCGACGACGTTGTCTTCGGTGCAACAGTGTCCGGCCGGCCACCGGCGCTCACCGGCGTCGAATCGATGGTCGGGTTGTTCATCAACACCCTCCCCGTGCGGGTGCGCCTCGACGCCGCGGAGTCCGTCGAAGAATTGGTTGCCAGGGTCCAGATCGAGCAGGCGAGAATGCTTGATCATCACTATCTCGGTTTGACCGATGTCCAGAAAGCAGCGGACGTCGGAACACTGTTCGACACGTTGGTTGTATTCGAGTCGTACCCGGTCGACCGTGAGGGCCTCGCCGCACAGGCGGATGTTCTCGACGGAATGATGATCGACGACATCGCCTCGGACGATTCCACGAACTACCCGTTGACCCTGCTGATCGCACTCGACGAGCAGTTGCACTTGACGCTGCGGTACCTACCGGACTTCTTCGATGCCGACTACGCAACTGCGTTGCTGGACAGAGTTCTTCGACTGCTCTCCTCCGTAGCCACCGATCCTTCGGTGCGTGTTGGTGACGTTGATATTTTGGATTCTGTTGAGCGTTCGTTGGTGCTCGAGGGGTGGAATGACACGGCTC
>NZ_JASDCV010000065.1:0-3458 GCF_030407755.1 Rhodococcus sp. APC 3903
GTGTTCGGCGGTGTCCTACTCTCCCACACCCTGTCGAGTGCAGTACCATCGGCGCTGAAGGGCTTAGCTTCCGGGTTCGGAATGGGACCGGGCGTTTCCCCTTCGCTATGACCGCCGTAACTCTATGAAACTGTCACAGTAACCAACTTCTGATCACCTGGTTTCACCGTGCACCAACCCGAACCCGTTACCGGGTGGATGGATGACGGAGAAAACAGGGTTTCTCATCAGTATCTGTGTGTTGTTTCAGATACCGCACAGTGGACGCGTAGCTTCTTTGTGGTAAGTCCTCGGCCTATTAGTACCAGTCACCTGCATGCATTACTGCACTTCCAGTTCTGGCCTATCAACCCGGTGGTCTGCCGGGGGCCTTACCCCCTCGAGGGGGTGAGAAACCTCATCTTGGAACAGGCTTCCCGCTTAGATGCTTTCAGCGGTTATCCCTTCCGAACGTAGCTAACCAGCGGTGCTCCTGGCGGAACAACTGGCACACCAGAGGTTCGTCCGTCCCGGTCCTCTCGTACTAGGGACAGCCTTCCTCAAGTTTCTAACGCGCGCGGCGGATAGAGACCGAACTGTCTCACGACGTTCTAAACCCAGCTCGCGTGCCGCTTTAATGGGCGAACAGCCCAACCCTTGGGACCTACTCCAGCCCCAGGATGCGACGAGCCGACATCGAGGTGCCAAACCATCCCGTCGATATGGACTCTTGGGGAAGATCAGCCTGTTATCCCCGGGGTACCTTTTATCCGTTGAGCGACACCGCTTCCACTTGCCGGTGCCGGATCACTAGTCCCGACTTTCGTCCCTGCTCGACCTGTCAGTCTCACAGTCAAGCTCCCTTGTGCACTTGCACTCGACACCTGATTGCCAACCAGGCTGAGGGAACCTTTGGGCGCCTCCGTTACATTTTGGGAGGCAACCGCCCCAGTTAAACTACCCACCAGGCACTGTCCCTGAACCAGATCATGGTCCGAGGTTAGAGGTCCAATTCGATCAGAGTGGTATTTCAACAACGACTCCACGATAACTGGCGTCACCGTTTCACAGTCTCCCACCTATCCTACACAAACCGAACCGAACACCAATACCAAGCTGTAGTGAAGGTCCCGGGGTCTTTTCGTCCTGCCGCGCGTAACGAGCATCTTTACTCGTAATGCAATTTCGCCGAGTCTACGGTTGAGACAGCTGAGAAGTCGTTACGCCATTCGTGCAGGTCGGAACTTACCCGACAAGGAATTTCGCTACCTTAGGATGGTTATAGTTACCACCGCCGTTTACTGGGGCTTAAATTCTCAGCTTCGCTCCCGAAGGAACTAACCGGTCCTCTTAACCTTCCAGCACCGGGCAGGCGTCAGTCCGTATACATCGTCTTACGACTTCGCACGGACCTGTGTTTTTAGTAAACAGTCGCTTCTCACTGGTCTCTGCGGCCCCACCCAGCTCAGACAGTAAATGTCGTCACCAAACAGGGCCCCCCTTCTCCCGAAGTTACGGGGGCATTTTGCCGAGTTCCTTAACCATAGTTATCTCGATCGCCTTAGTATTCTCTACCTGACCACCTGTGTCGGTTTGGGGTACGGGCCGTGTGAAAGCTCGCTAGAGGCTTTTCTCGGCAGCATAGGATCACTGAATTCGCCTCAATCGGCTACGCATCACGTCTCAGGCTATATGTGACCCGGATTTGCCTAGGTCACGCCCTACACGCTTACACCAGTATTACCACTGACTGGCTCAGCTACCTTCCTGCGTCACCCCATCGCTTGGCTACTACCAGATCAGGTCCCATGCATCCACCAACTCGAGACCCGAAGGTCTTCTCGTGGCTTCAGGATGGTTAGTATCACTGATTCACCATGGGCGCGTTCACACGGGTACGGGAATATCAACCCGTTGTCCATCGGCTACGCCTGTCGGCCTCGTCTTAGGTCCCGACTCACCCTGGGCGGATTAACCTGGCCCAGGAACCCTTGGTCATTCGGCGGACGAGTTTCTCACTCGTCTTTCGCTACTCATGCCTGCATTCTCACTCGTGTGGCCTCCACGGCTAGGTCACCCTGCCGCTTCCATGGCCACACGACGCTCCCCTACCCATCCACACACCTGCCAGAAAATCCTTGGATCAACTGGGGGCTATTGCGTGAATGCCGCAGCTTCGGTGGTGTACTTGAGCCCCGCTACATTGTCGGCGCAGGATCACTTGACCAGTGAGCTATTACGCACTCTTTCAAGGGTGGCTGCTTCTAAGCCAACCTCCTGGTTGTCTTCGCGACCCCACATCCTTTTCCACTTAGTACACGCTTAGGGACCTTAGCTGGCGATCTGGGCTGTTTCCCTCTCGACTACGAACCTTATCGCCCGCAGTCTCACTGCCGCGCTCTCACTCACCGGCATTCGGAGTTTGGCTGATTTCGGTAAGCTTGTGGGCCCCCTAGACCATCCAGTAGCTCTACCTCCGGTGAGAAACACGCGACGCTGCACCTAAATGCATTTCGGGGAGAACCAGCTATCACGGAGTTTGATTGGCCTTTCACCCCTACCCACAACTCATCCCCTCAGTTTTCAACCTAAGTGGGTTCGGTCCTCCACGACGTCTTACCGTCGCTTCAACCTGGCCATGGGTAGATCACTCCGCTTCGGGTCTAGAGCATGCCACTACGATCGCCCTATTCGGACTCGCTTTCGCTACGGCTACCCCACACGGGTTAACCTCGCGACATGCCACTAACTCGCAGGCTCATTCTTCAAAAGGCACGCCATCACCCCCAACAGTAAACTGTTCGAAGGCTCTGACGGATTGTAAGCGCACGGTTTCAGGTACTATTTCACTCCCCTCCCGGGGTACTTTTCACCTTTCCCTCACGGTACTAGTCCGCTATCGGTCACCAGGGAGTATTCAGGCTTATCGGGTGGTCCCGACAGATTCACACCAGATTTCACGGGCCCGGTGCTACTTGGGTTTCCATTACAACAGTCACAAAGTTTTCGTGTACGGGATTCTCACCCTCTACGACAGGCCGTTCCAGACCACTTCCACTAACCCTGTGATTTCTTACTGTTGGCCTGCTCGGCAGAACAGACAAAATGAACCCCACAACCCCACGAATGCAACACCTGCCGGCTATCACACACCCATGGTTTAGCCTCTTCCGCTTTCGCTCGCCACTACTCACGGAATCACGGTTGTTTTCTCTTCCTGTGGGTACTGAGATGTTTCACTTCCCCACGTTCCCTCCACACGCCCTATATATTCAGGCGCGGGTAACACGACATCACTCGTGCTGGGTTTCCCCATTCGGACATCCTCGGATCACAGCTCGGTTGACAGCTCCCCGAGGCTTATCGCAGCCTCCTACGTCCTTCATCGGCTCCTGGTGCCAAGGCATCCACCGTACGCTCTTCATTACTTACAACAAAGATGCTCGCGTCCACTGTGCAGTTCTCAAACAACACACAAC
>NZ_JASDCV010000066.1:0-5335 GCF_030407755.1 Rhodococcus sp. APC 3903
TTCAACGATCCGAGGAGTCGACCCATCGGGGTACGAGCTCCCGCAACAATCACAGAACTGGTCACGATTTCCTCCGGCTGCAAAAGAGACATAGTCGTCGGTTCCGTGCGGCCTAAGAGCCAAGTCACATCCCGACGTGTACTCCTCAAACGGTAGCGCTACCGTGAAAGGTATGACACAGACCTCCCCCAGTTCTGCACTCGCACCTTTGTCGTCCGACCTCGTCGTCGCGATCGATCACGTCGGAATCGCGGTGCCCGATCTCGACGCGGCAATCGCGTGGTACACGCAGCACCTGGGCATGGTGTCGACCCACGAGGAAATCAACGAATCGCAGGGCGTGCGCGAAGCCATGCTCTCCGTCGTCGGCTGCCCCGCCGGATCCACTGCCGTTCAGCTGCTCGCACCACTGGACGAGAACTCGACCATCGCCAAGTTCATCGACCGAAGCGGCCCTGGACTGCAGCAGCTCGCCTACCGGGTCACCGACATCGACGCCATCTCCGCCGAGCTTCGCGAGCGCGGCGTTCGGTTGCTGTACGACGCTCCCCGGCGCGGTACGGCCAACTCGCGCATCAACTTCATTCACCCGAAGGACGCCGGCGGCGTCCTGGTGGAACTGGTCGAACCCGACGCGAGCCACTAGCAGACCCGACTCCAGCTCGTATGCCAGGTAGATTGTCGCCATGGCATACGAGCAGGACCGCGGTTCGATCCAACTTCCGTTCCAGATCGCACGGAAGGGGTACGACCGCGACGAGGTACGTAACTACTTCGAGCGATTCGACGCGGAGCTGCGAGTTACCGCGGCCGATCGTGATGCTGCCGCTGCGCAGGCCCGCGACCTTGCCAAGCAGCTCGACGATGCACGCGACGACATCGACGACCTCCGCAAGGACGTCGACCGCCTCTCGGTACCGCCCACCACTGCGGAGGGCATGAGCGATCGCATCAGCCGCATGCTGCGCCTTGCCTCCGACGAGGCTTCGGAGGTGCGCGCGAAGGCCGAGGCCGACGCAGCCGAGATGACCTCCATCGCCGAACAGGACGGCGCCCGCCTGCGCGGACACTACGAGTCGCTGATTGCCGAACTCGAGGACCGTCGCAATGCGATGGAAACCATGCACGAGCAGACCATGGCGCAGGCCCGTACCGAAGCCGCCCGGATCGTCGAAGCCGCACAGGCCGAGCGGGATCGCCTGGCTGCCGAGTCCGAGGCCAAGCGCACTCAGATCCGCGAAGACTTCGACATCTCGATGTCCGAGCGTCGCGCCAAGGTCGTCGCCGCCGTCAACGACCTGGAGTCGTCGAGCAAGGCAGAGGCCGAGCGTCGACTCTCCGATGCCTCGCACGAGGCTCAGCGCAGGCTGCAGGCCGCCACCGATCAGTCCGAGCGCAAGATCGCTCACGCGAAGGAACTCACCGAAGAACTGCGTGTTCTCCGTGGTCGAATCCTGGCTCAGCTCTTGGGCATTCGGGGACAACTCGATTCGGTTCCGGCCATGCTCGCATCGGTCAACCGGGAGAGCGAACTCCTCGATGCACCGCCCGCTCCGGTCATCGTCGAAGCCGAGGAAAATCTCGAGATCGAAGACAAGAATGCCGACTCCGATCCGGTCGACTCAGAACCGAGTATCGACGAAGACGATGTTCTCGAGGACTCGGACGAGACCAACACCGCCGAGATCGACACCCGCGCCGTCGAGCAGCGAGCCCAGTCCCGGAACTGATCGACGCTCAGGACCACCGTCTGGTCAGGCTGCGAGTTCCGCGGCCTGACCAGCATCCGGTGTGCCAGTGTCGACGTTCGTTCGCGCCGCCCGGTTCCGAAGGCCACGTCACCACATGGGCGACACCGGGCCTGATGTCGTGATCACAACCGGGGCAGCGATAGAACTTCGTCGCGTTGGAGCCGGGTATCGGCCTCACCATGTACATTTCACCGCCCGGCCCTGGCTCCTCCCGGACCAGCGCCCCGCCGAACAACACACCACTGGGTGACTGCGATTCCGCGCTCGAATCCCGAGCACGCCGAGTATCCGTTCGACGGGATTGCTTCGGCGAAGGTTTGCGGCGCGGCATGGTTCGAGTCTAAACAGCGTCAGAAAAGTCGGAACTCGGTGCTTTCGGTACCACGCAAGGCCTCGTAGTCCAAGACCAGGCAACGGATCCCACGGTCGTTGGCCAAAGTCTTTGCCTGCGGCTTGATCTGTTGCGCTGCAAAAACTCCCGTGACCGGCGCGAGCAGAGGATCGCGGTTGAGCAACTCCAGGTACCGCGTCAACTGCTCGACGCCGTCGATCTCGCCGCGGCGCTTGATCTCCACCGCCACCGATGCACCGTCCGCGTCACGGACCAGAAGGTCGACCGGCCCGATGGCCGTCATGTACTCGCGCCGCACCAACGTGTAGCCGGGGCCGAGTGTCTCGACATGCTCCGCCAGAAGTTCTTGAAGGTGTGCCTCGACTCCGTCCTTGATCAATCCCGGATCGAGACCGAGTTCATACGACGAATCGTGCTCGACCTCTTCGAGAGTGATCCGAAGCTCCTCGCCCGCCTTGTTGGTGACGACCCACAAGATGTCGTCGCTGTCGCCGGTGGTCTCGACCAACCAGCACGGCGGACTCATCCAGTTCAGCGGCTTGTACGCCCGGTCATCGGCATGAATGCTGACCGAACCGTCGGCCTTCACCAACAGCAGTCGTCTTGCGGTAGGGAGGTGGGAGGTCAGGCGTCCCACATAATCGACACGGCAACGAGCAATAACTAGGCGCACCGGACCACCCTAAGCGATCATTACGACTACTCTCGACACACTATGCAGCGAAGCCGTGTCCCGAGTGCGCCCCTGGGGTCGTGGCTGCTCGGATCCACCGACGAAAGCCCCAGGCGCCGCCGAATCCGCGTCCAGGCACTACTCACTGCCCCTCTCCTGGTCACCAACCTGATCGGAGCGGTGCTGGCGATCGTGCTCGTCGGATTCGTGGTTCCCGGACCCGAGATCATCCACCCCGAATTCGCGTGGATCAACTTTATTGCCGTGCCCGTCTTCATCGGGTGTGTCTTTCTCATCGGACTTCTGTGGGGCACCAAACGCCTCATGAGGGATCTCCGGTGGGCCACCGAGGATCACCGGCCAACCGAGCAGAATCAACGCGCGGCGTTGCGCGGGCCGTGGCGACTGACCCGAGTGCAAGCCGTCCTGTGGACGGCCGCGCTCATCACCTTCACGACCATGTACGGAATCGTCGACCCCGACACCATTCCGAAAGTTCTGTTCACTGTGGCTTTCAGCGGTATCACCACCTGCGCTTTCTGCTACCTGCTCAGCGAGTTCGCACTCCGCCCGATTGCGGCGCGTGCACTCGAATCCGGAGCGCCCCGCAAGGCTGCCGTTCTCGGACTGACCGGCCGGACGATCCTCGTCTGGCTGCTCGGAAGCGGAGTCCCCGTCACCGGCTTGATGCTCGTAGCGGTCTTCAGCTTCATCCGACCTGCTTCGTGGCAAGCCCTCGCGACCGCGATCCTCGTCATCGGCGGGATCACTCTGTGCGTCGGACTCGGACTGACGTACATCAACATCCGATCAGCCGCGGCCCCCATTCGGTCCGTACGCCGAGGCATGGAGCAAGTCACCCGTGGCGACCTCACCGCGTCCGTCGTCGTGTACGACGGGACCGAATTGGGACTGCTGCAGACCGGCTTCAATCGCATGGCCGAGGGCCTGCGCGAGCGCGAGAGGATTCGCGACCTCTTCGGGCGCCACGTCGGACACGAGGTTGCCGCAAACGCGGTTCGCCGAAACCCGGAACTCGGCGGTGAAGAACGAGACGTTGCCGTCCTCTTCGTCGACGTCATCGGATCGACCACGATCGCGGCCACCAACTCCCCTACCGCAGTGGTCGCTCTACTCAACCGATTCTTCGACGTCATCGTCGACGAGGTAGATGCACACGGCGGATTCGTCAACAAGTTCGAGGGCGACGCAGCGCTGGCGATCTTCGGAGCGCCGACGACACTCGACGATCACGCCGGCAGTGCACTCGCCGCCGCCCGCAAGATTCAGCAGCGCCTGCGTGCCGAAGTTCCGGAAGTGAGCGCGGGTATCGGCGTCGCTGCGGGAATTGCTGTTGCCGGAAACGTCGGTGCGCGAGAAAGATTCGAGTACACCGTCATCGGTGATCCCGTCAACGAAGCAGCGCGACTGTCCGAGGTCGCCAAGACGGTCCCGGGTAACCTCGCCGCATCCGGACGGGCTGTGGCCGCCGCTGACAGCGCCGAAGCCGCACAGTGGTCGATCACCGAGAACATCACCCTTCGTGGCCGCCTCGAACAGACCGAGCTAGCGATTCCCTGCGACGCCTTGGAGTCCGAGACCACCCCGGCAGACTCTGTGCCCGTTCAGCCCTGATCTCACCGCCCACCTTGAGCGAACGGCACGTTCGGTCGATCCAAGGCGATGAACGCCACGTTCGCTCGATGACTTTCCCGCTTCCCGACGGTCTATATCGAAACAGCGGAAATCCGGCGATGCCGGGGAGATGGGTACGACTATGAAACTGACGACATTTACCATCGTCACTCTCGACGGGGTGATGCAAGGACTCGGTGGGCCGGACGAAGATCGACGCGGCGGATTCGAACGTGGCGGATGGTCCGCGCCACTGGTGGACACAGAAGCCATGTCTTACCTCGTCCAGGTCTACCAGCGCGCCGACGCCTTCCTGTTCGGTCGGCGGACCTATGACATCTTCGCCGGTTATTGGGGCGCGTTCGAGAATCCAGAGGTCAACCCGATCGCAAGCGCCTTGAATACGCGGCCCAAGTATCTTGCCTCGACTACGGTCACCGATCCGCAATGGAAGAACACCACGGCCCTTTCAGGTGACACCGCCGCAGCGATCGGCGAACTGAAAGCCAGACCCGGCGGCGAGCTTCAGGTGCACGGCAGTGGCGAATTGTGCCGCTGGCTTCTCGCGAACGATCTCGTCGACGAGATGATCCTGCTGATCGTTCCGGTGGTCGTAGGCAAGGGCACACGACTCTTTCCCGATACCGGACCGGATATCGCACTCGAGCTGGCCGAATCGCGAGCCACACCAAAGGGCGTGACGATCCAGCGGTATCTGCCCACTGGCCGGCCGAAGTATGCAACTGCCACCGCCGACGGCATCGAGTGATCAGGGCAAAGCGCCCGTCGTCCTCGGTCGTGCGCCCGCCCCTAATGGTGTGAACGTATCGTTCCCCTCATTGAAGAGGGTGAGCGTGTCGTTCACTCGGTCCCGGACGGGGTGGTGAGCCGGCCGTGCTCTTCTGCTCGTGATGGTGTGAACGG
>NZ_JASDCV010000067.1:0-4762 GCF_030407755.1 Rhodococcus sp. APC 3903
TGCGGTGCGTGGAACACGGCACCGACATCGACGCGGAGACTGCCCAGTTGATGCGAGAGCATGACGTGGCTCTGGTCCCCACCTTCGCCGTGGTGGAGCAGTTGACGGACACCGAAAGCATGGACCTGGACCCGGCAATACGAGAGCGTGCATCCGGAGTGCGTCAACGCATGGCCAGAGCGCTCGAGGCCTCTCGCGCAGCAGGCCTGAGGATCGGCCTGGGCTCGGACCTCATCGGGCCGCACCAAAAGCGCCGAGGTGAGGAGTTGCGCTTGCGCGCGGAGTTGGAGTCGCCGATGCATGCACTCGTTTCGGCCACCAGCGTCAATGCCGACATTCTCGGTATCGGGGAAACCGTCGGGACTATCCGCGTCGGTATGCAGGCGGACATGGTTGCCTGGCAGCAAGACCCACTCCGAGACGCAAAGGTGTTCGCCGATCCGGACATGGCTGCTCTCGTCGTGAAGTCCGGCAATATCGTCAAGGGAGACGTTCGATGAGCGCAATGCTGCACGGATGTTTTGCAGACACGGAGTACTTCGAAATAACGGCGAAGTCGGGGCACAGCTACGGCGTCTGGGTGACCACACCCCCCGGCTACGCGGACTCCACGGATCCCTTACCGCTGATCTACGTGATGGACGGCAACTGGGCTGTAGGTCTTACCGCCCCGCTCATCGTCACGCAGGCAGACCCGTACCTGACGGTCGCCCCGTACATTCAGGTCAGTGTCGGATATGCCGGTGAGGAAGCCGCCAACTGGGCACGGCTCCGCAACCGCGATCTCGTGCCGCCTGGGGAACCGGTAGGCGAAGAAATGATGGCTACTCTTGCCGCTGCTCGCGACTCGGGTGCAATGACCCAGGAGTACGTGGACGCCTACCTCGAGGAGCTGGCAGACACCCACGGGGACGTCTTCCTCGACTTCCTGACCAACGAACTCCACCCTCGCCTGTACTCGTCGGAGCTACGTGTCAGCGAGTCCGGGCACGGACTCTTCGGGTACTCGTACGGAGGCCTTTTCGCCCTCTACGCATGGCTGCGCGACGCGCCCCCATTCGCGACCTTCGGTGCGGGTAGTCCCGGAGTTGTGAACACCGACAGCCAGATCCACACACTGGTCGAGGCACTGCCCGAGCGTGGCGTGGGCTCAGTTGTGCCGCAGCTGCACGTTACGCTGAACGAAGCCGAACTGACTGGACCCATTCCGATCTATCGCGGACTGTCACGCAACGTTCTCGCCGTCGTGGAGCAGTTGCATGGCAAGGGACGGTCGCAGGATGTTTCGACCGCGTTGTTGCACGAGACGCACGTCACCGGGCTGCAGGCATCGTTCCTGAGCTACTTGAAGACCTGCCATGCACGTTAGCTCTCCGTCCCGGAGACGATGTGCCGCTGACACGTTCTAGGGCGATTTTCCGTAGACGCCGTTGAAGGAGAAGTCGGCTGTGGGTGTCCACCACGTAGTGGACACCCACAGCCGTGTCTATTCAGTTGTCGAGGCTGTCGATTCTCCAAGCCGGACAAGACTTCTAACCCATGACCGTCCCGGTCGACTCGGCATTGGGTGCCCGAAGGCGGGAGAATGCGCCGAGGTCGATTTCGAGCCCGGTGTGCATCCCGACATAGGTCAGGGGATCAGCGTCGTGATCGTGTCCAGCTTCCACCTTGTCGATGATCCTCGACATGAGGCGCCCAGCGATGGGCGCATTTTTGAATTGGTTCCCGCTGGTGCCCATGGCGACGTAGAAACCTTGCCTGTCTGTCTTGTCGTAGATCGGGGTCCAGTCAGATGCTGCATCGTACACGCCGGCAATACCTTTCGGTTGTGACGGGACCTCCAGGGTGGGGAAACGCCTGGCGGCGCGGAAAACCTGCGCTTCGAACCGGGCAACAGTGCGATTCGGGTTTGCGGTATCAGGATCGTCGATCCACTCGAGCGGATCGCAATCCGGTTCGGTTCCGCCAACGAGGAAACCGTTTCCAGGTTCGGCTCGCATGTAGGTTCCGAGATCCAAATCGGCGATCATCGGGCCGAGGATCTCGTTTTCGTTGTACCCAGTGGGCGCGGTGACGTGATGGACTTCCTGACGCAAGGGCCGAACCGAAACCTTGAAGTCGGACCCGACATTCGAGAGCTTGTTGAACGCTCCTGACCAGGGGCCGGCGGCGTTGACGACAATCTTGGATTTCACACTTTCCCCGTCGTCGAGCCCTAGCTGCCAGATGCCGTCAGGCAACTGCTCGACTGCCACCACACGCGTGTTGTATGCGAAAACCGCACCGTGCGAACGTGCTGCCGCAGCAAGATTCGCGGCTGCCAGTTGCGGGTCGTCGACGAACCCCGCCTGCGGTGTGTACAACGCGCCGAGCGTGGTTTCCGCATCTGCGAAGAAGGACTCCGAGTCGACTGGCTTCGGTGGATAGTATTTACCTGCGTCGATACCGGGAATCTTTTCGACGAGTGTCGTTGCGTCCCACAGTTGGTAGTCGATTCCGATCTTCTCGAAGAGTCCAATCGTGCGCGCGTGGGGTGCGACGTCGACATCGAGCAGTGCCATCCCGCATTGCCGAAACTTCGCAAGCGCGCCGTCGACTGTCGCGTTGAGATGCTCGTTCCAGTTTTGCCAGCAATGCAGCGACTCCCAAGCCGCAGCCATACCGTCGAATGTGGAGTAGTTGAACCGGATGACCGCACTGGATGCACTGGTCGAGCCGTAGCCCGGACCACCAGACTTGTCGATGACCAGGACTTCGTAGCCTCGAGCGGCCAGTTCGTAGGCGATGGAGCTGCCGATCACTCCAGCTCCGACCACAACTGCATCGGTCTTGTCGGTAGGCACTTTCGGCCCCTCTTTCTACTGATGGCTTCGCCGGACCGAAAGCACAGCTATTCGATCCGGCGAGCTTGGGTTCTGGTAATTCTGACGCCGTCGACTTCCTCTGGAGACCCGCATCCCGACTTCTCGGATTCGGCTCTGCCTTAATGGATTTGGTACCTGAAAGTCCAGAGGTGTCCGTCGTCCTCAACTCTCTCGTGGCGGCCATCGGAACGCTATCGACAGCTGCTCAAAAAATCACGGCCGTGGCGCGTCCGTTGTCAGAAATGTTTCGTCGAGCTGCCCCGCGTGGCAGACCAGTTTTTCGATTCCGGAATCCCTCGCCACAGAATGGGAAGTGCGATCAAAGCGATGGCGGTCGCGTAGAAGGCAGGCGACAGATCGCTTCCAGTGGCGTGGACCAGTGCTGCGCACACCAGCGGCGCAGTTCCTGCAAAGAGTGCATATGCGATGTTGTAGGGGATTGCCGTGCCGGTGAATCGAGCATGCGTCGGCATCATTTCGAGGATTACGAGCAAAGCGGACGCGAGTAGGGAAAGCGCGATGACCAGAGCAGCCAGTGCAATGGCAATCGCGAAAATGTTTCCGGTGCCAATGAGCATGTAGCTGGGCACCGAAACGAAAACTGACATCACCATGCCGATTCTGACGAGAGGTCTCCGGCCGATTCGGTCGACCGTGGCGCCGAAGAAGATGAACAGCGGGACTGCGAGAACCAAAGCGCCGGTTGTCATCAGCAGTGCCACCGTGCTCGAAACGTCGGCTGAAAGAATCAGAAATGTCGGCATGTAGCCGAGCAGCATATGAGTAACGACACCGAGCGAGGCGAAATACACGAATGACGTGAGCAGAGTCCGCCAGTGATTGCGGAACAGATCTGTGAGAGGGCGGGTTGGAAGGGAATCGTTTTCTTTCATTTCCTTGAAAGCCGGAGTTTCCTCGACCGCAAGCCTCATGAACAGTCCCACCATGGCGACAACGCCTCCGATGATGAACGGCCAACGCCATCCCCCGTCGGCAAAGGACTCAGTGCCGACCAAGCTGAATGACAAGACTGTGACCGTGGCCAAGATGCTGCCGACGAACGACGAAGAGCTGATAATCCCTGCGTACAAGCCGCGCCGGTGAGACGGCGCATGCTCGACGACGAAGGTTGCCGCTCCGGTGTATTCGCCACCGGCCGAGAATCCTTGAACCAAGCGACAGAGCAGCAGCAACAGCGGTGCTGCGACACCGATCGAAGCATATGTCGGTAGGAGGCCGATAGCCGCTGTCGAGCAGCCCATGAGCGTAATTGCCAGGGACAGTGACCTCCGTCGGCCGAGGCGGTCACCCAGTCTTCCGAAGAATATGCCGCCGGCAGGTCTGGCCAAGAATGCGACTCCGTAAAGAGCGAAGGTGGCAAGCAGTGCGCCACTGCCGAACTCCGGAGGGAAGAACACTGTCGCGAGAACTGCGGCAGTGAAACCGTAGATCGTGAAATCGAACCATTCGACGATGTTGCCTGTCGCGCCGGCAATCAGGGCCCTACGGCGCGCCGATCGACGTCCGGGTGACGTCTCGGTTTGATGCTCTACAGGAGCATTTGCTGTGCCGGTCATGATGATTCCTCTCGGGATATGCTGAATAGCAACGGTTTTGCGACGTCACGGTGGCCGATGTCGTTCGGAGGCATGCGAAATTGAAAGAGGCCGACCGGACCCACGTTGATCTGGCGAACGGAGGTTGCGATCGATTCCGGATCAGGGACGACGCTTTCTCACGCGAGAGCGTGTCGGCTGGCTTCGGCCCACAATGCAAATCTCACGGCTGCAACGAATCTCGTCGCTGTCGGGCAACCTGTCGTTGCTGGGTATGCCTGGTCGCGGGCCGAGCGAACACGTTCCGGGTCTCATGTGCTTCGGCATGTAGCGAGCTTATGG
>NZ_JASDCV010000068.1:0-3249 GCF_030407755.1 Rhodococcus sp. APC 3903
CAGGAGCGCGAACGCCTGGAAGTGACGTTCCCCGACCACACGACCGTGATCGTCAAAGGCGCAGGCACCTACGTGGAATCCGACGCCCCAGATGAGTTCGTCGCCGCAATCCGCGACTGGTACACACCCAGGGCGTGAGAAGTTGCCGTCGGCGACGTGACCCCACGATGTCATCACGTATCGCAGCAATGTCGGGACACCCCTAGGGCTGCATTGGGTTGCGAAGTTGATAGAAGCACTCGACCTGGTGACAGAGGAGCGACTCTACCGACTCTCAGAAAGGCAGCCACATGACCGAAACAGCCACTCCCGCACGCTTTGTCGTAATACCCCGAACCGAAGAACACGGCGGATACGAAAACAAGTGCTACACCCACTACGTCCAAGACAACGGCGGCCGCTACAGCCTGCAAGGCTCATGGGTCGAAACAGACGCAGAATGGTTCGCGAACAAGATGAACACACAGTTGGGATAACCAACCAGCAAGGCCCGCACCGGATTCGGTGCGAGCCTCACTGCTGCACTCCTACGTGGAGGCTGGATGATCCGGCATCTTCATCAAGATCAGATCCGCGCCGTCCTTGTACCGATACGCCCACTGACCATTCTCCAGCATCACCGTGCCGGCCTGGCCCTTGTCCGGGGCTGGACTCCAACTCTGAGTCTCTTCCGGCTTTGCAATCTCACTCATCGAAATCCCACGTTCCAGGCCGCGCGATCTTCGGCGGCACGTCGTTACTCATACGAATTCCAGCCTTGAGGCCGCCATTCGGGCGACCGATTGTCCCGGTCAAACGTGGCGGCAGTCCGCATGCAATCGCGAACTCAGCCAGATCCAGATTCGGATCCGAATATCTCAACACCTGGGCGGTGACGAGCACGACATTCCATCGAAGCCGATCCGTCTCTTCCGCGGTCAGAACCTTGTCAGTCGATCTGGATTTGGTGTCTCCGGCGCGATCGTGTCCCGCACGATCAATACGCCACGGTGCATCCGACCAATCATGCTGCTTGATCTCCGCCGCAAATTCTTGCGCGAGTCTGCTCAACGTCATCTTTGCTCCTGCCGATAAGGAACCACCCGAAGGCGGCGTCTAAACACCTCGCCGACCGAGGTGCCACTTCAAGACGCTACGCCGTGGTGCCGACACTTATGCCGAGCGCAACATGTGTCGGCCATATGACATCGAACGCACGTTCGACTACCGTGGTTGAAGGAGCGGTTGAGGGTAGGAGGACAGATCGTCATGACTGAACTGTCCGACCAGGTCACGCCCGGTCCAGAAGTCCTCAGTAAAGCGGAAAAGCTCGAACAGCTCCGCCGCAAAATGGCGTCGATACCCGCACGCTCCGACGGCACCGAACCAGCCACACCCTCCGTCGTGCTCCGCCCAGTCGACGAGCGCGAACCGACCCCCATCGTGGCCACCGCGCAATCAACTCTCCGGATGCTTCCCGTTCCCAAGCCGATCGGTGACCTACTCCCACGCGGGGGACTGGCACGAGGGACCGTCGTCAGCGTCGACGGCGCGGCATCAGTCCTCATCGGACTGCTCGCCACCGTCACCGCCGCCGGCGGGCACGTCGCCGTAATCGGAATGCCCGGACTGGGGCTACTTGCATTCCACGAGCAAGGGGGAAATTTGGCGAAGCTCGCCCTCGTCCCCCAGCCAAAGGACGCCGGAATCGACTGCGCCGCAATTCTGCTGGAGGGTTTCGATGCCGTTGTCCTGGGCCTCGCCGGTGGCGCTGTGACGCCCTCACGAGGACGGGCGGTTGCTGCACGTGCGAGGAGTAAGGGATCTCTGCTGATAGTCACTGAGGGGCAATGGGACGGTCCGGATCTGCGCATCTCTTCCCGCGTTTCCGGGTATTCAGGATTATCAGCAGGGAGAGGGCGAGTAACAGGCGTTCAGCTCGACGTCGCGGCCGCCGGCAAAGGATTCCAACAACGCACAGGCAGCATGGAGATCCGCGACGAGAGCGGACAACTCCGATGGGCAACCGTCGATCACACTCCCCTCGCATCGACACCGCCATTAAAGGCAGCACAATGATCAACACCGATCACTGGACCGAGCGCTGGCCCGACCACCCCGTGATCAGGACATTCGACCCACCGAGAGCAGTGAAAGTCGACATCGGCCGCGCGCTCCCGCTCGGACGCGGGGGAGCCTCACGCGCCGATCACGTGAGCATGCGGGTGAAAACGTCCGCGCTCTACATGTCCGGGTATCTTGATGCAGCCCAACAATTTTGGGTCAAAATGCACGATGGACAATGGTTGGCCGGGGTAACCGTGCGAGTCGCCGATGCGGGCGGAACCAACCTCGTCGAAATCGACATGCTCGTGACCGCCGACGCCATCACCGAAGTGCCGGCCACCTCCTGAACGCACGGAAAGGGCCGGTGAGCAATGTGCTCACCGGCCCTTATGCGTACAACTCGGCCTACGTCACCATTCCTGGACGATGTCGACGGTGCTGCGCCAGATCGCGGGGTTGTTCACGCTGAACGAGACCTGACCTTGGTGGTTTGCGGTCTCGTCAACCAGCTGGCCGATGGTGGCGCGGACGATGGTCCCGTTGTTGTAGACCGATCCTTCGCCGGAATAGACGCCCCAGTATTCGCCAGGGATTGCGTTGAGGAAATCAGCGGTGTTGGTGTCGGCGAGGAAACGCGTCTCGTTCTGATCGAACCGAACACCGACATATCCGTCTCCGGAATACGGTGTAGCGGCAGATGCGGCACCCGCACCGAGGAGAGCGACAGCACCGGCCGCGACCGGGACCAACAGCGCAGCTACGGCCATACGTGAACGGGACATGGAAACCTCCTGTGACGCGAAGGCTGCATCGACCGCAACCAACTTGATGTAACTGACGGTATCGCACAATTCGGTAACCGAACATTTGCGACAAGATGACCTCGGTCACGCGGTCGAGGGACTGGAAGTCCGGCATTCGTGCCGCTCGTACTTTATGACTAGGCGAAACGGTGGTTACGGGCCGGGAATGTGCACACGAAAACGGGCCGCTTGCCGCTTTCGTTCCCTGTGAGTGAATGCCTGGCACTCAACCCGGTCGGTCGGACCACCTACTGCATCCGCCTGCCCGGCGGCCCGGCCACCTGCGGTGTCCCCCGAAAAGAACTCCGCTTCGCTCCGTTCTGCAAAAGCGTTCTATTTGTTTTCCCTTCTGGCCTTCCGATTTTGACCGGCGGTGACCTGCGCGCAACCGCTGACTCCG
>NZ_JASDCV010000069.1:0-3191 GCF_030407755.1 Rhodococcus sp. APC 3903
ATGTCGACGCCGTTCTGAGTGCCGACGCCCCTATCGTGCTGGGTCTGGCAGCAGGAGTGCTAACCATCGACGCCATCGCTCCGGCAGTCGTCATCGAGGGTGACATCGTCGCCCTGCGTGCAATATTCGAAGCTCCCCGCGTGACGGCAGGGCTCTCGAAGACATGACAACTCGGCGGCATCAGTTGGCGGGCGGTAGTTGTGGTCTCAGTTCATGAGGTCGGAGCGGTGGAGGAAGGTTGTCGCTGCTTCTGCGGTTTGCAGACTACCTGCACTGATGTCGATGTTAAGTCCGTTGATGGTGTTGACGTAGTGCACGGAGTTGACGGCGTCGCGGTATTCGAGGCGCGCTGCTGCGGTGCGCGTGGTGTTTTCGGTGACGAGTTCAGATCGGTCCCCTTCGCGCCAGTCCTGGAGTGTTCGTTCGGCTTCGGCCTTGTTCACCCAGACGAGATAGACGACATTGTTGTCGGAGAGGCTTTGGCTGAGTGGCGATGCAGAGGAGACGGTGCAAAAAAGGTAGAGATCGCCGGCTTCGGTGTTCGAGCCCTGGGAGCAGATGCTGCTCTGAGCCAATACTGGCGGGAGCGAGGCTGTGACGGCGTCCATCGTTGTGTGTGTTCCGCCCGTCAGTGGTGCAAGCGATGCGGCTGTGGGCAGGCTGTTTTCATCGACGGGTGTGGTGCCGCAACTGGTGAGGACGAGTGTTGCTGCGGCGAAGACGATCAGATACCGGACCCGCGTCATCTTTTCAGTTTCGGCGGGCACTGGGCAGGGCGACATTTTTGTATTATTCCTCATGTGCCGCAACGATCTTCGATCGCACCCGTTGGTGCTGGCTGTCGCGAGGTGTGATCGTAAGACGGCAGTGGCGGCTCCTGTGGGCGGAGACTGCTGTGATTGTGAGGTTGAAGTCTCTCGTCGCGTATCGGGAACGGCGCCTCACGTTCATGCTGAACGGAAGTTGTAGATCTCAGCGTAGTTGGGTCTCGCACGGCGCGGGCACGCCGAGGTTCGGTCCTTATGCTCGACCTGACAATTTTATTGCACACTCCCATGCGGTGTCAGCATAGTCGAGGTGGTTCCTGCAGGGTCGTCAGGACCCTGCGTTCGATCACCGGGGGCGGGTGGTAGTCGAATCCCATTGCTCGGGCGAAATCGCAAGTGTGGATTACTGTTTCGCTGATCTGTTTGTTGTGTGCGGTTCCGGCGTCGAGGTCGATGCCGTCAAGCCGCGCCGCATCACTGCGGTGGCGCAGGCTGTCGTCGCCGGGGATCGTTTCGATGCCGACGAGTGACAGCGTGGGGCTTCGCGTTATTGCTGTCCGGGGGCGGTAGGGTCGAGGTATCTGTGAAACCAGCGCCGCCACCCTACTTTGAGTGCGCGCAGGATGGTGCCTGCGAGATAGGACCATCACGACTCGCGACGAACTCTGCATGGCGCTCGATGCGCCGCCGCCGCATGCTGACGTCATCACCGCACATCAGTACGACTCCGACGAAATCGCCGTCGCGGTGGAGCGTTTCGGCGCGCTCCTGCGAACCCCCATGCCCTTACCTGTGCTGCTGCAATCAGTGTGTGCGCAAGTGGGTTGCTCCGCGTAACCGACGTCCGGGATACGGTCTCGTACCGGTTCACCGCACGTAACGGGCGCCCCATGACCGAAGTGCGCCATTCGTTCGAAGCAACGCTGGCTGGCAGGGTGCTCGAACTCGGGCATCCTCGGGAGCACGACAACGGACCGGGGGCCTTCTACATCTCCGGCGATCTCAGTTCGGACGAAAAGGATCGAGTTCTGTTCTTGCTCAAGGGGCGGTCCACTGCCAAATCGGGCGGTCCGATCGCCTACCTCCCGGAAGTCTGACGCCACCGACAGACAGTGACATCGAGCGTCCGGCGGACCGCATGGTCACCGGACGCTCGACGCTCGCCAAGTCACTGTTTTCTGGACTTCGCTCCGCATTGTCGAAAGCCCACATTGCAGGTCATAGGGTGTCAGTGATGGCTAGCGCTCCACCGACATGCATTCGATAACGGATGGCCGCTATTGGCGGGGCTTTCTTGATAGTGGAATTGGTCTGCGTCGGGATTTGCTCAGTGCTGCGAATTGGGGCCGCCCCGTCCTTGGCGGGTCGGTGAGGATTGCATCGAAGACGGCGATGAGGCCGTGGTGTTCGAGGACGAATTCGGTTGGGTCATTGGGGTTTTGTGCGCCGACGAAGAAGACACGCGGTTTGGCCTTAGTCGGCGGGGACTGTAATCGGTCACGTTGGAGCTCGCGGAGCCTTTTAAGGTTGTGCTCGAGTAGGGCGCGTAGTCGTGGTGTCCAGTGGGACCAGACAACGGTGACGCGGTGGCCGGCGATGACGCGGGCGGGGTTCTGCGGGTCACGGGTTCCGGCGTAGAGCGGGATGGAGATGCTCTCTGCCGTGGAGTGCATCTCCGACGCCCAGGCGAGTTCAGCGTGGAATATCCGCAGTTCGGGGTATTGGTCGACTGCTTTGCCGTTCAGGCGTTTGAAGACTGTCGAGTAGCGATCTGTGTCGACACCAGGGATATGAAGGGGCATCTCAGCGCGATCGAGAGGAAGTTCGATGAACGTCCTTGCGATGTATGTCAGTGTGCGAACGCGTTGCGAGCGACCGGCATTTCCACGGGTAGACGTATTGTTCGGTGTCGATCGTGATGAGATGCGGTGTTCCGGGCTCGGGTGTTGCTTGTCGATCTGGTCGTGAGATTCGGCGAGTATCAGTTCGGACGGATATGTGCCGGTGGGGTTCCGGCGCTTTTTGCTGGGGCGGCAGGTGTCTGTGACGGTGGGATTCTTCTCGCCGTCGACGGTGCATTCGTCATCATGGGGTTCCGCGCGCGCCGCAAAGTAAGGCGACGGAATATTGTGCGATTCAATTGCAGCGGGGGAGACCGGAACTCCGCAGTCGAGACATATATATCCTCCTGCGCTGAGCGTCTTCATTCGGCTCTTCAGATCCGCGGCAAGGCGTTTCTCCGATAGGTCGATGTCCCACGCGGTATCCATCCAGTTCCACCAGTCTCTTCCTTGGAAGTATCGATTGACTGTATCGCTCATCCGCTGGTGGTGCTTGGCAGCGGCCCGCTATACGTGCTTTGTAGGTGGCGGGCCGGGCGGTGTGGTGAGCTGGGGTGTGGCGGGGGTGTGTTGTGTGTTGGGG
>NZ_JASDCV010000007.1:0-298866 GCF_030407755.1 Rhodococcus sp. APC 3903
TTTCGTCGGTCCGTAAACCTTGGTCAATCCCCTCAGTTCAATCATGAGGAGAACTCTGCCCTACCGGCAATGACCAGCACATCGGCCACAGGTCTAGTTCCGAGTGGTACTCAGGTAGGACATGAGTCCGGGCAATTCGGGCAGAACCCCGAGAAATCACCCGGATCTCGTCCCTCAGGACGACGCTTGAGCCCAGAATCGCTTGGGGATCCGGCCGGCGTGCCGCGCCTCGAAACCTGCCACGACAGCGTGACGCATCGCCGACGCCATCAGCGCGGGATTCTTGGCCCGCGTCACCGCTGTCGCAAGTAGGACGGCGTCGCAGCCCAACTCCATGGCAAGGGTGGCGTCGCTGGCCGTTCCGATCCCGGCGTCGAGGATGACGGGTACGCCGGCGCGCTCGACGATCATCTCGATGTTGTGCGGATTCGCGATACCAAGCCCGGTGCCGATGGGTGAACCGAGCGGCATGACCGCGGCGCAACCAACCTCTTCGAGGCGAAGCGCCAGCACCGGATCGTCCGTCGTGTACGGCAGAACGGTGAATCCGTCATCCACCAATTGTTCTGCGGCGGAGACGAGTTCGATTGCGTCGGGCAGCAGTGTCCGCTCGTCGGCGATGACTTCGAGTTTAACCCAGTTCGTCTCGAGCGCTTCGCGTGCCAACTGCGCCGTCAGCACTGCTTCGGCGGCGCCCCGACACCCGGCGGTGTTCGGCAACGGTTCGATTCCGAGGCGACGAAGCAGGTCCAGAACGCCGGTGCCGCCGGCCGCGTCGACTCGCCGCATCGCGACGGTGGTCAGTTCGGTGCCGGAGGCGACAAGCGCTTCCTCGAGCACCGCAAGGTTGGCGGCGCCGCCTGTTCCGGTGATGAGCCGGGAACCGAAGGTGCGGCCAGCGATAGTGAGAAGGTCCTGCTCAGCCACCCTGCACCGCCGTGAGGATCTCGATTTCCCAACCACGTCCGACGGATTCGTCCCAACGCCCGCGAGGAAAGAGCGCACCGTCGACGGCGACGGCGATACCCTTGCTCGGCAACTCGAGGTGCGTCAGTAGCTCGGTCACCGTGACTGCTCGATCGAACTCGAGATCTTCGCCGTTGACGGTGATCCCGATCGGGACCTGCTCACTCATGAATTTTCCTTAACTACTGCGAACCGCTCGGGTTCGGTTCCTTTTACCTCGACCAAAGATGTGCCGTTCAGCAACGCGACCGTCGCATCGGCGGTGACGGGCGTCAGCAGGACACCGTTGCGTCCGTGTCCGGTGGAGACGACAACACGATCGGACACGCGCCCGATCAAGGGCAGGTTGTCCGGCGTCATGGGACGCAGGCCTGCCGCGCATTCGTACAGTTCGTATTCGCCGATCGCCGGCATCAGTGCCTCGGCGTCGTTGATCAGGTCGCGTACTCCGGCCATCGTGACCTGTGTGTCCTCACCGGACTCGTATTGTGTTGCGCCGACGACGATTCCGTCACCGCGCGGGACGAGGTAGGCGGGCCGCCCGTGGACGCTTCCGCGGATGGTGCGGCTGGGCGCCGGGGTGACTCCAGGCCTACTCCGCAGGCGAAGGATTTCGCCCTTGACCGGGCGTACCGGTAACCCGGGCCACAGCTTGGGTGACGCGATACCGGCGGTGAGCACTATCTGGTCGGTATCGAGTTCGGCCAGGTCGTTGACGGCACGCGCGATCAATTCGACACCGGATTCCGCACAGGCCTTCTGCAACGCCTCCAGCAGAAGTCTGTTGTCGACGGCGGACTCACCGACAGCCATCAGTCCCGACCGGATGCCCCGGCCGAGCATCGGTTCGAGTTCGCGGATGCGGGCGCGACCGAGAACTTCGAGTTCATGGCCCTGCGCGGTCACCCACTCGGCGATGGTCTGCAGGTCCTGCGCGTCGGCCGCATCGAGTGCAACCGTCAGCGAACTGTCCGCGGTGAAGACCGATGGCCCGAACTTTCCGAGCTCCTCACCGAACGTCGGCCACCGTTCCAGGGACGCTGCACCAACCGTCAACGCTGTCTCTTCACCCGGCCAGCCTTCGGAAAGCGGGGCGAGCATTCCGCCCGCCACCCACGAAGCACCTGATCCAATGGACGGGTCGTACAACCGAACGGACCACCCGTCGCGGGCGGCTCGCCACGCAATGGCGAGACCGATGACACCGCCGCCGACAACCGACACCGTACGAGCGTGTGTACTCACGAAACTCCACCTCCACTTCCTGCGCCGGCATGATCCGGGTCAGGTCTGACGGTCGGGATCTGGTCGCGATCCCCTCTCAGCCCCACGAACCTCGCAGTCACGACAAAAAGTGACAACGACGTTTCAGGACTCCCGTGTCGAACCTTGCTCCCTAGAGGCTACCGTTTGCTCCGTGCACCCCACACATCCCAGTAACGTCATCGACCGGCGCGAGCGCCTGGCAGCAGCACGGCTGTACCTGTGCACCGACGCGCGCCGCGAGAAAGGCGACCTCGCGCAGTTCGCCGAGGCAGCATTGTCCGGCGGAGTCGACATCATCCAATTGCGCGACAAGGGCTCTGCCGGTGAGCGCGAGTTCGGCCCGCTCGAGGCCAAGGACGAATTGGTAGCGCTGGGCATTCTCGCGGCCGCAGCGCGACGCCACGGCGCATTGTTGGCCGTGAACGATCGCGCGGATCTCGCGATGGCTTCCGGTGCCGACATCCTCCACCTTGGCCAGAACGACATTCCCGTCCCCTACGCACGAACCGTTGTCGGTGAAGACGTCGTCATCGGGCGTTCGACGAGTAGTCGCGCGCAGGCGAGTCTGGCCGCAATCGAAGAGGGCGTCGACTACTTCTGCACCGGGCCGGTCTGGGCGACACCGACCAAACCGAATCGAAGTGCGTCCGGTCTGGAACTGGTTCGATCGACCGCCGACGCCGCACCGCCGCGCCCCTGGTTCGCAATCGGCGGCATCGACGAGGAACGCCTGCCGGAGCTGCTCGATGCCGGTGCCACGCGCATCGTCGTCGTGCGTGCAATCACGCAGGCGTCGGATCCGCAGGCGGCTGCGCAGCGCCTCGCCGCCGCCGTCGCTGGACGCTGAAAACCGGTAACTGGCGACCGTCAACTGTTTGCCGGGCGATTTCTGCACAGTTACGAGTCAGCACGCCTGACTCGAAACATGAACGGAAGTTGTCCGATCAGACAACAAACCCCCAGTTCCTAGGTGCGATTGGATGTCCGAAAAGTCGGATTAGGTGATCTTGATCACAGTTATTTCGATTGCGTGTCGCATCCCATTCGGTTTGTTGTAGTTTACTCCCAGTTACTAACTGAAACCTAGGAGCACTAAATGGGATCCCTCGACACCGGCTCGCTCAGCACCGAATCGCTCGAAGACCTGAACCTCGGCAAGATCAGCGAGCTGCTCAAGCTCGGTATCACCGCGGTCAGCTTCATCACGGCGCTGAACTCGCTCAGCTGAGCCTCGTTTCGGTCGGGAGACCGAAACACAGAAGGGCCGGACTCCTGAGGAGTCCGGCCCTTCTGCTGTATATGCCCTGTTAAGACTGCGTACTCGACGCCTCGGACAGGTTCTGGTCACTGCCTGACTGCTCACTGCCTTGGTGGGAACTGCCTTGGTGGGAACTGCCTTGGTGCGAGCTGCCCGACAACCATCCGAAGCCACCGTCTTCGAGTACGACGGTGTGTGGGTCGCCGGCCTGTAGGTCTTCGGTCTCGGCTGGTACAGGCGCAGTTCGGAGCTCGGGCCACGAGGAACCGAATCCCGGATGCAATGGCAGCGAATCGACGTCGGCTTCACGCACCCACCGCAACTCGGTGCTCTCACCGTTGGCAACCGTCGACAGTGGATGTGCCGCATCAGCCACGACGGTGGTGTAGGTCCACCCGCTCTCCGCGTGCATCGTCACTATCTCACCGCGGACGCGAACGGCGTCTTCGGCGATTCCGGCTTCTTCGTGTGCCTCCCGGACAGCGGCGTGCGTCGTGCTTTCGTGTGAGTCCCGTGCTCCACCGGGCAATGCCCAGGTACCACCTTGATGGCTCCACGCCGCACGATGCTGCAGCAAGACCAGGGGCGATCCGTCCGAATCGGGGGCGCGCAGAAGCAGTCCAGCGGCTCCGTGTTTACCCCAATGCCGAGTACCGTCCGGTCCGATCGACCAACCGTCACCGTCACCACGCATCGACTACCTCGCTCCGCCTGCTCTCGCCGTTGTCCCACACTAACCGTTTCAAACTGCTCCAGGTGTAGGTGATGCTTATATGCTCGCGAAGATGCCCTGAATCATTTCTCGGCGGCATCATTTCTCGGTAGCCCGCCTACAGCGAAGTGAGGTGCTCGATGGTCGACCGTGTCGTCCCGTCCATCGAACCCCGGTCGCTGCCGCCCTCCGAGGGCACTTCGGTATCGGCGGAGGACGAGCGAGCACTTCTGCGGCGCGAACTCCAGGCATTCATGTCCTCGACGCCTGGCCGGTTGACCGTCGTCGGAGTGATCTTGATTGCGATCACCTTGATCGCCGGACTCCTCGCCACCGCAGCGATCGAGAACCGACAGGCGAACCTCGACCTCCTCCTCGTCGAAACCGAACCTCTCGCCAACTCGGCCCAGAACCTCTACAGCGCGTTGTCTTTGGCAGACGCCGCCGCGGCCACCGCCTTCATCTCCGGCGGCCTCGAACCCGCCGAAGTACGCGACCGATACACGCAGTCGATCGGTGAGGCGTCGGCGGAGATCGTCCAGGCGTCGGCCGGTCTCGACTCGACTGATCTTGCCGGGCACAGCGCGTTGACCACCATCTCGACCGACCTCTCCGTCTACACCGGGCTGGTCGAAACTGCACGGGCGAACAATCGCGTCGGAAACCCGGTCGGGGCAGCATATTTGAGCGAGGCCTCGCAGTTGATGCAGACCTCGCTGCTGCCGATGGCTCAGCAACTGCACGCCTCGCAGGAGACCCTGGTCTCGCAGGTACAGCGCGATTTCGAGACTCCACCGTGGTGGCCGATCGTGGCATTCGTCCTCGTGCTGTGCGCGCTGGTGGCAACACAGGTGTACTTCTCCCGCAAGAGTCGCCGACGCTTCAATCTCGGGTTGATCCTTGCCTCGCTCGCCGTCGCGGCTGCGCTGCTGTGGCTGCTCACCGTCGGACTGGTGTCCGCACTTGCCACCGGACGTGCACTCGACGCGGGCGCCGAGCCACTGCACGAACTGACCGAGGCCCGGATCATGGCACAGCAGGCACGTACCGTCGAAACCCTCACGTTGGCGAGACGGGATTCAACTGCCGAGGACAACGTGACGTTCACTCGCAAGGTCGACGCCCTGCGCGACATCCTCGAGGGCCTACGCAGCGACGAACGCGCCCGAGTGAACAACGAGGTGCTGACCGCCGCACTGGATTCGCGCGAGCAATGGGTGGCTGCGCACACGCGCATGTACGACCGTCTCGCGACCGGCGACTTCACTTCCGCTGCCGCCATCACCATCGGCTCCGGAGAACAGGATTCGGCCGCGGAATACGGAAAGCTCGATCACGAACTCTGGCAAGGAATCGTGGATTCGCGCACAAATCTTCGGTCCGACGTCTCGTACGCCTCACGTGTGTTGGCTGCCTCTGCACCGGGCATGACTGTATTGGCAGTTCTCGGAGTTGCCGGAATCTTCATCGGGTTCTGGCCCCGACTGCGGGAGTATCAGTGACGGGAGTACCGGAGATGCGGAGGAAGCTCCCGGCCGTGTGCGTCGCGGTTCTGGCAGCGTCCGTGCTGGCGCTCGCCGGTTGCGGTGCAGATCGAGCCGAAGACCTGAACAACGCGGCCGCCACGTCGTACACGGAACCGCCGCTGCCGGCCGAGGCCACCATCGCGCCCAGTCCGACACCGACGACTACCGCGTCGTGCACCAACCTCACTGCGAGCCTGCGCCCCACACCCGCAGACGCATCTCCGCAGCCACCCACGCCGAGCCTCGACGCCATCCGCGCCCGCGGGCGGCTGATCGTGGGTCTGGACACCGGTTCCAACCTCATGAGCTTTCGCGATCCGGCGACCGGACGCCTCGAAGGCTTCGACGTGGACATCGCCCGCGAGATCGCCCGCGATCTGCTCGGCGACCCGGAGAAGATCGAGTACCGAATCCTGACCTCGGACGATCGGATCGCCGCACTCCAGGAATCCATGGTCGACGTGGTCGTCAAAACCATGACCATCACGTGCGAGCGGCGCGAGAAGGTCGACTTCTCGACGCAGTACTTCTCCGCCGAGCAACGAATTCAGGTCCTGCAGGGTTCACCGGTACGCGGCATCGCCGATCTCGCAGGCAAGCGAGTCTGCGCTGCCCGGGGAACGACGTCGGCTACGCGAATCCAGGAGCTCCAACCCGAAGCCACCGTCGTGACCGTCCCGATGTGGTCCGACTGCCTCGTCGTCCTCCAGCAGGGGCAGGTGGACGCGATCAGCACCGACGACACGATTCTCGCCGGACTCGCCTCGCAAGACCCGTATCTCATGATGGTCGGTGGTTCACTGGGCGTCGAGCCCTACGGAATCGGAGTGAACAAGGACAACCCCGACTTGGTCCGATTCGTCAACGGAACCCTCGAGCGGATCCGGGGTGACGGGACCTGGAACCGTATCTACGACCGTTGGCTCAGCGTCCTCGGTCCGTCACCCGGTCCCCCGCCGGCCGTCTACCGGGATTGAGGCTGACATGACCGAAGAATCCGGCCCCGAGCCCGACGCCACGCAAGCCTCCGTACGCCCCGAGCCTGACTCCACGCAGGCAGTTCACCGCGAGCCTGACTCCACGCAGGCAGTTCACCGCGAGCCTGACTCCACGCAGGCATCCCTACGCTCCGAACCCGAAGCCACCGGTGCCTACGAGCGCCTCGAACCGACCTCGGCCCAGATACGAGGAACCACGCCGTCCGCATCCTCCTCCCCTACCGGCCGCTCCACTCGATCCCGTCGCAGTCGGTCGGGACGAAAGCTGCGCCTCGGCGGCGGCCTGGTCGAAGTTCCCCCCGTCCCGCAGATCGACCCCGCATCTGCGGTGATGAGTGACCCGACGGTCCCCGAGCGCAAACGGTTCTGTTGGAAATGCAACGAACCGGTCGGCCGTAAGAGCGCAAGCACCAAGGCAACTCAGCACGGCACCTGCCCCAAGTGCGGTTCCACTTTCGACTTCCGCCCACTCCTCGAAGAGGGCGAATTGGTGTCCGGTCAGTACGAGGTTCAAGGGCCCATCGCGCACGGCGGCCTCGGATGGATCTACCTCGCGATCGATCGTAATGTCAGCGACAGGTGGGTAGTTCTCAAGGGACTCTTGCATTTCGGTGATTCCGAAGCGCAAGCCGTTGCGGTGGCCGAGCGTCAGTTCCTCGCCGAGGTCGCCAACCCCAGCATCGTCAAGATCTTCAACTTCGTCGAGCATCCGCGCCCGGACGGGACACCCATGGGGTACATCGTCATGGAGTACGTGGGCGGACGATCATTGCGCGAGGTGCTGGCCGAATTCCCGGACGGCAAGCACATGCCGATCGAGCAGGCAATCGGCTACGTACTGGAAATCCTTCCGGCGCTGAGCTATCTGCATTCCACCGGCCTGGCGTACAACGACCTCAAACCCGAGAACGTGATGGTCACCGAGGACCAGCTGAAGCTGATCGACCTCGGCGCCGTGTCCGGGATCGAAGACTACGGATACCTGTACGGCACTGCCGGCTATCAAGCACCGGAGATCATCGAGACCGGCCCGACCATCGCGTCCGACATCTTCACCGTCGGAAGAACACTCGCGGTTCTCACCCTCGACATGCCCTCGAAGCACGGACGGTACCTCGACGGCCTTCCCGAACCCGAGGACGAGCCACTGCTGCGGGACAACGAGTTCTTCCACCGCCTGCTGCTGCGCGCCACCGACCCGGATCCGAAGAAGCGTTTCCAGTCGGCCGAGGAGATCGCGGGCCAACTCACCGGCGTTCTGCGAGAAATCCTCGCGGAGCAGACTGGGCAGGAGAATCCCGGGCTCTCGCTCGTGTTCAGCAGGCAGCGAACGTCTTTCGGCACCGATGAATTGGTCGGGCAAACCGATGTGTACGTCGACGGTATCAGCCACGACGCTGCTCTCGATCCGCGCGAAGTTGCGCACGCACTTCCCATCCCGTTGGTCGACCCCACCGATCCCAGCGCGCCGTTGCTAGCGGCAGCGGTGCACAGCGAACCGTCTCAGACTCTCGATGCGTTGAAACACGCCCGCGAGAACGGAATCGACCGAACGTCAGGCACACCGGCGGCCGCCATCTCCGGCGAGGTCCGACTGGCCGAGGCCAAGGCTCATCTCGATCTCGGCGATCCGGAGACCGCGCTGAGTGTTCTGGACGAACTCCAGCAGAGCATCGGTGATCACTGGAAGATCGAGTGGTATCGAGGGCTTGCAGCGTTGCAACTGGACCGATTCGAGCCCGCCTTCAGTCATTTCGAGACCGTCCTGACGGCTCTGCCGGGCGAGGCTGCACCCAAACTCGCGTTGGCGGCGACAGCAGAACTGATCCTCCAGCATTGGGAGAGCGACGACCCGGACCAATGGTGCCGCTTCTCGGAGAAGTACTACCGCACCGTCTGGCGAACCGAACGGAACTACGTCAGCGCAGCATTCGGGCTCGCCAGGCAACTCGCCGATCACGGCAACAAGAAGGCAGCCATCGCCGCCCTCGACGAAGTTCCCACGTCTTCCCGGCACTACAACGTCGCACGGATGTCGAGCGCTCTGACGATGCTGTCCGGCGTTCCGATCGCCGAACTCGACGAATCGACTCTGAGGGAAGCCGCCCGTCGCGTTCGCGCGCTACCGGCCGAGGAGAGCCGAAGTCTGCAGATGCGAACCCTGGTGTTGGGCACGGCACTCGATTGGATTCGCTACGGAAACCGCTCGCACACCGAACTCGAACCCATCCTCGACCTGCCATTCACCGAGCAGGGTCTGCGCACCGGAGCCGAAGCCTGCCTTCGCGCCCTCGCCCGCGCCACGACCTCCCGCACGCACCGCTACGCCCTCGTGGACCGGGCGAACGCGGTGCGTCCGCGCAGCAATTTCTGACGCGCTCCCCGAGATTTACAGCGCGGCCACCAAAGCCTTCGCCGCGCGGGCGATCGCCAACTCCTCGTTGGTGGGGACCACCAGCACCTCGACGGCCGACGTGGATGCGGAGATACGACGCTCGTCACGGCTCTTCGCCTCGTTGAGAGCCGAGTCGACCTCGATTCCGAGACGGGAGAGGCCGGCCAGGCAGTCGCGTCGTACGTCGATGTTGTTCTCGCCAACACCGCCGGTGAAGGTGATGACGTCGACGCCACCGAGTTGAACGATGAAGGCGCCGATGTACTTACGGAGCATGTGTACGTAGACGTCGTAGGCAAGTTGTGCGTCTTCGTCGCCGCCCTCGATCAGTGCGAGCAGGGCACGGAAATCGTTGACTCCCGACAGTCCCTTCAAACCGGAACGACGGTTGAGGAGGTCGTCGATCTCGTCGACCTTCATTCCCGAGTTGCGATTGAGGTGCAAGATGATGCCTGGGTCGATGTCGCCGCTGCGGGTGCCCATGACAAGACCCTCGAGCGGGGTGAGGCCCATCGTGGTGTCGATAGCCTTGCCGCCCTTGATTGCCGAGGCCGAAGCGCCGTTTCCGAGGTGCAGAACAATCTGATTCAGCTCGGCCGGATCCTTGCCGAGGAAGTCCGCGACTCGTCCCGACACGTATTCGTGTGAGGTCCCGTGGAAGCCGTATCGACGAATCTGGTTGGCCTTGGCCACATCCCGATCGATCGCGTAGGTCGACGCTGCGGCGGGCAGCGTGTGAAAGAAGGCAGTGTCGAACACTGCTACGTGCGGAACGTCTGGCAGTTCTTCGCGCGCCACCTCGATACCGATCACGTTGGCCGGATTGTGCAGCGGCGCAAGGTTCGACAAATCCGCGATGGCTTTCACGACGCCGTCGTCGATGAGCGTCGGCGAGTAGAAGATGTCACCACCGTGCACGACTCGGTGACCGACGGCGATGATTCCTGCCTCGCTCAGCGGCCGTCCGACCTCGGCGACGATGTCGAGCACCATCTTCAGTCCCGCACGGTGATCGGCGATGGGGAGGCTGCGGTCTTCGACTCCGGTGCGGTGGTTGTAGACGATGTGGCCGTCGGGTTCACCGATGCGCTCGATGAGGCCGTGCGCTACCGATTCCGCTGTATCCGGATGCACGAGTTGAAATTTGATCGATGACGAGCCGGAATTGATGACCAGTACGGTGCCGTCGCTCACGCTTACGCTCCCTGTGCCTGTATTGCCGTGATAGCCACGGTGTTGACGATGTCCTGGACCAACGCTCCACGCGAGAGATCGTTGACCGGCTTGTTCAGTCCCTGCAGAACCGGGCCGACGGCGATAGCGCCGGCGCTACGCTGCACTGCCTTGTAGGTGTTGTTGCCGGTGTTCAAGTCCGGGAACACGAACACCGTGGCCTTGCCCGCCACCAGAGAATCCGGCATCTTCTTGTCAGCGACACTCTGCTCGACGGCCGCGTCGTACTGAATGGGCCCTTCCACCAACAGGTCCGGTCGGCGCTCGCGCACCAAAGCGGTCGCGGTGCGAACCTTGTCGACGTCGGCTCCACTGCCCGAATCGCCGGTGGAGTACGAGAGCATCGCAATGCGCGGATCGATACCGAACTGCGACGCCGTCTGTGCGGACGAGATCGCGATGTCCGCCAACTGCTCCGACGTCGGGTCCGGAACCACGGCGCAGTCACCGTAGGAGAGAACGCGGTCGGCCAGGCACATCAGGAAGATGCTCGAAACCGTCGAAACTCCGGGGGCCGTCTTGATGATCTCGAACGAGGGCCGGATCGTGTGAGCGGTGGTGTGGGCGGCACCGGAGACCATGCCGTCGGCAATACCCAAGTGCACCATCATCGTTCCGAAGTACGAGATGTCGGCGATCACCTCGCGTGCCCGCTCGATGGTCATGCCCTTGTGCGCCCGCAGCGCGGTGTATTCCTGTGCGAAGCGCTCGGTGTACTCGGACTGCGCGGGCGCGAGGACCTGCGCGCCGCTGATGTCCACGCCGAGTTCCGCTGCGCGTCGACGCACACTGGGTTCGTCGCCGAGGATCGTCAGGTCGGCAACCTGGCGCTGCAGCAGCCGGCCGGCCGCGCGCAGGATCCGGTCGTCGTCACCCTCCGGGAGGACGATGTGCTTGCGATCGCGTCGAGCGCGGTCGATGAGCTTGTACTCGAACATCTGTGGGGTCACGACCGACGGAATCGGCAGTGCCAGTCGGTCCATCAGGACGTCGGCGTCGACGCGCTGTTCCATCAAGCTCAGCGCAGTGTCGACCTTTCGCTGCGAACCGACTGCCACGCGTCCGCGGGTTTGGGCTGCAGCGCTTGCGGTGTCGAAAGTGCCGAGCGTTGTCGTGAGGATCGGAAGACGCTGTTTGAGGCCGGCCATCAACGCCGCGATGGCCGGGTGCGGCGTGATCCCGCCATTCATGATGATGCCCGCGAGCGACGGAAATCCCTCCGCCTCATGCGCATTGAGCAACGCGAGCAGCACGTCCGAGCGGTCACCCGGTGCGATGACGACCATGCCCTCGACCAGACGCTCGAGGATGTGCTCGGCGGTCATTCCGCCCACCATCACCTTCAGTGCCTCGCGGTGCAGCAGTTCCGGGTCACCCGAGTACAACTCGCCGCCGGTGGCTTCCATCAACTCGGCCATCGTGGGTGAGACGAGCAACGGAATCTCCGGCAGGCTCCACGTCGGAACACCGATGTCGGACAGGGCTGCGGTGACCTCGTCGAGCTTGTCGGGATCGCAGCGATTGGCGACGACCGCGAGCAGGTGAGCGTGGTTGGCGGCCAACTCGGCGGCGCACAGGTGCGCGAGCTGAGCAACCTCCTCGACGCTGCGCCGAGCGCCTCGAACCGCCAACAGGACCGGCGCTCCCAGGTTCACGGCGATGCGGGCGTTGAAGCTCAGTTCGCTGGGGCTTGCGACGTCGGTGTAGTCACTTCCGATGATCACGACGGCGTCGCACTGCTCGGCCACGGTGTGGTACTTCGCCACGATGTCGGCCAGTGCAGCTTCGGGATCGGCGTGAACCTGCTCGTAGGTGACGCCGAGTGCGTCGGCGTAGGAGAGATCGGCCGTGGTGTGCTCTAGCAGCAGTTCGAGGATGTAGTCGGTTTCCTCGGTCGAGCGGGCGATCGGGCGGAAGACACCGACCCGGGCGACGGTCGCGCACAACATCTGCAGCACGCCAAGCGCGATGGTGGATTTTCCGGTGTCACCTTCAGGGGAGGCGACGTAGACACTCGACACGGCAGCGGGCGCTTCTGGCATGCCCAACAGCCTAGTGTGGGCCGCCGCCCACCTTGCCACTGATCGTGGTCACGCTCACGGTGCAGCCGACAACCGGCCGCTACGAGAAAGACGAACGGTGCCTGCCACACGTCGAGTGGCAGACACCGTTCAGTTGATCTCGAGGATCAGCCAAGAGCACGCAGGCGGGGCGCGAGGTCACGCTCGAACAGCTCGAGGAAGCGGCGCTGATCGTGGCCCGGTGCGTGGAACACCAGGTGATTGAGACCGGCGTCGACGTAGGCCTTGACCTGCTCGACGGCGTCCTCGGGATCGGAAGCGACGATCCAGCGCTTGGCCACCTGCTCGATGGGCAGAGCGTCGGCAGCTGCTTCCATTTCGATCGGATCCTCGATGCTGTGCTTCTGCTCCGGCGTCAGGGAAAGCGGCGCCCAGAAACGCGTGTTCTCGAGTGCAGCCTCCGGATCGGTGTCGTAGCTGATCTTGATCTCGATCATCTTGTCGATGTCGGCGACGTCGCGCTCGGCCTTGGCCGCGCCCTCGGCAACCGCCGGAAGCAACTTCTCGGTGTAGAGCTCCATGCCCTTGCCGGAGGTGCAGATGAAGCCGTCACCGGCACGTCCCGCGTACCGGGCGACAACGGGTCCACCGGCCGCGATGTACACGGGAATCCCACCCTCGGGGACGTCGTAGATCGACGCGCCACGAGTGGTGAAGTACTCGCCTTCGAAGTCGACACGATCGCCCAGCCACAGCTCACGCATCAGCCGCACCGACTCACGCAGGCGCGCGAAGCGTTCCTTGAACTCGGGCCACTCACCCTGGAAGCCGGTGGCGATCTCGTTGAGAGCCTCACCGCTGCCGACGCCGAGCATGATGCGCCCCGGGTAGAGACATCCCATCGTCGCGAACGCCTGAGCGATGACCGCCGGGTTGTAGCGGAACGTCGGCGTCATCACGGACGTGCCGATCTGCACGCGCTCGGTGCGCTCACCGACGGCCGTCATCCAGGCGAGCGAGAACGGCGCGTGTCCACCGTTGTGGCGCCACGGCTGGAAATGATCGCTCACCGCAACGGAATCCATGCCGTGCTGCTCTGCCAGAACTGCCAGCTCTACCAGTTCGCGAGGGCCGAATTGCTCAGCCGATGCCTTGTATCCGAGCTTGAGTTCCTGCGCCACCGTGCACTCCCTTGTCGTCTGTTTCGTTTACTTCTCTGACTTGCTTCTCGTTCTTTGCAGACTATCCAGACACCGCTCGGACTTCTCTGCGTATCTCACGAGGTATCTCAGCGAGCGAGGCTGGTAACCACCGTTGCCACGCCGGCCGCGACGGCAACCCCGGCCAATGCCAGTGCGAACAGCCACAGCGCATGCGGTTCCGGCATCGCCGCTCCGTCCTCGAGCGCCTTCTTCACCTGTAGCCAGCGTCGCATACCGACGAGGGCGGCTGCTGCCGAGAGTGCGATCAACGTCAGACCGAGCGCCGTACGAACCCACCCTGTACTCCACTCGGGGACCAACTGGACGACGGCGATGCCGCCCGCCAGCAGGGCAAGCGAGCTACGCATCCACGCGAGGAAGGTGCGCTCGCTGGCAAGGGTGAATCGCTCGTCCGGGCGGTTCGGTTCACTCATGCGTGCTCGCCTCCGTGGGGTGCCACCAGATCCGGGTCCTGACGCCAGTCGTAGACGACCTCGGTGCGCAGAACGATGTCCTGCAACGATCGTCGCCGTCGATCGACCGCCGACCACAGCAATCCGAAGGCGAAGAGCACACAGAGCACCGCACGGATGAAGGCGAGCGGCCAACGGACCAACCGGTGACCCGACGTGATCACCCGCAACCCCATCACGAGGGAGCCGACAGTTCGGCCGGTGGTCGCCCAGCAGGCAGTCAGGTAGGCCACCGAGACGCCGAGAAATGCCGTCGTGGACAGGAAGATTCCCGGTTCCGAGAACGTGAAACTCTGCGGCGAGAAGAGCAATCGAACAAAGGCCAAGGCCACGTACACGGAACCCATCAGGATCAGCACGACGCCCAGGTCGATCAGTCCGGCGAGGCCACGGGTGACGATTCCGGCCGGGCCGGAATTCTCCTGGGCCACTAGCGTTCACCTGCGTTCGTGTCCGGATGCGGCTCGTGTGAGGGTGGTGCGTTGTCGCGGCCGAACAATCGTCCGACGAACCCGGCGACAGCGTCGTCCGCCTGCATCCCCTGCACGCGCGCCCCGTGCACGGCTTCGGTGGAGAGTGAACCGGTCGATTCACGAATCATCTGTGGGAGGTCGACACCCTCGATGACCTGGTCGGCGATCTTGAGGAGGTCGACGCGGTCGATCTGGCGCTCGAGGTCGACGCTGTCGACGATGCCGTCGAGGTCGAGGCGATCGATCACTGCTTTGACGTCGAGTCGGCTTGCGATCGCATCGACGTCGACGCGATCGATGATCGGTTCGAGCGAGACCCGTTCGGCAATCTTGTCCACGTCGATGTTCTCGGCGATCTTGTCGATGTCCACGTGGTCCACGACGATCTTCGTGATGTCGACTTCGGCAAGAGCAGCGTCGACGACAGCTTTGATCACCGTTCTCAACGTGGAATCGGCAAATTCCGCTGTCGAGCGAATCGCTTCCGTGCCGCGGGTGGCGACCTGGGTGATCGCGTCGTCGAGTGCGTCACCGACAACGGGGATCCGCTGCACCGAATCAATGGCGAGACCAGCGGTTCTGCGCGCCGCACCAGCCGTGATCGCGGCCAGCCCGAAGGCCAGCCGAATCACGTCGGATTCGGGGTGATGCGACTGCGATCCCACGCAATTGTCTCCATCTTCTTACCGGACTGTTATCCGGACATTCGTCACTCTCCTTCGCATTGTGCCACTGTTGGTAGGCACAAATACGCTGTCCGGCTTGCGCCAGGGGGAAATAATGAAGGCACGTCGATTCACGGTCCGATTGACGATGGCGGTGGCCATGGCTGCCGGCTTTCTCGGCCTCAGCGCGCCGACCGCGAGCGCGGATTCAGTGGTCAGCCGCATCGATGTCTACTCCCCCTCCATGGACCGCTGGATCGCCAACGACGTGATTTCCCCGGCCGGCGGTGGCCCCGCCCCGACCTTCTACCTGTTGACCGGCGTCGGCGGCGGTGAGGACGGGATCTCTTGGTTCAACAACACCGGAGTTCGTGACTTCTTCGACGACAAGCACGTCAACGTGGTCATGCCGGTCGGCGGCAAGTTCAGCATGTACACCGATTGGAACGCCGACGATCCGGTGCTCGGCCGCAACAAATGGCAGACCTACCTCACCAAGGAACTACCGGCTGCGGTCAACGCTCGGTACAACACAACAGGCGTCAACGCACTCGGCGGTGTGTCGATGGCCGGTGGACCGGTTCTGGACCTCGCGATCCAGTCGCCGGGCACCTACCGCGCCGTCGGCTCGTACAGCGGCTGCCCGCGCGCCGGCGACCCGCTCGGCCAGGCTGCGGTGCGCTCGATGGTCGAGATACTCGGCGGAGGAAACGCGGCCAACATGTGGGGGCCGTGGGGTAGCCCGCAGTGGGCTGCTCACGACCCGCTGATCAATGCCGAGAAACTGCGCGGCACAGCGCTGTTCATCTCCACCGGCAACGGCCTTCCCGGTCCGGTGGACGGAATCAACTCATTGGCGATGGCTGCCGGAGTCGTTCCCGGCGCTGTGCTCGAAGGCATCACCAACATGTGCACCGCTGCCCTACAGGGTCGATTCGGTCAGCTCGGCATTCCCGCGACGTTCAGCTTCCGACCCGAGGGCACCCACACCTGGGGACTCTTCGAAGCCGACATGCGTGCGTCGTGGCCGATGATCGCCGGCGCTATCGGGGCGTGAGCTTCGCCGCCCTCATCGCAGGCCGTGGCGTCAGGTGAGACTGCGCGCCCAGTCCCGCATCCCGGCGGGGCCGGTGCCAGTGGCGTATTCAGCGAACAGATTTCGCGCTTCGTCACGGCGGATGCCGCCGAGGACTTCACGCGGCTTACGGAAAAACGGAAGTTCCACAGGCGGCGCCCACAGCTGTACGAGTTCCGCCGCACCGTCGTTCGGGGATTCGAGAGCGAACCACACCCGGGTCACACCGAGCGTGATCGCGGCACCCATACACATGAGACATGGTTCGAGATTGACCGCCAATGTCAATTCACCGGACGCTCGAGTGAATCCGAGAGCCTCGTCGGCCTGCAAGAGCGCTTGAAGGTCCGCATGGACTACCCGTCGGCCGAGTGCCCGTTCTTGCGTATACGCCCGCCCGAGCACACGGTCGTCGTCGAACACGACTGCCCCGATCGGCATCTCCCCGAGTTCCATGCCCTCACGCGCTACGTCAAGAGCAAGCAAAAGCGCATCTCGGGGCGAAAACATCACTCGACACTAATGGACCAAGGCAAGCTCATGCCGCCAGTAGTGCGGGTAGTCCCCATTCCTTGGCAAGCAGCTCGTACGAGCGCAGGCGATCCTCGTGTCGATGGGTCACCCCGGTGATCACCAATTCGTCCGCTCCGGTCAGCTTCTGCAAACTGTCGAGCCTGTCGGCGACGGTGGTGGGTGAACCGACGAACTGCGTGATCAGCCGATCCTCCACTACTGCTTTGTCGGCATCGGAAAGTGGGAGCGCTGTGGCCGGATCGGGGTACGGGATGGCGCCGTGCCCGCTGCGAATGCTGTGTGTCCAGTGCGCGAACGTCGACGCCAACTCTCTCGCCGTCGCATCGTCCTCTGCGGCAACAACATCCGCGGAGACGACGACATACGGCTCCGACAGAACTGCCGACGGTCGGAATGCTGCACGGTATGCCTCGACGGCATCAAGCGTACTCGAGGGCGCCACATGGTAATTCGCGCCGAACGGCAATCCGAGTCGTCCGGCGAGTTCGGCACTGGGGCCTGCGCTGCTTCCGAAAACCCACAATTCGACGTCGGCGTCCTCACCGGGACTGGCGTGCAATTCGATGCCGTCGCGGGTGCGGTGGGTGCCGTTCAGGAGCGAGAGTATGTCGTCGACCTGCTGCTCGAAATCCGGCGCCTGCGCACCCGGAAACGCCAATGCCTCGAACGACGCCTGCAATCTCGGTGACGTGAGAAGACCGCTTGGATCGAAGGGCGCCGGGATCACGACGCCGTCGCGTACGACGTTCTCCCGCTTCGCTTCTGCCGGGGCAGGCGTTCCGGCAGCGACGGCACGAAGTGCCTCCACCCGACGCTGCCCGCTGCGCCCGATACCGAGATCGATACGACCCGGATACAACGCTTCGACGGTACCGAAGGCCTCGACCACCTGAGCTGCCGTGTTGTTGCCCAGCAGCACTGCGGCCGAGCCGACGCGAATGGTGTTGGTCGCGGCCGCAATCAGTCCGACCAGAACGGCCGGTGACGAGCTGGCTACGCCGACGAAGTGGTGTTCGGCGACCCAGTACCGCTTGTATCCCCACGCTTCGGCAGAACGAGCGAGGTCCAGCGAGTTCCGCAAGGCCTGGCGGGCCGTTTCACCCTCACTGATCGGAGAGAGGTCGAGTACGGACAGCGGCGCGCTCACCTCGGTGCGCTTCCGTCGCGGTTATTCGGTGTCTTCTCGCCGGCTTCCACCGCGAACGGCAAACGATTCTCGACGGGGGCGACGGGGCACGTCGCGTAATCGGTGAAGGCGCAGGGCAGGTTCGACGCCCGATTGAAATCGAGGGCTACCGCACCACCGGGCTCCGGTGCGCTCACGTGCAGCGAGCGTGCGGCCGGGTAGGTGGATACACCACTGGTCGCGTCGGTGAACAGGATGTGAAAGCCGTTGTCCTTGCCCGCGAACGCAATCAGCGTATGCGTTGCACCATCGTGTTCGAAGCTGATGGTTCCGCGGGCGTCGTGATGATGCTCGAGGCGCTCGACGACCGCACCCGTCGTCACCGTGCGAGCCTCCTCGAAAGCGGTGAAAACACCGTCGATGCGCCACTGCGGGTTCGGCTCGAAGGTCGGGATACCACTGAACTGCGCCAATGCCGGGGCCGACGAATCGTGGATCCGCAGAGCTACCTCGCCGGTGCGGCGGATGACCTCGACCAACCGCGCGCCCTGCTTGACGATCAGTCCCGGCGCCCCCTCGATCGGATTCAGAGTGAGTGAACCGTCCACTGCGACGCCGTCGATCGAGAGGTCGTCGGCCGGCGTCGCGGTGACGACAACGGCATTCGCGTCGGCGCGCCACGCACCGGGCAGGTCCGTGAAGGTGGAATCGGTGTCAACCAGCCAATGCAACGCAGTCAGGCTCAGCCAGCCGAGTGGTTCGCTGAAGGTGGCGTCGCGCGAGGCATGCCAAGCATTCCACTCGCCGGTGAAGGTGCTGGTGGAAGTGTCGGTAACGGTCATGATGCGCGGACTCCTTCAGCCTGCTCGTACGGGAGGCGCAGCCCGAGATGGCTGCGCAGGGTGGTTCCTGAGTATTCGGTCCGGAAACTGCCGCGGTCCTGTAGTTCTGGTACGACGGTGTCGATGAACTCGTCGAGGCCCGCGGGGGTGATGTGGGGAACGAGAATGAATCCGTCGCTCGCGTCGCCCTGGACGTAGGTGTCGATCTCGGCAGCCACCTCCGCTGCACTACCCACGAACTGTTGGCGGGCAGTTACTTCGATGATGAGTTCACGGATGCTGAGGTTTTCGGCCTCGGCCTTGGCACGCCACTGATCTGCGACCGCTCGCGGATCCTTGACGTGGCGGACGCGTCCGCGGGTGATGTTGACGTCGTCCGACGGATCTTCCTTCGGCAACGGGCCGTCGGCGTCGTACTGGGAAAGGTCTCTGCCCCAGACTTGTTCGAGAAAAGCGATGGCAGTCTGGGGTCCGACCTGCTGCCGCCGGATGTGATACGCCTTCTCCTGTGCGTCCGCGGCGTTGTCACCGAGCACGAAGGTGGCGGCGGGGAGAATCTTGAGGTCTGCGTGCGTGCGTCCGTACTTGGCCAAGCGTCCCTTCACGTCGGCGTAGAACGTCTTGCCTGCTTCGAGCGTTCCGTGCCCGGTGAAGATGGCGTCTGCCTTGGCGGCGCCGAACTCGCGTCCTTCGTCGGAGTCACCTGCCTGCAGCAGGACTGGGTGTCCTTGGGGACTCCGAGGAACTTCGAAGCGTCCGGTGATGTCGAACTGCTTACCGGAGTGTTGGAACTGACCGACCTGCTGGTCGGTGGCAAAAACGCCGCGCTCACGGTCGACGATCGGACGATCGATGCTCCAACTGTCCCACAGCGTCCGTACTGCGTCGACCAACTCGTTTGCGCGTGCGTACCGCTCGGAATGCTCCAGATACCCACCGCGGCGGAAGTTCTCACCGGTAAAGGCATCCGAAGAGGTGACCAGATTCCACGCGGCGCGGCCGTCGGAGAGATGATCGAGCGTCGAGAACTGCTTGGCCAACTCGTACGGCTCGTTGAACGTGGTGTTGATCGTCCCGGCCAGGCCGAGATGCGTTGTCACACCGGCAACCGCGTTGAGAATACTGAACGTATCCGGGCGACCGACCACGTCGAGGTCGTGAATCTTGCCCTGATGCTCGCGCAGGCGCAAACCTTCTGCGAGGAAGAAGAAGTCGAACAATCCGCGTTCGGCACTGCGGGCGAGATGCTCGAACGAGCTGAACTCGATCTGGCTCTTGGACGCCGGATCGGTCCACACCGTGGTGTTGTTCACGCCGGGGAAGTGAGCACCCAGGTGAACTTGCTTGCGAATCCTGTTCTGTGTCATCGGTGTTCCTGTTCTCTGTTCGCGCTACGCGAACTGATTGACGGGCAACTCGAAACCCAACCGCTCGCGCAGAGTCGGGCCGGTAGTCGGTCGCGGATTGAGAGTCGGCACCACGTCCGCCGCGATCTTCTCCACTGCGGCAGCCAAAGCCAAGGGACGCAGGACAACACCGTCGACCCCGGCCAGCCCACCGATCTCGCGAAGGAGGACAGTCAGGCCGGCGCTGTCACCGCGATAGAACAGCGAATGCGGGGCGTACGGCGCTCCCGCCCATTCCTCGAGTTCGGCCAGAGCGTCGTCGGCGGCTCCGCGATCAGCGCCGAGAAGCACGTCGACGTCGAGGAGAACCCTGACGCTGCGCCCGAGGGCAGCGGCATTCGCGTGGACCAGCTTGGCCGTGGCGTTGGCCACGCCGAGGTCGGTTGCCGAGATCCGAATCAGATCTCCGCGCGCAACAGCGAGCTCGCGTGCCTCCGGCCTGCTCTCGTCGACGGCGATCAGCGGCTGCCCCTGCGGGGAGCGCGGCGTGATGGACGGCCCCTTGACGGAAAAGTTCTTTCCCTCGAAGTCGATGTAGTGCAGCTTGTCTCGATCGATGAATCGTCCGCTAGCAGCGTCCCGTATCTCGGCGTCGTCCTCCCAGCTGTCCCACAGCCGACTGACCACCTCGACAGCCTCGGACGCTTCCTCCCACGCGGACTCGGGGCCCTGCACTGCCTTTCGGCCGAACAACGACGCCTGCTCAGCGGTGTCGGACACCGCGACCTGCCAGCCGGCCCGCCCCGCTGAGGAGTAGTCGATACTCGCGACGGCCTTGGAGATGTGGAACGGCTCGGTGTGCGTGACTGTCGCAGTGGGGATCAGGCCGATACGCGAGGTCACAGCACTCAGCCGTGCCGCAGTTGCAACCGCCTCCAATCTGCCCCGCACTGCGTGCTGGCCCTCGGATTGCAGTCCGAACGAGTCAGGGAGGAACGCCAGATCCACCCCGCCCCGATCCGCGGCGGTCACCAGGTCCACCCAGTACGAGGGCGTGAACAGATCTTCGGCGCGCGAATCCTCGCGTCGCCAGGAGTACGGATGAGCTCCGGTTCCCTCGAATTCGAGGCCGACCAGGAATGCTCCGGAACTACGCTCGGACATGTTCGGCCTTTCGTGTCGAATGATCCCGCCCGGGGATCGCGTCGAGAAGTGTGCGTGTGTACTCGTTTCGGGGATTGTCGAAAATCTCGGTGGTAGTGCCGATTTCGAGCAATCGCCCGGCCTGCATGACGCCGACGACGTCGCTGATCTGGCGAACAACCGCAAGATCGTGGGAGATGAAGAGATAGGTCAGGCCCAGTTCGCGCTGCAACTCGTCGAGTAGCGCCAGAATCTGCGCTTGCACCGAGACGTCGAGAGCGGACACAGGTTCGTCGAGAACGAGCAGGTCCGGCTTCAAAGCGAGCGCACGAGCGATCGCCACCCGTTGACGCTGGCCGCCCGAGAGTTCGGCCGGTTTGCGGCTCAGGAACTGCTCGGGAAGTGCAACCTGATCGAGCAACTCTGCTGCACGACTCTGTTGCTGGCTGCGTCCACCAACCTTGAAGGCCCGCAGCGGCTCCGCAACGATGTCCTGGACGGACAATTTCGGGTCGAGTGATGCATAGGGGTTCTGGTACACGAGCTGGATCTTTCGGCGCAGCTCGCGCAGATCGCTGCCCTTGACCTTCGTGATGTCGTGTCCGTCGAAGGAGATGGTGCCGGCATCCGCCTGCTCCAACCGCACGGCGATGCGCGCCGTGGTCGACTTGCCGGAGCCGGACTCCCCCACCAATGACACCGTCTGACCACGCGGAACAGTCAGCGATACCTCGTTCACCGCGGTGATCGAACTCCCGCGTCCGACGTTGAAACGCTTGGTGATTCCGGTCAACGTCAGCAGCGGGCTCGTATCCTGACGGACCGGCCGATCGACCGGTCCCGAGGACAGGCTCGGAGCCGAGTCGAGCAGCTTCTTCGTGTACTCGTGTCGCGGGTTGTCCAGAATATCTGCGGTGCGGCCGGATTCGACGATCCTGCCGCCCTGCATCACCAGGATCCGGTCCGCGCGGTCTGCGGCCACACCCAGGTCGTGCGTGATCAGGAGCACGGCGGCACCGGATTCGGCGATTCGCTCGTCCAAGTGGTCGAGGATGCGTCGTTGAACCGTGACGTCCAGAGCACTGGTCGGCTCGTCGGCGATGATGAGGGCGGGGTTCGCGACAAGCGCGATACCGATCAGAACTCGTTGCCGCATACCGCCGGAGAGCTCGTGCGGGTACTGGCGTGCTCGGATTTCCGGCCGGTCGATACCCGCGCGCTCGAGCACCTCGACGGCGTCCAACCGGGCTTTGCGACGGTCTGCGAGGCCGTGGATCCGGAGGACTTCTGCAACCTGGTCGCCGATCCTCGTCACCGGGTTGAGCGAGGTCGTCGGATCCTGCGGCACCAAACCGATACGCGCGCCGCGGATTCGCTGCCACGCACGGTCGGAATACGAGTCGATCTGTTCACCCTCGAACTCGACGGTCCCGCCGGTGACGTGGCCACTGCCGGCGAGCAGACCCAATATCGCGTGTGCCGTGGTCGACTTACCGGAACCCGATTCCCCGACCACCGCAACTACTTCGCCCCGACCGACGGTGAAGCTCACGCCGGATACCGCGGGCTCGGCGCCGTAGGCGATCTGTAAGTCGGTGACGGAAAGCAACTGTTCCTCGGTCGTGCTCATCGCCGGTTGTTCCTTTCGATCTCGTGGCCGATACGGTGTGCCGAGATGACCACGGCGACAATCGCGAGACCGGGAAGTGTTGTCATCCACCAGGCATTGGCGAGGAAATTGCGTCCCTCGGATACCAGCGATCCCCATTCCGGGGTAGGCGGAACGGCGCCGAATCCCAAGAAGCTCAGAGCCGACACGGCTAGTACTGCCTGCCCGAACTCGACAGCGGACAGCGCGACCACCGGCGCGTAGGAGTTGGGAAGCACGTGCCGACGCAGGACACCGAGCCACTGCACACCTGAACTGAACGCAGCCTCGACGTACTGAGCTCCGCGCACCCGCATCACTTCGGCACGCATCACTCGCGCGAAATTGGCGACCATACTGACGCCGACCGCGATGGCGACGTTGATGGTGCCGAAGCCGAGTGCGGTGACAAGGGCCAACGAGAGCAGCAGTGCCGGAATGGACAGCAGCACGTCGACGATGCGCATCAGCACGGCGTCGACGACGCCACCGACAAAGCCCGCGAGCAAACCGATTATCGATCCCGCCACCAATGCGATTCCGACCGCCACCAGGGTTGCGGTCAGGGACAACGCGGCGCCGTGCACGAACCGTGTGTACAGGTCACGTCCGAGATTGTCGGTTCCGAACCAGTGAGCCAGGCTCGGGCCCTGCAGTTTGTCCGCCGGGACACCGGACAACGGATCGCCGCTGGCAAAGAATCCGGGTGCGACGGCAAAGCCGATGGCAAGCAACACGATCAACACCGGAATCACCAAGCCGGGCTTTCGGATCCAGCCGATGGCCGTGGACTCTCGGCGCGAAACAACAGGTGCCTTCGCCTCGACGCTCGGATCGAGGAGTAGGGGTTCGCTCAATGTGTCAGACATGAGCCGGCTCCAGATCGGTCGAGCTTTCGGTATTCGACTTTTCGGTGTGACTCTTCTTCGTCTGGATGATCCGTGGATCTATCAAGGGGTAGAAGAGGTCGACCGCGAGGTTGACGAGCACGAACACGAGAGAGGCGAACACAACGACTCCCTGCACCACCGGGATGTCCTGCGCCGTCACCGACGTCTGTGTCAGACGGCCGACGCCCGCGCGAGAGAACACCGTTTCCACAACCACCGAGCCCGCCAGCAGCGTGCCGACCAGCACACCGGCAATGGTGAATGCCGGAATGCTCGCCAGTCGCAACGCGTGACGGGTCTGCACGCGCCAACGGCTTGCGCCCTTGGCGTACGCAGTCTCCACGTGCGGCGAACGTAGCGTCGACTGCAGGCTGGTCGTGAGCACCTGCGCGATCACCGCGCCGGTCGGGATCGCCAAGGTGATCGCCGGAAGAATCACCGTTGCGAATCCCTTGTCTCCGAATGCCGGGAAGATGTGCAGACGGAACGAGAAGAGTTGCAGAAGAATCAGGCCCACCCAGAAAGTAGGCACTGCCACACCCAGCGGCGGCAGAGAGAACAACAGGTTCGCGAGCCACCGCTTGCGGGTGTAGGTAGCGAAGAACGCGATCGCCACTCCGAACAACACGGCCAGAACCAAGGCGGTGGTTGCCAGCACCAGAGTGCTGGGCAGCGCCGAGAAGATGGCATCCGTCACCGACTGACCGGTGGAGATCGATGTACCGAAATCGCCGCGAAGAGCATTCGTCAGCGACGTCCAGTACTGCACCCACACCGACTGGTCCAAGCCGTACCGCGCCCGAAGCTGATCGAGCGCGGCCTGATCCACTGCAACACCCTGACCGGACGAGTCGGCAGCCATGCTGACGGGGTCACTCGGCAGGAGGAACAGAATCACGAACGAGATGGTGAAGGCGGCCCACAGGACCACTGCGGCCTGACCCAGTCGGGTGAGTACGTATCGAGTCATGATTACTTACCCGACAACCATGCGTCGTAGAACTGCAGGCGTGAAGAGGCTTCGAAGTTCAGGTCCTGCACACTCGATCCGGCGCCGATGGCCTGTGAGAGCTCGATGGTCGGGATGGAGAGTCCACGGTCGAGGATCAATTCCTGTGCAGTGGATACCAGTTCGCCGCGTTGGCCGTTGTCCGTGGCTGCAAGCTGGTCTGTGAGTACCTTGTCGAGCTCCGGATCTGCGCCGCGACGGTTCAGGTTGCGGCCCTCGGTGCTGAACGATGCCCGCAGGATGTCGGCGTCCGCGCGAGTGCTGTTGTAATACAGCGAATCGTAATCACCCGATACTCCCTTCTCGGTCCATTCACCGTTCGAGACCAGGTTGAGCTGCAAGTCGACGCCGACCTTCTTGAGCTGCTGCTGTACGAGCTCGAGGATGGCCTGGTTACCCGAGAACACCGGACTGAAGGTGACGCTGAAAGTGAGCTTCTGCCCGTCCTTCTCGCGGATACCGTCGCTGCCGGCCTTCCAACCAGCCGCGTCGAGAAGCTTCGCCGACTTGTCGGCGTCGTACGTCACGACACTCGATTCGTCGCTGTAGAGCGGAGTGGTGTGAGCCAACGGGCTCGTGGCCGGGAAGAACGACGGATCCAGAACAGTGTCGACGAGTTCTTGGCGGTTGATCGCGGGAATGATGGCCTGGCGAACAGCCTGATCGGCGAGAACGCCGCGACTGACGTTTGGCTGGAAGAAGAAGCTCACACCCGGGTTCGGCCTTGTGAGGATTCGTCCGCCTGCGCCCTCGATCTGCGGCGCATCCTGCGGAAGGGCATCGCTGACCGCATCGAGCTGGCCGGAGGCCACGCTGCCTGCCCGCACACCGGATTCGGGGACCACCGTGAAGTCGACGCCGTCGAGGTAGGCCTCACCCTGATGCGCGACCGCGTCCGACGCCCAGTTGTATCCCGCACGCTTGGCGATCTTGACGCTCTTGTCCTGCTGCCAGTCGGTGTACACGAACGGTCCGGAGGCGATCACCGCTGCACCGGGGCAGCGCTGCTCGGATGCCAGCGCGGTGGTGGAATCGGCGAGGATTCCGAGCTGTGGCGTCGAAGTTGCTTGCAGGAACTGAACATTGGGTCCGGAGAAATTGATCTTCGCCGTGTGAGCATCTACGACGTCGGTACCCGTGTACGAGGACAGGTAACTCTTCGCCAACGACGCGTTCGGTCCGAGATTCTTGACCGAGTCGAAGGTCTTCTTCACCGAATCCGCCGTCACCGGTGTGCCGTCACTGAAGGTGGCGTCGTCGCGAAGGACGAACGTGAAGCTAGCGGCGTCGGGGCTGATCTCCCAACTCTTGGCGAGCCACGGGGTGATCTCTCCGGTGTCGGGATTTTGATCGGTCAGCGAATCCACCACGGTCCGAGTGACATACACGGTCTGGTTACTGCCGGCCTGGGCCGGATCGGCGCACGTCGGCGCCTGCGACAGACCGTAGCGAAGGGTTCCGCCGGACTGGGCGGGGCCTGCGTCGGCAGCACTGTCACTCCCGCTGCTGCAGCCGGCGAGGACGGTGCCGAGAACCGAGACAGCACCGATACCGGCGATTACGGTCGCGCGTTTGCGGGCACCGAATGAGGGCGAAGACACCAAGAACTCCTAAAGAGGCATGCCGAAGAGCGCACCCGTCGCCTGAGACGAGAAAGGCGATCGAGCACGAATCACTTGTGAGAGAAGAGAAAACAGACTTGTCGACGACTCGCCTGAGTGTGAATGACTGACCGAGGTCAGTTGGTACAGAAAGATCCCGCGGTGCGGCACAGGTCTACGTGACGACGCGACCAGGCGGTATCGAAACCGCCTTCGACTGCCTTCATTTCGTGTTCCTCCATCGGTCCTGGCGGTAGCACCCGCACCCGATCACTCGGGGGGTTGCTGCGACTTCAATGAGCCAGGTCTCTCGGTCGCTCTGGATGGTCGTTCGCAAGTGTACGAGGTTAAACCCGGGTGTTGTCAACCCGGTCGGTAGGAATTGCTGCTCGAGTCACATTTTCGAGGACCCGAAGTTGTTTCTCGAACGGGTGGATGCCCACCTCTTCGGGCGAGAGTGACGCGTCGTAAAGCGGTGTGTATCCACTGGACAGATACAGCGCGACGGCCTCGGGTTGCCGAGGACCCGTCGTGAGAAACACCCGGTTGTATCCACGAAGTTCGATCTCTCGTTCCAACTCGCGAACGACGGCCTTGCCGAGGCCGCGCTTCCGATAGTCGACCGATGTCCAGATTCTCTTCAGTTCGGCAGTGGTGGAATCGAATTGACGAAACGCACCACCGGCGATCGGCAGACCGTCGTGGGTGAGCACCAGAAGCGCACCCTGCGGGTAGGCAAATTCTTCTGCCGGATACGTCGTGAGATCCTCGAGCATCGCTTCGCGAGTCCCGCCGTAACGCGAACTGTATTCGAGTGCCAACTCCGCGATCAGTGGAGCTGCCAAGGGATCGTCCTGCGATACCGAATAGACCTCTACCGCTCCGATACCCTCGAGCTGCCGAGTTCCGAGCTCCAGTGCCACAACACTTTCCTCCATGAATCTGGTCAACGCTCCCCCAGCCTGAAAACTTCCGGAGCGATGGTGGTTCCGTCGACGAGGTCCGCCACAAGTTCACCCAAGGCCGGACCGAACTTGAACCCATGCCCCGAGAACCCCGCCGCCACTGTGACGGCGCCGACTCGGTCGATGACGAAGTTACTGTCCGGCGTGCTCGTGTACAGGCAGGTGAGCGACTCGACACGGGTGGAATCGACACCGGGCAACCACGACTCGGCGTACTCCACCAATCGCTGCTCTCCGTCGACACCAGGGGTGTAGTCACGGGTCTGCGGAGTCACCACCGGCCCGGTCGCGTGTTCGCCGATCTTGATCCCGTCCTCGGAACCGAGCCCGTAGATCCCCGCGGTCTCCAATTCTGCGCCGGTGTGGTGGACGAAACTCGGCCACTCGACTCCGGGATCGAGCGGTGCGAAGTGTGCCGGTTGTTCCTGCGTCGTGCGCAGCGTCGGCAATACGATCTCGGAGCCGAGACCGCTGTCTGCGATCAGATCCGCAGTCCACGCACCGGCCGCGATCACTACCTGACGAGCTGCGAGCGTTCCACTGTCCGTCACCACGTCCACGCCGTAGGACGCCCGCGCGAGTGCCAACACCCGAACGTCGTGACGGACCTCGGCGCCGGCAAACACCGCTCCCGCCTTCAGAGCGGTCACGGCGCGGTCCGCGTGCAACCGGCCTGCATCGGGATGATGGAGCACCGTGGTGTCGAATCGCAGCCCCGGCCAACGGGCGGACGCCTCGGCAGGGGTGAGGATCTCGCCCTTGATGCCCGCCTCGAGAAGTATCTTCGCCTTGGACTGCACTGCCTGCGGCAGGCCGTGATCAACGGCACCGGTGAGTTCCAGGAACCCGATGTCCGTCGTTGTCTCCAACTCCCGCCACAGCGGCAGCGCGTCGGCCGCCAACCCGGTGTACAGGTGATTGTCGTACGCCTGACGGTAGATGCGCGAAGTACCGTGCGACGCACCGTGCTTGTGCCCCGGCCCGAACTGTTCCAGCTGAACGACGCTACGTCCGCGCGCCGCGAGCCGCCAGGCGGCGGAGGACCCGACGAGTCCTCCGCCGATGACGATCGCATCGAAAATCTCACTCATGGACGAGAGCTCACTTGGTCTTCGGAAGGCCGGGCGGGTTGATCAGGGACGTGTCGACAGCTTCACTCGTGATGTTCCAGCGCTCGAGGATCTGCTGGTACGTGCCGTTCTCGATCGTGTGGTTGATCGCGTCGTTGATTGCCTTGATCAGGCCATTGTCCTTCTTCACCAGAACCGCGATCTGACCCTGCAGCGTGTCGCCTGCACCGGAGAACTCACCGACAACTTCGGTTTCACCCGACTGCTTGGCATGGAACTGCGACGACGGGTTCGGTCCGAAGTAGGCGTCGATCCGGCCGGACTGCAGCGGCAGGTAGTAGTCGGTGGTGTTCTGGTAGTAGGAGATGTCGGTGGGCGCCAGGCCGGCCGCGACGTTCTGCTCACTCCATTTGACCAGCAGCGCTTCCTGATTGGTGCCCGAGGAGACGGCGATCTTCTTACCCGCGACGTCCTTGGGCTCCTTGATGGAGATCCCGGAGCCCTTCTTGGCTTCGAAGGCGAGGGTGTCGAGTCGGTAGGTGGCGAAGTCGTACTTCTCCTTACGCTCTTCCGTCACAGTCACATTGGACAGGAATGCATCAGCCTCGCCGGAATCGACGCGAACGAAGTTCTGTGCCCAGTCTGCGGTCTGCAGGTCGACCTTCAAACCGAGAACGTCACCGATCAAGTAGGCGAAGTCGGTCTCGGAACCGATGAGAGTGGTGTCGTCGTCGGCGTAGAAGCGGAGCGGCGGAGCGGAACCGGCACTGCCGGTGACGCGCAGCGTGCCACGATCGCGGATGTCCTGAGGTAGCTCGGCGGCGATGGAATCCACCTTGTCGGTGGTAATGCGGTTCTGATCGGCCGTGAGGTTGTAACCCGCAGCAGCGGTGACCTGGGCGCCGTCGGACTCCGCGTCCGCGCTGCTGCATGCAGCGCTGAGCAGTCCGACTGTGGCAAGGGCCGAGATCAGAAAAGTCGCGCGACGGGATGGGGAGAACATCAATTTTTCCTTCCGGGAATGAGTCTGGGTCGCGTCAGAGGACGCGGGAGAGAAAAGCTTTGGTCCGTTCGTGGACCGGATTGTCGATCACCTGCGAAGGTGGGCCCTGTTCGACGATGACGCCGCCGTCCATGAAGACCGCTGTGTCCGCCACTTCCCGAGCAAATCCGACCTCGTGTGTGACGATCACCAAGGTGGCGCCGTCACGGGCCAGCTGAGCGAGGACTTCGAGAACCTCGCCCACCAGTTCCGGGTCGAGCGCCGACGTCGGCTCGTCGAAGAGAATGACCGCCGGCCGCAGTGCCAGCGCTCGCGCTATCGCGACGCGCTGTTGCTGGCCACCGGAGAGTTGGCGGGGATACTCGTCCGCCTTGTCCCCCACTCCCACTCGCTCGAGCAGTGCGCGGGCCTCGCGGTACACCTCGTCACGATCACGCTTCTGGGCCGAGAGCGGCGCTTCCACCACGTTTTCCAACGCGGTCAGGTGCGGAAACAGGTTGAAGTTCTGGAACACGAATCCGATGTGCGAACGCTGTTTCAGGATCTCGCGGTCACGCAGTTCGTGGAGCCGATTTCCCTTGCGCCGGTACCCGATCAGTTCTCCGTCGATCCGCACGGTCCCGCGGTCGACCTTCTCGAGGTGATTGAGGGTGCGCAGCAAGGTGGACTTACCGGAACCCGACGGACCGAGAATGACGGTCACTTCGCCCTTGCGGACCAGGAGATCAACGCCGGCAAGTACTTCCAGCGTGCCGAACGACTTGTGAATTCCGCGCGCTTCGACGGCATACACCGTCTCTTCGGCCAGTTCTGCGGTCATCGGGTCGCACCTCTCGGAATATCGAGACGCGCATCGCGAATCTCTTCGAACTTCTTGCGCGCCTTCTGTACCGGAGTCAACGGAAGCGCACGGGCGGATCCTCGTGCATAGTGGCGCTCCACGTAGTACTGACCGATCGAGAGCAACGTCGTGAGGATGATGTACCAGATCGTGGCGACCATCAGCAGGGGCACGACTCGTCCGTTGCGGCCGAAGATGACCTGCACCTGGTAGAACAGTTCGGCGATTGCCATGGTGGAGACGATCGACGTTCCCTTGAAGAGTCCGATGACCTCGTTGGCGGCGTTGGGGAGAATCGCTCGCATTGCCTGCGGGAGAACGATCTTGAAGAACTGGCGACTGCGCGGAATACCGAGCGAGTGAGCAGCTTCGATCTGGCCGTGATCCACCGAAATGATTCCGGAGCGGATGATCTCGGCCGAGTATGCAGCCTGGTGCAGCGCCAAACCGATGACCGCCGCGGTGAATCCGCCGATCACACCGCTGACCTGGAAGGTGAAGAACTCGGGCCCGAAAGGTATTCCGAGAGAAAGCGTCTGGTACAGGTAGGTGATGTTGAACCAGAAGAGCAGCTGCACGATGAGTGGAATCGAGCGGAAGGCCCAGATGTAGGTCCAAGCGATCACCTGCAGGACCGGGTTTTTCGACAACCGACCGAGTGCCAGGAAAACACCGAGACCGAATCCGAGGATCGTCCCCCACAGCGTCAGTTTGATCGTCATCCACAGCGCGGCGAGCACTGATTTCGCGGTGAAGTACTGCGCGAAGGTCGGCCAGTCCCAGCCGGGGTTGACGACGAGTCCGTGGATGAACTGAGCAAGCAGTACCAGCACGACCGCACTGATCACCCAGCGCAGCGGGTGCCAGGTGCGAGCAACGACAAGTTCCGAGTCCGGAAGTTGCGGCTCGGACACCGACTTTTCGGGGCGGACATCGGTGGGCGCGCTCACGGCGCGCTACCTGACGGAGTGGACATGACGAATAGACCTTTCGGGGAATGGGAACGCAGCTGTGGTCTCGAGTTGGTGAGCTCGAGTTGCGAAGACGACGGTTCGGTCAGCGACAGTGACACGAAGCGGTGCGGCACAGATCGATATGGCGGCGCCTGTGCGGAGCGTGCGAAGTGGAACCCATGTGATGCCTTCCATCGGTCCTGGCGGTAGCACCCGCTCCCGATCGCTCGGGGGGGTTGCTGCGACGTCGACGAGCCAGGTCTCTCGGTCGCTCTGGATGGTGAGCAAAGACTAGACCCGAAATGCCTAGTCGTCAAATGTTGTATTTCCCTGCACTGCAAGGGAAATGAAAGATCAACCAGGTTGGAATCGCACTGATTTCAACGGTGTCAGAAGCCGCGTTCGACGTGTTCAATGGAGTGTTCGAACGAAGACCGGGACCGCCGTCTGGACCGACTTTTCCTCTGCCGTACCGTCTGCGGAGTGAGTGGACTCGACGCTTTCTTCATATTGCTGGCCGGCATCGGTGCGGGCGCGATCAACGCCGTGGTCGGCAGTGGAACGCTGATCACGTTCCCGACGCTGGTCGCCTTCGGCATGCCGCCCGTGACCGCGACCATGTCCAACGCGGTCGGGCTCGTCGCCGGCGGAGTTTCCGGCACCTGGGGCTACCGACGCGAGCTGTCCGGACAGTGGGATCGACTGAAGTGGCAGATTCCGGCGTCACTCGCCGGGGCACTACTCGGTTCCTGGTTGCTCATGCATCTACCCGAGAAACTGTTCGAAACCATCGTTCCGGTGCTGTTGGTCCTCGCTCTCGCGCTCGTCCTCCTCCAACCACGCATCCAGGCGTGGGCCAAGAAGCGTTCCACCGAAGAAACGACGCTGTCCACCAAGAGGCTGATGCTCCTGACCGCCGGCACCTTTGCGGTCGGCATCTACGGCGGCTACTTCACTGCCGCGCAGGGCATCCTTCTCATCGGTGTGATGGGTGCCATCCTCCCTGAAACCCTCCAACGCATGAACGGCGCGAAGAACCTGCTCTCACTGCTCGTCAACATCGTTGCAGCGGGGATGTACATCACTCTGGCGTTCGATCAGATCAATTGGGCAGCAGCCGGTTTGATCGCTGTCGGCTCGCTCGGCGGTGGCGTCCTGGGCGCCCGCTACGGACGGCGCCTGTCCCCCACTGCATTGCGCTACACGATTTTCGTCGTCGGCCTGATCGGGCTGTGGCGCCTTCTCGCTTGATCGCCCACATCGGGCGGCACCCGCACATACTGGAGTCATGACCAGTACAGAAGATCAGACCGGTTGGACCTACCTCATGGACATGGACGGGGTTCTCGTCCACGAGGAGCACTTGATACCTGGAGCGGACACGTTCCTGGCAGAGCTGGCGTCGAACGACATCCCGTACATGGTGCTCACCAACAACTCCATCCGAACCCCGCGTGACCTGCGAGCACGCCTGCTCAATTCGGGACTCGACATCCCGGAGAAGTCGATCTGGACGTCAGCGCTCGCTACCGCGACGTTCCTGGCCAACCAGCGGCCAGGCGGCAGCGCCTACGTGGTCGGCGAATCGGGCCTGACCACTGCCCTGCACGACATCGGTTACGTCCTGACGGACAGTGACCCCGACTACGTCGTCCTCGGCGAGACGCGCACGTACTCGTTCGAGGCGATCACCACCGCCATTCGCCTGGTCGAGCGTGGTTCGCGGTTCATCGCCACCAACCCCGACGCCACTGGGCCGTCGCGTGACGGCTCGCTGCCGGCCACCGGCTCGGTCGCCGCTCTCATCACCAAGGCAACCGGACGCGATCCCTACTACGTCGGCAAGCCCAACGCCTTGATGATGCGCTCTGCCCTGCGGTCCATCGGCGCTCATTCGGCTAACACGTTGATGATCGGCGACCGGATGGACACCGACATCGTCTGTGGCCTCGAAGCCGGACTGCAGACGATTCTGGTGATGACCGGGATCTCGACCCGCGCGTCGGTGGAGCTCTTCCCGTACCGACCCACAGTCGTTCTCGAGTCGGTCGCCGATCTTGTAGGAATGACAACCGATCCATTCCGTAGCAACGCAAAGAATTGATTCAATTGCAAAACAAAACCGCAAGTCGGTAATTAGCTGGTAAAAAGCACCAGAATTGCCAGGTTCCGACTCGTCCGCTTTGTCCAACTGGACAAACAATCGGTTTTCTTCACTCCAAAATTACATACTGATAGTTATCTGCAGGTCAGAAGGCAATTTGTTCGACAGAGAAAGGTGGATCACAGTCGAAAAATAAATTTCGAAAAAGTAGTAACGAATCGTTTGCCGTGGCTGATACTCATGTCTGAACGACCCATTTCGGGTCCCAGACATGAAATGAGATTTTCATGAAGAAGCAGACCAAGGGCGCGATCGCTGCTGCGGCGGCCGGCGCCCTCCTCCTCGGTGGTGCGGGCTCGCTCGCTGTGTGGAGCGACTCGGCCGACGTCAGTGGCGGCGGACCCGTCACGTCCGGTGCACTCGACCTGAGCGCCTGCGCACCGGTCGGCGGCGGTTGGAACTCCCTCAATCCGACGAAGACTGCGATCACCAACATCTCGGCTTACCGCATCGTCACCACCGAGAGCATCGAATACACCTGCGACGTCACAGTGACCGCAGTGGGCGATCGTCTCGCGGCTGTTCTGACCGCTGATACGGCCGGCATCGTTCCGGGTGCCAACAGCGCCGAACTTGCCGCCGCTGTACAGCCGGTTACGACCATCAAGGACGCTGGTGGCAACCCGATTTCACAGATCACCAAGGTACAGAACGGCACGATCGTGCACGTCGGAGTCCGTCTGAACTTCACCGAGGTGGCCAACCAGGTCGCGCAGAATCAGTCGCTGAACTTGGCGGCGATGAAGCTGGTCGTCACTCAGACAGCGCTGACTCCGGCTCCGTAATTTCATGAGGAAAAAGGTCTGGGGAGCGATCGCAGTCGCGGTGGCTGCTGTAGCGGTGTTCGCATCGTCACAGCAGTCGCTCGCGCTGTGGTCCGATTCGGCGAGCGCGAGTGGTGGGACCGCAACCGCTGCCAGCGTCAACCTGCAGGTAGGAACGTCCGGCGGCACCAGCGCGTCGTACCCGTTGTCAACGCTGACGACCGGAACGACTCTGGTAGTTCCTGGTAATACGGTGCAAGCGCCGCTGACCGTCAAAAACTCGGGAACCGACCCCTTGCAATGGCGAATGCAGGCGACGACGCCTCTGACCGACTTCACGCTGACCACATACGGAGTCGCCAACGAAGGCGCCTGCCCGGTTGGAGTGAACACAGCGGCTCCGGCAGTCGCCCCCCTGATATCGGGTTCGATGAACGCATCGCTGCAATACCCGGTTTCACCGGCGTTCATGCCTCCGCTGGCCTCGAACGCAACCTACGTCCTGTGTTTGCGACTCACGGTAGGAACCGAGTCGGCCTCCGGAGCAACAAACACCACTGCCTTGACGTTCCAGGCAGGTCCGGTATGACAAAGCACTCCACGAAGCGCACCGAACGTACAGGCCCGCTCTGGTGGGTCACCTCTATCGTCAGTTGGACACTGCTGCTGGCAATTTCGGCAGTCATCGTCGCAACCATTGTCGTCCCCTTCTTCGCGGGAGCGCAGCGCTTCACGATTCTGACCGGTTCGATGCGCCCGACGTACAACCCTGGATCACTGGTCGTCGTCAAACCTGTCGATCCGTCCGAACTGGGGATCGGTACACCTATTACGTACCAGCTGGAATCGGGTCAGCCGACAGTCGTCACACACCGGATCATTGCCACGAGCGAAAACCAGAAGGGTGAAAGAACTTTCATCACCCAAGGCGACGCGAACGGTGAACGCGACGAGAAAGAAGTACGGCCAGTACAGATCCGGGGAAAGGTCTGGTACAGCCTTCCGTATCTCGGCTACGTCAACACTTGGCTCACCGGAGAGCAGCGCACCGTGATCGTGGTGATAGTCGTGACGGCACTACTGCTGTACGCGGCCTACATGATGATCAGCGGCATCCGTGACGGCCGCAAGGATCGAGCTCGCGCCCGGTTGGCTCCTGCCCCTGCACTTCTCGAGCCCACAGACTCCGACCAGATCGAGAAAGGCCAGCACGATGCCCTCGCGCCCTGACCGTCCGGCCCATCGGATTCGTCACCTGTTGACCAGCACGCGCTTTCGCGCGCTGCTCGCTCTGGGAATGGTCCTCGGGGTCGGGGGTGTCAGCACTCTTGCGGCCTGGTCGGGCTCCGCCACGGCCAAGTCCGGAGACATCGTGACCGGCACCATTGACCTGCAGCTGACGAGCACCGGGCAAACGACGATGACCAAAACACTCAACCTCAGCGAACTGGGCATGACGGGTATGGCCGCTGGGAATTCGAAGCGAACGACAGTCAATGTGAAGAACAATGTGTCGGCAGCGACCGGCCTCCCCCTCAAGTACACACTGACTTCAACCACCACGGGTGAACTCGCACGATTCTTGAAAGTTACTGTTGCGACGGGTACCACGGCGGCCAACTGCACTGGCGGAATACAAATAGCCACCGCCCTGACATTGACCACCACGCCGGACCAGCCCATTACCCCCGCTGGTCAGACTCGGTCGATTCCTGTAGGTGGTTCGGAACCCCTGTGCATCTCGGTCCAAATGCCGGTCAAGCCATCAGCACTCACACCCACTGTGTCTGCAAACATGACCCTCAATTTCAAAGCGGTGGTATGAGAGCCATGTCACGACACTCCGAAACCCGCGGCTCGACAGTGCCGCATCTGGCGAATCGAATCCGAGAAACATTGCTCACGGTGGGCGCGATCGGCGGTGTCCTCGCGCTGGGACTTTTTGCCGCCGGGATCATCTTCGGCATCACTCCCCTCGTGTTCACCTCGGGTTCGATGGCGCCCACGATCGAGACTGGGGCGCTGGCCTTCGCTCGGACTGTCCCCGCCGACGAAATCCGATCCGGCGACGTCGTCAGCGTTCTCACCGATGGCGGCACCCGCATCACACACCGCGTCGAGTCGATAACGGTCGCTGCCGATGGGCAAGCAGTAGCCATACTGAGGGGTGATGCCAACCCTGTCGCTGATTCGACCCCATACGCGTTCGGCGAAGCCGACCGAATCTTGTTCAGCGTCAACAAACTCGGCTATATTGCGTCGTGGCTCTCTGGTCCTAGCGGATTGGTTCTTGGCATACTCGCTGCTGGAGGTCTTCTGTACATCGCGTTCCACCCGCGCCGCCCTGGTTCGCCATCCGACTCGGATGGACCCTCCAACAATGTAACCGGTGCGCGTTCCGCGACAGATCCGACGAGCAAGTCACCAGGTTCCTTTCTCACAATCTCAACGCTCGGAGCTGTCGGAATCGTCTCATTCGGGGCTCTGAGTGCCGGCGGAACGACCGCGCTCTTCGCAGATGCGGCGACGGCTTCGAGCATCGCCTTTTCAGCTCCCGCGACGGTCCCCACTTCACCATCAACACTTGGGTGCACTTCAAGTACCAACGCGACTCTCACGTGGACGGCTGTCGCTGGCCAAAGTTATCGCATAATCTTCAAAAATGTTGCAACCGGCGCAACACTTCCCAATTCAATGGACGTTGCTGCTGGGCAGGTCACATTAACCCCTATTGATCTACCAAGTGGTGGACTGCTTCTGGGCTCCACTCAGTACAGCGTCGAAGTGCATGGACTGTCTGGAGATGTTGTAACCACGTCCTATGCAGCCTTTAAGATCACCAGCACCACAACCGTCATTCTCTTTTCCTCGCTCACGTGCAACGGCAGTTCGACGTTTGTAAATGCCTCGAGTCCAAAAGCATTGGCGGCACCAGCGCCTGCCGTAACCGACCCGACGTCGACCACAACCACGTCGACGACTGCGCCGACCTCATCGCCGGCCACGCCGAATACGGCAACCTCCAGCACAGCGGTGATCTCGACGACCACATCGACACCGTCGACAACTACGGCGCCCCCAACAACGACAACCACCGCGACCACTACGACGACCGTGCCACCAATCACGACCACCCCGAGCGAGGTTCCCATCGGTGCCCCGGCAACCACGAACGGTCTCAGCGCCCAGAAGCTCTCGACTGCCAGTGGAACCGTTGTGTCCGTGTCGAATTCATCAGGAACTGAGGTGTATCGAGGTACCGTCGACGCCGACGCTGTCCTTCACTGGCTCACCGGTACCGATCAGTTGTATGTGATCACCAGTGGCGGCGTCATCGTCATCGACACGTCAGCGGGAGTCTGGGCCGAATCTCCTGCCCCGAGCGAACTTCCGGACGAGATCAAGGCCCTGGTGCCGTGATGAAAAAGACGACGAAAGCCGCCATGGCAGTCGCCGCGGCCGGAGCTGTATTGCTCGGCGGCTCGGGCACATTGGCGAAATGGACGGACAGTACGACCCTGACGAGCGCCGCTGTCCAGTCCGGGACCCTGGATCTGGGAGCATGCGTGACCACGAGCGGCGGGGGCTGGTATTCGCAGGTCTACGTCAACGCGCCCACCAATCCGAATCCACTCGTATATATCCCGGACATCACTACCTACCGACTCAAGCCCGGATTCAACTACACGTATTTCTGCGATTCGAAGGTGATGTCCACCGGCCCTCGTCTGAAAGCGAACGTGACAGTCGACAAGACCAAGTTGAGCGGCGGGCTCGCAGCCGCCAACATCGACCTTCGCACGTACGTCACGGATCAGAGCAACAATCTGCTGTACGACAGCACGGCACCGACGCCGAACCTCATCCCGGTCACATCGGCGTTGAACAACACCAACCTGACCGCGCAGGTGCTGTTCACGATCTACCCCGCCGACACGACAAGCTCAGGCCTCACACTGAATACGACGGCGTTGACGATCGACGTCAAACAACTGGGTCTGACACCTGCGCCGTAGAACGCCTCGCCAAACGAAGTTCGAGGGCAAGGCGTTCTACCGGATCAGCCGAGGGCTCGCTTCAGATCAGCCAAGAGATCGGCGGTATCTTCCAGCCCCACCGACAAACGCACAACGCCGTCTGTAAGACCCACTGCTGCACGGCCTTCCGGACCCATCGCCCGGTGCGTTGTGGTTGCGGGGTGGGTGATCAAAGACTTGGAATCTCCCAAGTTGTTGGAGATGTCAATGACGCGCAGGCCGTTGAGAACCTCGAACGCCCGCTTCTTGCCCTCGCCGTCAGGCGCATTGAGCTCGAATGTGACTACAGTTCCGCCGCCGCTCATTTGAGACTTCGCGAGTTCGTGCTGCGGGTGCGAAGTCAGGTACGGATACTTGACCCACTTGACGCCGGAGTGCCCTTCGAGGAATTCGGCGATCTCGAGTGCCGAAGCCACGGAGTGCCGAATACGGACCGGCATGGTCTCGAGACCCTTGAGCAGAGTCCACGCATTGAACGGGCTGAGCGCAGGACCGGTGTGCCGCATCAGTTCTCGGACGGGACCGCTGATGTATTCCTCGGTTCCGAGGATCGCGCCGCCGAGCACGCGGCCCTGACCGTCGATGTGCTTGGTACCGGAGTACACCACGACGTCGGCACCCAGATCGAGGCTGCGCTGCAGAAGCGGCGTCGCGAAGACGTTGTCCAGCACTACCTTTGCACCGGCAGCATGAGCAAGCTCCGACACCCGCCGAACGTCGACGAGGGACTGCATCGGGTTGGACGGCGTCTCGAAGAACACCGCAGTGGTCGGCACCGAGAGCGCTTCTTCCCACTGCGCGTTGTCTTCACCGTCGACGAAGACGACCTCGACTCCCCAGCGCGGAAGGATCTCGTTGCACACGACAAAGCAGGATCCGAACAGGCTGCGCGCAGCCACCAATCGGTCGCCGTTGCCCAACAGCGCGCCCAACGCGGTGAAGACAGCCGACATTCCGCTGGCAGTCGCAAAGCAGGCTTCCGCGCCTTCGATGAGACGCAGACGCTCTTCGAACATCTTGACCGTCGGATTGCCGTAGCGGGAGTAGACAAAATGATCCACCTCGCCGGTGAAGGCTTGTTCGGCGGCTTCTGCACTCTCGTAGACGAATCCGGAGTTGAGGAACAACGCTTCGGAAGTCTCCTCGAACCCGGTACGCATCAGTCCACCGCGAACACCGAGAGTGCCGAGACCGACGTCGTCCGGCAGCGCTCGTTGAAATGCGCCACCCTGGGGAATTCCGCTCACTGCTGCCTCCATGGCAAGCCGATGGCCCGCCAACCTACAAGTCCGCGATGTCCGTCGGCACCCAATGCGCCTTCGAACCCGTCGAGCACGTTGTACGACGGGCCGATGCCCGCCGCAGTCGCAGCTTCCGCCGCACCGATGGAACGTTGTCCGGATCGACACAGGAAGATCACCGGACGCTCCGACCCGGAGGAATCGGCGGTGATGCCGGCTTCCTTCAACTGGTCGACGAAGTTGTCATTGCGCGCGCCGGTCGGGTGGCTCACCCATTCGATCAGTGCGGCCTGCTTGCCGAGGGAGGAAACATCGGGGACACCGACGTACTTCCACTCCGCATCGGTCCGCACGTCGACCAGCACGGCGTCGGGGTTTTCGCGGAGCAGCTCCCAGGCTTGCTCCGGCGTCAGATCGCCTGCGTAACTCACGTAGTCCATGTTTTCACAAGACTGCCGTGAGCGCCTGAGCGGGCCGTCAGTTACAGACGACCCAACGGTTGCCGTCGCGGGTCAGGGCCCAGGTCGAGACCCGCTCGCCCGCTCCGCCGCCGGTGATCGTCACGTCGGCCCGGGCGCGATCGCCGTTGACCACGACCCCGTCCACACCCTTCAGTTCGACCGTTCCGTCGACGCCGGCCATCGGACCAGTGCTCGAATTGAAGCTCGCGCAGGTCAGGGTCTTGACCGTCTCCGCGTCATTTCGATTCTCGGCATCGACGTAGTCGGTGACGGAGCGGCTCACGCGGTCCGACTCGGTGACGTTCTCCTCGGCCGGCGAGATCCACGATGCGACGAAGATTCCACCCAGAATCAAGGCGACGATGGCGACAGCCAAGAGGAACGGCCCCGCAGACGCCTTCTTGCCATCGATGTTGTCGGATTCGCGAAGCTCGTCACTCATAACGCCAATACTCCCCCACAACTTGAAATTGTGGCCCGTCAAGGACCAGGCCCCTACCCCGAATACCCGAGACAACGGGAGAATGGGAAGAAAGAATAGGTTTACCCACAACCGATCGAGTGAGAGTGTGGATCCGTTCGGCCGCAACCGAGGCACTGTGCTTAGGTTCGGCTAAATTGGATACTTGTCGATATGTTGTCCGAACTTCGAAGAAGGTAGCTGTCCTCACGATGACTGACTCCAACCGCCCACTCCGGGTCGCGATCGTCGGCGCCGGCCCCGCCGGCATCTACGCCGCCGACGCCCTCATGAAATCCGACACCGCAGTCTCCGGCCGCGGCGTCAGCATCGACCTCTTCGAGCGCATGCCCGCGCCCTTCGGCCTGATTCGTTACGGCGTCGCGCCTGATCATCCGCGCATCAAGGGCATCATCACCGCTCTGCACAAGGTGCTCGACAAGCCTCAGGTCCGCCTGCTGGGCAACATCGACTACGGCACCGACATCACCCTCGACGACCTGCAGTCGTTCTACGACGCGGTCATCTTCTCGACCGGCGCCAACGCCGACCGCGCGCTCGGCATCCCGGGTATCGAACTCGACGGCAGCTATGGCGCGGCCGACTTCGTCTCCTGGTACGACGGCCACCCCGACGTGCCGCGTACGTGGCCGCTCGAAGCCGAGAAGGTCGCTGTCCTCGGCGTGGGCAACGTTGCGCTCGACATCGCCCGCGTCCTCGCCAAGACCGGCGACGAACTGCTGCCGACCGAGATCCCCGCCAACGTCTACGAGGGCCTCAAGAACAACAAGGCCGTCGAGGTTCACGTCTTCGGACGCCGTGGCCCGGCCCAGGCCAAGTTCACGCCTCTCGAACTGCGTGAGCTCGACCATTCCCCGACCATCGAGGTCATCGTCGACCCCGAGGACATCGACTACGACGAGGGCTCCGAGCAGGCTCGCCGCAACTCCAAGCAGGTCGACATGGTTGCGAATACGCTGCAGGACTGGGCAATTCGCGACGTCGGAGCCCGCCCCCACAAGCTGTTCCTGCACTTCTTCGAATCTCCCACGGAGATCCTCGGTGAAGACGGCAAGGTCGTCGGCTTGCGCACCGAGCGCACTCAGCTCGACGGCACCGGCAACGTCAAGGGCACCGGCACGTACAAGGACTGGGATGTCCAGGCCGTGTACCGCGCCGTCGGTTACCTCTCGCAGAACGTCACGCAGCTGCCGTTCGACGACCAGGCGGGCACCGTCCCCAACGACGCCGGACGCGTCGTCGCCGACGACAACGCCGAGGGCGCAGCCCGGTTCATGCCGGCCACCTACGTCACCGGCTGGATCAAGCGCGGCCCCGTCGGCCTCATCGGCCACACGAAGGGTGACGCCAACGAAACCGTCGCGAATCTTCTCGAGGATTCCGTCGGCTTCGCCGGCGCCGCGAACCCCGACGAGAACGCCGTCATCGAGTTCCTCGAAGGCAAGCAGGTGCCGTACACGACCTGGCAGGGCTGGTACCGCCTCGACGCGCACGAGCGCAGCCTGGGCGAACCCGAAGGCCGTGAGCGCATCAAGGTCGTCGAGCGTCACGACATGCTGAAGGCGTCCGAGCCCGACCGCGCGAACTGAGTGCGCAGAAGTAACTGAACAGAAGCCCTCCACCGGCCCGACGCGACCCAGGTCACATCGGGCCGGTGGTGTGTGCGGGAACCCAAGGCAACAGGGCAAAATAGACCCCGTGTTTGACGCCCACGTGCATATCATCGACCCGCGCTTCCCGCTGGTCGAGAATCACGGGTACCTGCCTGAGCCCTTCACCGTGGCCGATTACCGGGCCCGGCTTGCCTCACTGAAGGGCCTGAGTGTTGACGGCGGCGCTGTGGTGACCGCGTCGTACCAGGGCAATGACCAGGAATACCTGAAAGCCGCCTTGTCCGAGCTCGGCGAAGGCTGGGTGGGCGTCACTGCTTTGCCGCTCGATGCGACCGATGAAGACATCGTTGCGCTGGACGCGCTGGGAGTGCGCGCCGTCCGATTCAATCTGCGCCGAGGCGCCACCGACCTGCGTCTACTCGCCGATCTCGCCAACCGGGCATTCGATCTGGTCGGCTGGCACGCCGAGTTCTACGTCGATGCCACGCTGTTGCTGTCGCTGGAACCCGTCTTCGCCAAATTGCCGGCGGTGAGCATCGACCACTTGGGAATGTCCACCCGCGGACTGCCGTATCTCCTGAACCTCGTCGACCGCGGGGTACGCGTCAAAGCCACCGGGTTCGGCCGCACCACCATCTCCGACGTCGGCGACGTGCTTCGCCAGATCCACGCGGTCAACCCCGCTGCGCTGATGTTCGGCACCGATCTACCCGGCACACGGGCACGTCGAGCGTTCGAGGTCCACGACCTGGACGTGATCGCCGAAGCTGTCGGCGACGACCTGTCCGCGGTCATGTGCGACAACGCCCGCTCCTGGTACCGCTGCGCTCAAGTGAACGCGACGGCTCCCAGCCACAGCCCCGCCGCGATCAGCGCTCCGAACAGTTCCACCAGCATGGACAATCCGACTGCCTTCACCGCGTGAAGCGTCGACGACCAGGCGATGTCGTAACGGCGCAGTCGCGCTAGTTCGGCGAAATACGTTCCGACGATGAATCCGAGGAACAAGCCCACGACCGGAATCACGAAGAACCCGATGATGCCGACGACGCCGCCGACCACCACCGACAGGTTGGGCACTCCCCCGGACTTCATCCGCTTGCCTGGCCAGGTGTACTTCACGATCCCGGTGACCACCAGTGCCAGCGTGGACAGCGCGAACACCGTCCACGCCGTCGCGCCACCGGTCATGATCGCCCACACCAGAATTGCACCGAAAACGAGAAGTGTCCCCGGAAGAATCGGAACGACGACACCGATCAGACCGACCAGGATGACCAGCCCGACGAGGACCTCGGCCACAGGACTCATCCGACGGGACGCACCTTCGACGCGGCCTCGCGAGCACGGGCGCGTGCAGTCGGCGCATCGGCGGCCGTCGACACTGCAACACCCATGCGACGACGCGTGAAGCTCTCGGGCTTGCCGAAGAGCCGCAGGTCCGTCTCGGGAACCGAGAGTGCCTCGGCGACGCCGTCGAATCCGATCCCCTTGGCCTCCATTCCGCCGTAGATCACCGCCGATGCTCCCGGCACCGTGAGCGTCGTGTCGACCGGCAATCCCAGGATCGCGCGGGCATGCAGCTCGAACTCCGAAAGTCGCTGCGTCCGCAGAGTCACCAATCCGGTGTCGTGCGGCCGTGGGCTCACTTCGGAGAAGAAGACGTCGTCACCCTTCACGAATAGCTCGACGCCGAAGATGCCTCGCCCGCCCAGAGCCGTGGTCACCTTCTCGGCGACGTCTCGGGCCGAGGCGAGGGCAACTGCGGACATCTGCTGCGGCTGCCACGATTCGATGTAGTCACCGGCTTCCTGCAGGTGCCCGATCGGCTCGCAGAACGACGTCTCGACCTGACCGCTCTCACCGACGGCGCGAACCGTCAATTGTGTTATCTCGTAATCGAAATCGACAAAACCCTCGACGATCACCCGGCCGTGATTCACACGACCTCCGGCCATCGCGTAATCCCATGCGGCGTCGAGATCTTCGGCGGATCGAACCGTCGACTGTCCCTTCCCCGACGAGGACATGACGGGCTTGATGACGCACGGGAAACCGATTCGGTCTGTCGCTGCCTGCACTTCGGCAAGCGAGTCCGCGAAAGCGTACGGCGAAGTGGGCAGGCCCAACTCCTCGGCCGCGAGCCGACGGATCCCCTCACGGTTCATCGTGAGCTGGGTGGCGCGGGCGGTGGGAATGACCACCGCGGCCCCGCGTTCTTCAACGAGTGCAAGCGCATCCGTCGCAATGGCCTCGATCTCGGGAACCACGAAGTGAGGCTTTTCCAACTCGATGACGGCAAGCAGCGCTTCCGGATCGGTCATGTCGACGGTATGCGCACGATGAGCCACCTGGTGCCCAGGGGCATCGGGATACCGATCCACCGCAATCACTTCGACGCCAAGACGCTGCAACGCGATGACAACTTCCTTACCCAACTCGCCTGATCCCAACATCATCACGCGGATGGAGTTCTCGGTCAGGGGAGTTCCGAATCGGAGCGGAAGCGTCGGCAGGGGCGAAGGCGTCGAATCAAGCTGCATGGGTGCGACTATATGCCAATCCCGATGCAGGTCAGCGCGGTTATCGGCCGTCCACCACACCTTCGCGGCCAAATCCTCGCCTGATCGTTCGTGGTATGTCAGGTTTGCGATAGGTGCGGGTGGCCATATCCGGCTCGGAATTCCGTTGCGGCAATGCATCGTTGCCGAGCCGGCGCACTTTCACGAGGTTGCGCCCGGCGCGCTTGGCTTCGTACAGAGCCTCGTCCGCGACGGTCATAAGGGTGGTCAACGTCGGCGTCGCATGATCGACCCACGCGACGCCGACACTGACGGTGCTCGTCACTTCTGATTCGGCCGAGTACTCGACTTGCGCGCCGCGGACCGCCTCGGCCACATCGACTGCTCGCGCGTAGCTGCAGTCCGGAAGCAGAATGGCGAACTCCTCGCCGCCGAGCCTTCCGATCAGATCGCCGTCCGACAATCGGTCAGCGGCCCGTTCGGCGAAGTTCGCGAGAACGCTGTCACCGGTCATATGTCCATGCGTGTCGTTGATGCTCTTGAAGTGGTCCAGGTCGAGCATCAGCAGGCCGACCGGGGATTGTGTGCGAGCCGCGGCGGCAAGCTCCGATTCCGCGTGTCCGAGAAACGCACCACGCGAGAGGACCCCGGTCAGATGGTCGAATTCGACAGCAAGGAAGAGCTCACGCTCGGCAGCGCGACGTTCCTCGGTCGCACAGGCAACCGCGATCGGCCCCAACGCGATCAGCGTGACGGCAATGGACGTGATGACGTCCTCGTTCCACGTCGAGGCAGCTTGATCTCCGATATCGAGTCGACCGCTTCCCGCCATCATGAGTGACCACACCGACCAGACCACTGAAACGAAGGCAGTGCTCGGAACCGAGATGCGAGTGGCGCACCACAGGAGAGCCGGAATCGGAAGGACCAGCGCGATCGGCCCTTCGATGCTGAGGGCGATTGGCACGCAGGCTGCAGTGGCGAGTAGCGGAACGCTCATAGCGGCGACGGTTTTGGCAGTCAGTTTGCTGCGGAACTCGGCAAGGCTCGACGGGATGGTGAGAGTGAGAATGAGAGGAAGGACCAGCAGGTACGCCATGACCTCGGTGGCACCCCAGTGGAAGAACGTGTCGGTAAAGGACTGACCGCGTAAGAGCCGGTCCAAGGCGCCGGCAGTGGCCGCGGTACCAGTCGCCGCGACGAACGAGACGAAGACCATCCACACCAGCGACTGCGAATCGACCAATCGGAACGGTGCGCGCTTCAAGTAGTACAGAACAAGAACACCGACTGTGACTCCGGCGAGGTTCGCCCCGTTCAACTGCACCGCAAGCGAGAGCGAGTTGCCGGTGATCAGGTCAGCGCAGACGTATCCGACAGCCGCAGCGATCCACGTCGGCCACTCGATCAGGACCGGCCATCTGACCATCATTCCCAGCAGAATGGCGTTGGCGCACCAGAATGTCGCGAGCAACCCTGGTGGGCGCGTGAGGATGCCGATCAACGATGCCGCAAGTACGACGGCCAGCACTAGGAGAAGGCGCAGAAAGCGACTCGTCCCTACCATGCGTCACCTCGCGGTCGGCTACCTCTGAATTCGGGAGCACCGGACGTCGCGGTGACCGTATGCCGATGTCGTCGAACCATCGTACGCAGGTGCTGCCACTCGCAGTTCTGTGTTCACATGCCAAAACGGCAGCTGCGACCATCTCCGCAAACGCGAGTGCCCTCCGGCCACGACAGTGGACAGAGGGCACCTGCATGCAATCCGATCGGCGGAGCCGATTGGACCTGCCGGAAGGGATGACTACTCGGCGGATCCGCTGGACAGACCCGAGAGTGAACCGGTGGACGAGCCCTCGCCCTTGCCGGACAGCGATTCGGTGGGAACGGACTTGAGGAAAGCTCCGAGCGCGGTGAGCAGGGGTCCGAGGGTGCTGAGTGATCCGAACATAGGAGGTTCTCCTGTATGTGAGGTGATGTGATGTTCCAGCGCCATTCCGGCCGCAGGCGGTGGCCGAGATGGTTCGGGAACTTCTGCCGCACGGATGGCTGAACCGCCCCCCGAACAACATCCCGAGCTGTGATGTAGCGCACTTACTTGGCGCTGCCTGCATTTATAGACCGGCTTTCCACACTTGTCTAGCTACCTAATAGCTATCAATGCGGACTTTCGGTCACACCTTTACGGATAATTGCAGTTCAAAGCGCAAATTCACCCTCTAGAATGTCCCATAATGTGATTTAGCTCACAGTGAAAAGCCGAAAAGTGTGACCCGCAGACAACTGCGAGCCACACTTTCGGACAAACTGGACTTACTTATCGGCCGCCGATCCCGTCCCAGGGGTGAGAGAGCCACCACCGAGTGCCGTGAACAGGTCCTTGAGCACCGGAATGAACGTCTTGACGACGCCGCTGAAGTCTTCGAATGAACCCATGTCGGGCCTCCTTTTGTCGGAATGCAGTTGAGATGAAGTGAGGACCGAGAACTACTCGGCGGCCGAACCGGCCGAACCCGAGCCGTCTGCCGATCCCGCGTTCAACTTGGTCACGAATGCAAGAACGCTCTTGAGGAAGGCGTCGAGATTCTGAATCGAGGTCATGCGACTACTCCTGTGTTGTTTCGGAAGATTTCTCGAGGTCGACGTCAGGAGTTCGAGCTCGCGGTGTCCAGCCCCTGAAGGGTTTTGAGCATGTTGACCAGGGGCAGAAGCTGGAGAATGCCCCAGCCCATACCGTTGGCCTTGAGGAGGTTTCCGAGGGATCCCATATGTGACTCCTTGCATGAATATCTATGACGCGGCGCACGTTTTGTTCGCTCCACGTCTTTGTAGCCAAGCTAAATACGTACGTCCAGTTTGTTTCTGTCCAAGCGAAAACGTGACACATTGGATGAATATGTAAACCTGCAGTTCAGGTGCTGTGACCTGAATCCAATCTCGAATTCGATTGTGTTCGAGATCACAGTCGATTAGGACAAAAGGATGCAATCGTCAGAGTCGGTGCCAACCTCGACCGCGATCTGTCATACCGTGTGCGTGTGATCAATCGCGAACGAGCGGCAACCGAGGCAACTCACCGGGAACCGTCGTGCTAGCAAAACTCCTCAAGACGTACCTGCCGCCGTACCGCTGGTTGCTTGCCGGGGTCCTCGCACTGCAACTCTTCGGGGCCATCGCGTCGTTGGTCCTCCCCACACTCAACGCGCGGATCATCGACGACGGCGTCGCCCGAGGCGACACCGGATTCATCATGTCCACCGGCGGGATCATGCTCCTGGTCTCGCTTGCGTCGATCATCGCGTCGGTCGCATCGACCTATCTGGCTGCAAAATCGTCGATGGGCTTCGGCCACGACGTTCGAGGCGCCTTTTACAAGGCAGTCGGCAGTTTCTCGGATCGCGAATTCAACAGTTTCGGTGCGCCGACGCTGATCACACGCAACACCAACGACGTCCTGCAGATCCAGGCCCTGGTCATGCTGACGTCCTCGATGCTCGTCAGCGCCCCACTTATGTGCATCGGCGGCATCATCATGGCTCTGCGCGAGAACCTGCAGATGTCCTGGCTCCTGACGATTTCGGTACCACTGCTCGGCATCACCGTCTCGGTCGTGGTGGCCAAGCTGATCCCGCATTTCCGGACGATGCAGACGCGGATCGACAACATCAATCGATCACTGCGCGAACAGCTCACCGGTATGCGTGTCATTCGCGCCTTCGTTCGCGAACCCGACGAAACGATCCGCTTCGACAAGGCCAACAAGGAACTGACCGACACTTCGCTCCTCATCGGCCGGTACCAGGCGGTTCTGCTGCCCACCGTCATGTTGATCGCCAACCTGTCGAGCGTCGCGGTGCTGTGGTTCGGCGCGCATCTGGTCGATACCGGAGACATGCAGATCGGCCAGATCAGCGCCTTCCTCGCCTACGTCATGCAGATCCTGATGTCCGTGGTCATGGCGACCATGTTGGCCGTCGTGATCCCCCGCGCGGCCGTGTGCGCCGACCGCATCACCGAAGTGCTCGACACCGAGCCGACCGTGCCCGCGCCGGCCCAGCCCCTTCGCCCGACCAGCCCCTACGGCGTTGTCGAGTTCGGTGGAGCCGGATTCACGTATCCGGGAGCTGAAACGCCGGTCCTGTCGAATGTCTCGATGCGATGCATGCCAGGAACGGTCACCGCGATCGTCGGCAGTACCGGTAGTGGCAAATCGACCCTCGTCTCACTCATCCCCCGGCTCTTCGACGTCACAGCCGGCGCCGTCCTGGTCGACGGCTTGGACGTCCGTGGCTGGGATCAGGACGAACTCTTCGCCAACTTCGGATACGTGCCCCAGAAGGCCTATCTGTTCGCCGGCACGATCGCGAGCAATATCCGCTACGGAAACCCGACCGCCACCGACGACGACATCTGGGCAGCCCTCACCATCGCCCAGGCAGACGACTTCGTCCGGGAGCTGTCCGACGGTCTCGAGTCACCGATCGCCCAGGGCGGCGGCAATCTCTCGGGCGGACAAAAACAACGTCTCGCCATCGCCAGAGCGGTGGTCCGCAGACCCCGGATCTTCGTCTTCGACGATTCGTTCTCCGCTCTCGACATGCATACGGACGCCGCGGTCCGACGCGAACTCCGGACGGTTTCGACTCATTCGACGGTCATCATCGTGGCTCAGCGCGTCGCATCCATCATCGATGCCGACCAGATCATGGTCCTCGAAGACGGTGCGCCGGTCGGCCTCGGCGACCATCAGTTCCTTCTGGCCAACTGTCCGACGTACCAAGAGATCGTGGCTTCCCAGATTCCCGCGGAGATGAGCGCATGACCAGCCCGCAGGACCCGACATGGGGCGGCCCCAACAGCCAGTACTTCGACGATGCCCCGACGGTGGTGTTCGCCAAGATCCCGAGCGAACCTGAATCCGCGGACGGGGATGCGAAGTCGAGTAACCCCGAGACCCCCGACAAAGAGCCGAAGCCCGCGCTGACCGCGACTGACACCAAACCTCGCCACTTCAAGGCGACGATGAAACGGCTTCTCTCGCTTCTGCAGCCGCACAAGTTTGCGGTCTTCTGTGTCGTCGTTGCGACGATCGCCAGCATCGCGCTGTCGGTCGCAGTGCCGAAAATCCTCGGTCACGCGACAGACCTCATCTTCGCCGGGTTCATCGGCAAGAGCCTGCCCGCCGGACTGACCCGCGAGCAGGCCGCAGACGCCATCCGGGCATCAGGGAATTCGACGTTCGCCGACCTCGTCGCCAACTCGACCGACGTCGTTCCCGGTGTGGGTCTGAACTTCGACGCCATCGGCAAAGTCGTCATGCTCGCGATCGGCGTGTACTTGCTCTCGTCGCTGCTTGCCTGGTTGGAAGCATTCCTCCTCAACATCATCGTCCAGAAGACCATCTACAACCTGCGTGCCTCGGTGGAGGCGAAGCTTCACCGTCTCCCCCTTCCATACTTCGACAAGACACCGCGCGGCGAGATCCTCAGCCGCGTCACCAACGACATCGACAACATCTCGTCGACGCTGTCGTCGACGTTGACCTCGCTCCTGACGTCGGTGCTCACCGTCCTCGGCGTCCTGACGATGATGTTCGTCATCTCTCCGATGCTCGCCCTGATCGCACTGATCGCGGTGCCGGTATCGGTGCTCCTCGTTGCCAGGGTCGCCAAGCGAGCACAGGTGTTGTACAAGGCTCAGTGGACCGAGACGGGCAAGATCAACGCGCAGATCGAGGAGAACTACAGCGGTCGCGACCTGGTACGCGTGTACGGGCATCAGGCCGAAGCCGAGCGTGAATTCGCCGAGCAGAACAAGAAGCTCCTCGACGCGTCCTTCGGCGCACAGTTCCTCTCCAGCCTGATCATGCCGGTCATGAACTTCGTCGGAAACATCACCTACGTGCTGCTCGCTGTGGTCGGCGCTCTCAAGGTCGCCAGCGGCAACATGTCACTCGGTGACGTTCAGGCGTTCATCGTCTATTCGCGCCAGTTCAGCCAACCACTCACGCAGATCGCGTCCATGTCGACGAGCCTGCAGTCCGGAGCAGCGTCGGCCGAGCGGGTCTTCGAGCTTCTCGACGAACCCGAGCAGTCGCCCGACATCGACGTGCCACTAATGCCCGAGCCTGCCGGACGCCATCGCAACGTCGGACACATCGAGTTCGAGAACGTCTCGTTCCGCTACGAGCCGGACAAGCCGTTGATCGAGAACGTGTACCTGACGGCTCGGCCCGGGCAGATGGTCGCCATCGTCGGACCCACCGGTGCCGGCAAGACCACCTTGGTCAACCTGCTCATGCGCTTCTACGAAGTCGACTCGGGCCGAATCACTCTCGACGACGTCGACATCTCGCAGATGCGCCGCTCCGACTTGCGCAAGCACGTCGGCATGGTCCTGCAGGACACCTGGCTCTTCGGCGGAACGATCCGCGACAACATCGCGTACGGCCGGCTCGACGCCAGTGAATACGAGATCCACGAAGCCGCACGCGCTGCCTTCGTCGACCGCTTCATCCACACGCTCCCGGACGGGTACGACACCGTGCTGGACGAGGAGGCATCGAACATCAGCTCCGGCGAGAAGCAGCTCATCACGATTGCCCGAGCATTCCTGTCGGAGCCGTCGCTGCTGATTCTCGACGAGGCGACCAGCTCGGTCGACACACGTACGGAACAGCTTGTGCAGCAAGCAATGTCCGCGTTGCGCGTCGGGCGCACCAGCTTCATCATCGCGCACCGGCTCTCCACCATCCGTAACGCCGATCTGATCGTCGTGATGGAGGCGGGCAAGATCGTCGAGCAGGGCACACACGACGAACTCATCGCAGCGGCGGGCGCGTACTTCCGTCTCTACAACGCTCAGTTCGAGGGTGCCGCCGTCTAGTGATCGGCGCCTCCCTCGGCGGACACAGTGCCCCGGAGCACACCTGACCGATTCGACACGTTACCGTCGAGTCAGGAGTGTTGTCACCGTCTGAATTGGGAGTGCGTGTGTCTGCAGAAGCTGTGGAGAAGAAGGGCCCGCTCGCGGGCATTCGGATCGTGGAATTCGCTGGATTGGGACCGGGCCCGCACGCCGCGACGCTTTTGGCGGACATGGGCGCCGACATCGTCATCGTGCAGCGCGCAGGGCAGATTCCGCAGGACTCGAACGCAACCGACCAGATCAAGCGCGGCCGCCGCATCGTCGAGGCCAACCTGAAGGATCCGGCCGACGTCGCCAAGGTTCTCGATCTCCTGGGCCGCGCCGACGTCCTCATCGAGGGCTTCCGCCCCGGCGTCATGGAACGCATGGGACTCGGACCCGACGTGGTGTCGGAGCGCAATCCGCGCCTCGTTTACGCCCGTATGACGGGCTGGGGACAGGAAGGACCGCTCGCCAACGCCGCCGGTCACGACATCAACTACATCTCACTGACCGGTGTCCTCAACGCCATCGGACGCAAGGGTGAACGCCCCGTCCCGCCGCTCAACATGGTCGGCGATTTCGGCGGCGGTTCCATGTTCCTGATCTTCGGCATTCTGTCGGCTCTCGTCGAGCGCTCGACGTCCGGTAAGGGCCAGGTCGTCGACGCGGCGATGGTCGACGGAACCCTCGCGCTCTCGCACATGATGTGGGCATTCCGCGGTCGCGGCGTCTGGTCCGACGAGCGCGGCGTCAACCTCCTCGACACCGGCGCTCCGTTCTACGACACCTACGAGACCTCCGACGGCAAGTACATGGCCGTCGGATCCATCGAACCGCAGTTCTACGCATTGTTGCTCGAGGGCCTCGAACTCGATCCCGCGACGCTCCCTCACCAGATGGACACGTCCAAGTGGGACGACATGAAGACGCTCTTCACCGAAAAGTTCTTGTCCAAGACTCGCGACGAGTGGGCCAAGATCTTCCTCGGCACCGACGCCTGTGTCTCCCCTGTCCTGACTTTCGCCGAGGCTCCGTCCAACGAACACATCGCAGCCCGCGGTTCACTCATCGAACTCGACGGCGTCACTCAGCATGCTCCCGCACCGCGCTTCTCGCGCACGCCCACCGCGACGCCCGCTGCGCCGGCGCGTGAGGCGACGGATATCGACACGGTCTGGACCTAGGGCCTTCGGCCCCGTGCGCGGTTAAGGAGCCTCAGGACTCTCTAACCACGCACGGGGCGTCAGCCCAACCTGTAGAACCTGAACATCTCGTGCTCGATCGGGAGCACGTCAACCCGCTCGAAACCGGCCGCCTTGGCATAGCTTTCGAGTGTCGAGTGCCTCATCACCGTCCCGGTGGCAACGCTCCCCGGATGCGACAGGCTGTCCGGTAAGCAGCAGGTCAGCGAAAATCCGTACAGCAATTGCTCGATCGGACCCGCCTCGGGATCGAACACATCTGCCGTTCGTTCGTCCATGACGATCACCGGAGCGCCCGGCTGGGCAATCGCCCGAGCCGTGGACAGAAATCCCACCGGATCCGGAACGTCGTGAAGGCATTCGAAAGCGAACACGGCATCGTAGGTCCCGGCATCGACTCGCCCGGCCTCAGGAGCCTGTCCGGCGACGTCGACCAACGAGAAATGTACTCGGTCGTCCACCCCACGATCGTGGGCGTTACGACGGGCAGCGTTCACCGATGCCGCGTCGACGTCGAAGCCGTGCACTTCGATCTTCGGGTATCCGAGGGCGAGCGCGATCGACGACCAGCCCTCCCCCATCCCGAGATCAGCGACCTGCCCGCCGCCGACAAGTATGGCGTGCAGGTCGGTGACTACCGGCAGGAACTGCTGACAGAGCTGCTGGAGATACATCGGCCGGTTCAGCAGCGCCTGGCCCTCGCGAGCATCGGGGCCCATCGATTCCCACGTGACTCCCCCGCCGTGACGATAAGCGTCGAGTAGACGCGGCATCGACGACGTCGTCGCGACGAACAGCCTCGCCAACGGCGCCAGGAAAAGCAGGTTCTCGTCGTCGACCAGAACATCGGCGTGGGCCTGCGGCAGGCTGTACCGGCGATCGGCATCCGAATTGACCTCCACATAACCGGCGACGGCCTGCTGCTCGAGCCACTCCCGCGCATACCTTTCGACGGTCCCGGTCCGGTCCGCCAGCTCCGTCGACGTGAGCGGGCCGTGATCGCTCAGCGCGCGGTACCAGCCCAACCGGTCGCCCAGATACACAGCCTGCAGCTCCGACGCCCCGAGCGTGGCCGCGAACAATCGTTCTGCGAGCGCGTCCGCCGCACTTGTTCCCGCTGCGCCTGTACCGTCTACCGCCGTCATGCCCTACCTCCTGGTTTCACACCACTTTCAGGGTGTGTACCCAGTTCTCAGACGACGACCATTCGTTGGTCTGCCGTGTCGCGATCCGTCGCGAGGGTGTCGTACGCAGCGGCGATGGACGCGACGCCGCGAATGAGGTCCTCGGGAGAACGTGCGTACGGCACGCGGATGAATCGTTCGAACGCACCTTCAACGCCGAAACGGGGGCCGGCGGCAAGGAGTACACCGAAGTTGGGTGCCACCGCCGCCAACGCCGTCGAGACTGGTGCGGACATTCGCATCCAGACCGACATTCCACCGGAGCCGATGGTGGGACGCCAGTCGGGCAGATGCTCTGCCACTGCACCGAGGAGTACCGCACGCTGTTCTCGCAGCACTTCGCGACGCTGTTCGAGCAACGAGCGGTCGTCGGCGAGCAAGTAAGCGGCTGCCAACTGATCCATGACGGGAGTACCGAGGTCGACCGCGGCGCGCGCCCCCACCAACTGGGTGATGAGCGCGGCATCGGCGCGAATCCAACCGACACGTAGCCCGCCCCACAGCGACTTCGCCGTCGAACCGAGGGTCACCACTTCGGTTTTCGCCGCGCCTCGCCCATGTGAGGCGACCGGCGCCGGCGGCGGTGCGTCGAGCCACAGGTCCACCATCGTCTCGTCGACGACCAGAGTCATTCGCGTTTCGTGCGCAATCTTCGCAAGCTCTGCGCGGCCGGAAGAGTCCATGCAGAGGCCGGTCGGGTTGTGAAAGTCGGGAATCAGGTACGCCATTCTGGCAGCGGTTTGCCTTGCTGCACTTCGAATCCCGTCGCGATCCCAGGCTCCGGCCGCCGCGAACTCCGGTCGGACCGGAACCGGTACGGGCCGAGCGCCGTTTCGCCGAATCGCTTCCAGCGCATTGGGGTACGTCGGATGATCGACCAGCACTCGCTCGCCGGGTGAGGTGAGCACCGACAGCAACAATCGAAGCGCGTGCTGCGCACCCGAGGTCACCATGATCTGTTCGGCGGTGGTGGGAAGACCCCGCGCAGTGTAGCGCTGCGCGATCACGTCACGCAAGTCGGCGATCCCGACCGGTTCCATCCCGTGCGTGGGCAGGAAGTTCGGAAGTTCCTGCAGCGCAGACGCATACGCCAGTTCGACCTGAGCGGCGGGAGCTGCCATCGCCGCGTAACTGAGGTCGACGACGGGCCCACTCGGCCCCGGTTGGTGGGAGCGGAACATCAACCCGTTCGGCCGCGCGCCGGCGGGCAAAGCCACGGTGCTTCGCGAGCCCTGCCGGCTGATCAGATACCCCTCGTCTCGCAGCACCGAGTACGACGACGTGATCGTGGTCCGACTGAGTTCGAGCACCGCCGCGAGTTCACGCTCACTCGGCAGTGCGACCCCCAGCGGAACGCGACCGTCGTGCACGAGCAGGCGGATACCGTCGGCAAGCGCACGGTACGCGGGCCTGCGTCCGGACTCTTCCTGCCAGGACCCCAGATCGCGCGCAAGCGAACGGGCACCGAGAACTCGAGTCATCATGCAGTCCAGTATCGACAACTTGGCTATGTAACTCAATACCAGTCGAGTTGATCATATGTCCATGACTACCTTCGCAACCCTGATCGGCATCGGACTCTTCGTGGCGCTCGTCTACTTCTTCGCGCCCGCTGAAGGTGAAGGTACATACATTCGTTTGGAGCAGTTTCGCCTGGCAGCACCCCTCGGCGGCATCTTCCACGACAAGACTTCAGGCCGCGAGATCGACTCTGTCAGACCTCCGTGCGATTGTGATCAGGGGGAAGAATTCACTGATCTCAGTCCAGTTGCGTAAAACTGGACTCTTTTCGCACTCAGAAAGTCTCCAGAGAGGGATTGCATGCCGGCTTCCAAAAAGATCCTCTACATCGATCTCGACAACACCTTGGTCAACTTCCAATCGGGCATCGATCGCCTGACCGACGGCGTCCGGGAGAAGTACAAGAACGAGCTCGACGAAGCGCCACACATCTTCTCTCGCATGGATCCTCTCGACGGTGCTATCGACGCCTACCACCAACTGGCGCAGCAGTTCGACACCTACATCCTCTCGACAGCGCCGTGGAAGAACGCCACAGCCTGGCACGACAAGGTTCTGTGGGTCCAAGAGCACCTCGGCATGGAGGAGGGCAGCGTCGCGTACAAACGTCTGATCCTCTCGCACCACAAGCACCTCAATCGAGGCGAGTACCTCGTCGACGACCGCGGAGCAAACGGCACAGATCGATTCGAGGGCGAGTGGATCAAGTTCGGCAGCACCGAGTTTCCCGACTGGAAGACCGTCACCGCACACTTGTCGAAGCTGGCTTGAAACACGAATCCCCGCTCCTGCTTGCAGGAGCGGGGATTTCGAGGGAACGAACTAGCGGACGATCTCGCGCCGGACGATCGTCTCGTCGCGGCCGGGACCGACACCGATGCAGGAGATGAACGCACCCGAAAGCTCTTCGAGCCGAAGCACGTAGTTCTGCGCATTCTGCGGCAGTTCCTCGAAGGTGCGAGCCTCCGAGATGTCTTCCCACCAGCCAGGCATCTCTTCGTAGATGGGCTTGGCGTGGTGAATGTCGCTCTGCGACATCGGCATTTCGTCATGGCGGACACCGTCCACCTCGTACGCGACACAGATCGGCACGGTGTCGAGGCTGCTCAACACGTCCAGCTTGGTGAGGAAGTAGTCGGTGATGCCGTTGACGCGCGTCGCGTAACGCGCGATGACAGCGTCGAACCATCCCGTACGACGAGCGCGTCCTGTGGTGACACCGACCTCGCCGCCCTGCTTCGCCAGGTATGCGCCGTGATCGTCGAACAGCTCCGTCGGGAACGGACCGGAACCGACACGCGTCGTGTACGCCTTAAGGATTCCGAGCACCGTGGTGATCTTGGTGGGACCGATGCCCGAACCGACCGCCGCACCACCTGAGGTGGGGTTGGACGAGGTCACGTACGGGTACGTGCCGTGGTCGACGTCCAGCAGAGTGCCCTGCGAACCTTCGAGCAAGACGGTCTCGCCGCGCTCGAGGGCGAGGTTGAGCTCCAGGCGCGTGTCCGAGATGCGGTGCTTGAAACCCTCGGCCTGCGTCAGTACCTCTTCGACGACCTGCTGCGGGTCGAGTGCCTTGCGGTTGTAGATCTTGACCAGCACCTGGTTCTTGAATTCGAGTGCTGCTTCGACCTTCTGGGTCAGGATCTTCTCGTCCAGGACGTCCGCAGCACGGACACCGACACGGGCGATCTTGTCCTGGTAGCACGGGCCGATACCGCGGCCGGTCGTGCCGATCTTCTTCGCTCCCAGGAAGCGTTCGGTGACCTTGTCGATGGCCACGTGGTACGGCATGATCAGGTGCGCATCAGCAGAAAGCAGCAGGCGGGACGTGTCCACACCGCGCTCTTCCAAGCCTGCCAATTCAGTCAGCAACACACCCGGGTCGACGACGACACCGTTACCGATGACGTTGTTGACGGCGGGGGTGAGGATTCCGGACGGGATGAGGTGCAGTGCGAACTTGTCACCGTTCGGCAGAACCACGGTGTGTCCGGCGTTGTTACCGCCCTGGTATCGCACGACCCACTGAAGCTGCTCGCCCAGTAGATCTGTAGCTTTGCCCTTACCTTCGTCGCCCCACTGGGCGCCGATCAGGACGATTGCCGGCATGACGTTGTCTCCTACGGTCGACGTGCAGCAGTTGTCCCGCCGCATTGGTACTGCCTGGCTTCCGCGCACATGATGCAGCGCCGAACTGTTGCAGTGACCGAAGGAGCAGTCTAGCCCAGAGCACCAGACCAGACCTGACGGTCCAGAATTTGGCCGGTGACCATCACGATTGCGAGTCGACACAGAGACTCGCACTAAGATCGTCGGCAGTGATTCGGACGGCCATTTCGGGGAAGGGTGGCGAGGTCCCACTACCCGAGAAGAAGTCTTGATCGAGCTAGGAGTGGCTTTGACCCCTGTGGTGCTCAAATGTGGCGATTCGCCGGTTCCACTCCCCCTGGGTGAACTCACGTCGTTCACTGTCCCTGAACTTCCGGAGAAGCAGGACTTCGACGAGGCCCTGTCCCAACTGCAGGTCGTCACGGAGCCTCGCTTGATCGTCGTGGGTAACGACGGCGCGTTTGCCGCGGCATTGACACGGTTGATGCGACTGGAGCGACTCAACGTCGAACTCGCCTACGTCACCGAGAACAGGTCCGACGCAACCGACGCGTACAAACTCGCAACCGGTGCCCGGGCTGCGCGCACGGCGTTGAAAGGCACAGTCCACACCGTGCCGCTCATTCGCGACGACGCCGGAATCGCGCTGGTCGGTGCGGCAACTGTCACGGGTCCGGCCGATGCCGCCGAATTGATCGGCGAGGCGTACGTCGACGACAACAAGCTGTTCTCCGGCACAGTCCCCGGTATCCGGATTGTGCCGAGCCCCAAGCTCCCCGGGATCAAGGCATCGGTCGACCGCAAGAGCCGCTGGAGCGGGCGACGCTGGCTGGAAGGCCGAGCCATTCAGCTGGGCTCGCCGGCAGCGCGTCTGGTTCGCGACGGCGTGGCCAACCCACGCGATCTCAAGCGTTCGACCTTCTACCGGCACGACAAGACTTGGTTGTTGGTCAGGTGAGAACCGGAGCAGCACGGTCGGCGGTTCGTCCGAGCCCTGTCTTCCTGGGCGTAGTTGCGATCACCGTCATCGCCGGAGTTGTCGCCTGGAACTCGACGTGGGGTTCCATCGCGGGCCGTGCGGGTGTTTTTGTCCTCGTGGTCGCAGGCTGGGTGGTCACGCTGTGCTTGCACGAGTTCGCCCATGCATATCTGGCGTGGCGTCACGGAGACACCGACGTCGAGGCTCGTGGTTATCTGACGCTCAACCCGCTCAAGTACAGCCATCCGATGCTCTCGATCGGTCTGCCGGTGCTGTTCATCGCATTGGGCGGCATCGGGCTTCCCGGCGGCGCCGTGTACCTGCGCACCGGGATGTTCCCGCCCAAGGTGCAGGCGCGAATATCGCTCGCCGGTCCGTTCACGAACGCCGTCGCCGCGGTGATCCTCCTCGTCGTCATACGTACGTACGGCTCATCGGCCGAGCATCTGACGTTCTGGGCCGGCCTCAGTTTCCTGGCCTTCTTGCAGGTCATGGCAACAGTTTTGAACCTACTTCCAGTCCCCGGTCTGGACGGTTACAACGCGCTGGAGCCCTACCTCGCGCCCAACACACGACACCAGCTCGACCAGTTCAAGCCGTACGGACTGCTCTTGCTGGTTGCGCTCCTGTTTGTCCCGCAGATCAATGTCGTCTTCTTCGATGCGATCTACTGGATCTTCGAACTGAGCGGTGTGTCCGACTACTACGCCATGCTCGGTAACGCCCTCATGCGTTTTTGGACGTGATCGAGTGCACTGGAGGAGACTCGTGAGAGTCTGACATTTCAGACATTCATTCTTCTTCAGGAGAGCATCGATGATTGCGACGTCATTTCAGTCCGGCGGAGTGGAGTACACCCTCACGCGGGCCGAGATTCGACACGTGGAAGCACTGATCGACTTGCTCGCCGACGACCCGATCGGGAGCACCCGGGAGACGACCAACCCCGAGGCCCGAACGATCTACGAGGACGCATTCAAGCGAATCGACGAGGATCCGGCGCAACTCCTCGTCACCGTTCTGGTCGGTGACGCGGTAGTCGGCACCATGCAATTGACCTTCATTCCGGGTATGAGCCGAATGGGGGCGACACGACTGCAGATCGAAGCTGTTCGCGTCCACGAGGATTACCGGAGCAAGGGCATCGGCAGTTCGATGATCCGTTGGGCCTGCGAAGAAGGTGCCCGGCGCGGCGCGTTCCTGGCGCAGCTCACCTCGGATCAAACTCGCAAGGAAGCCCACGACTTCTACGAGCGACTCGGATTTGTCGCCTCCCACGTCGGGTTCAAGAAGTCGCTGAGCTGACACACAGCCACCCAGCCAACCACCCAGACTCCCAAACGCGGGCTCGAGCACCGGGGCATGGTTGTGCCCCGGTGCTCGCGTCTCGAGTTGTTTCACTTCAGGCTGCTGTCGGTGGACTGTTCCCGCCGATCGGCTGCTGATACGGATCGATCGACATCGGCGGATAAAACACCGACTTCCGATCCGGGCCGATCTCCACCCGCCACTCCGTATGATGCAGCGTCCGATGGTGGTGACCGCACAACAAGATCAGATTGTCGAGATCTGTTGGGCCACCATCATTCCAATGAACAATATGGTGAGCATCGCACCACCCCGACGGTGTCCCGCACCCCGGAAACGCGCACCCACCATCACGAACTGCCAACGCCCGCCGCTGCGGCACCGTCGCTGTTCTGGCTTCCTTGCCGCAGTCGAGCGGAACACCATTCTCGTCCAACAAGATCCGCGTCACGGTGCAGTCGCACGCCAACATCCGGGCAGTGTCGATACTGATCGGGCCCACCCAATCCGCCCACGCAAATCCCAGCTCCTCGGTGGACGGCAACAGGTCTTTCAGAACTTTAAGGTCCGTCATGTCTTTCGCGGACGCGGTGACCGTGATGTGTGGTTTCACGCCGCCCCCGATCGGACCTAACCCCGCTCGCTCGTACCGGCGCAACAGTTCGCAAAACCCGCCCGCCCGCCGTAATGCCGGAGTACGCGTGTCCTTCACGCCATCCTTCTCCGGCGTCGGCGCCGACAAACTCGACAACAACGTGATCAGACGCGCCCCGTTCACAGCATCCAAGTCACCCTTCACAGACACACGCCCGTACAAGCCTTTCGAGGCGTAGAACTCGTTACGCTCCGAATCCTCGCCGACCGGAACACCGTCCTCACGCTTGCCGTACTGCTTCTCGATCCGCCGGATCGCCGCCCGCACCGCATCACAATCCGCGATGTTCTTCGACGCCAACCCCAACAGAATCCCGCGAGCCTTCTCCACATCCGCCGGCGTCATGTTCTTCGGCGGATGCTGACAAAACGACGCCACCTGACGCGCTTTCAACGCATCCACATCACCACGATGAAACGCATCGCCCACAACAGGTTCGAGCATCAACAACCGCGCCAACCCGACCAGCAGACTGCACTCACCGATCTCCAAATTCGTCGAACCATGCAACCACTGCGCGATCGCCCGAAAACCCTTCCCACCGAGAACCTCCCGGGAAAACATCTCCACGATCAGCAACACCATCCGCGACTGCAACTCGTGCCGGACACGCACCAGATCCAGAACCTCACTCTGGAGGTCCTCACCATCCAGCTGCCATGCTTCCCGACTGTCCATGCTCAAAGTTTAATCGAACATACTTTCGATAACCAGGGACATAACGGACAACTTCAAGAAGACCTACACTCGAGAGCTGTTGAGATGCATTGCTATTCGCGCAACCGCCGACGCGATTCGTTGACAGAGACTCGCAACTCCCCCAAAGGCACTTCACGACCCGACTCACTGCGCACCTCGACGCGAACACGCTCGCCAGTGGCGTCCTCCGCCACCTCCAACGGTCCGCCTTTTCCGCCGTGCAGATACTTGTCTCCCCACTGCATCAGCGCAAGAACCGCCGGCAGCAGGTCACGGCCCTTCTCGGTGAGCACGTACTCGTGCCGCGTCCGCTTTCCAGGCTCCTTGTACGGCACACGCTCGAACAGTCCCGCCTCAGTGAGTTCTTTCAGCCTTGCCGACGCAACCGCCTCGGTGATGCCGACTCGCGACGCGAAGTCGTCGAAACGCGTTGTGCCGTAATAGGCCTCTCGCAGAATGAGCATCGCGGACCGGGTGCCGACCACTTCCATCGCCCGCCCGATCGAACAGTGCGTGGCCCGCCAGGCGTCGCGATCTTCGAGCACTCCGGTCAGTCGTACAGCGTCCATGCAATTCACCATACCCCCTGGCTTGCCATAACCATAGCCAGAGTCTAGATTGCTGACTATGGAACTTCATAGCCAGCCAGTGCGGACTGGGCCGCTCCTCGCAATTCTGTCGGGAGCGCCGTTTGTCGCCAGCCTCGATCTTTTTGTGGTCAACGTGGCCTTCGGCGACATCGCCAAGAGCTACCCGGGCCACTCACTAGGCGAGTTCAGTTGGATCCTCAACAGCTACGCGATCGTCTACGCCGCGCTTTTGATCCCCCTCGGACGCTGGGCGGACCGGATCGGGCACAAGCGCGCCTTCATCGCCGGCCTCGCACTGTTCACCGTCGCCAGCGCCGCCTGCGCTTTCAGTCCGTCATTGTGGGCACTGGTGGCATTCCGCATCGTTCAGGCAGTCGGCGCCGCAGCGCTCACCCCGGCCAGCCTCGGCCTCCTGATCAGTGCACTCCCGGCTGCGAAACGTCAATCCGGCGTACGCATCTGGGCGGCAGCCGGCGCGGCCGCTGCGGCATTCGGCCCCGTCGTAGGCGGCATTCTCGTCGAGGCGTCGTGGCGCTGGGTCTTCCTGATCAATGTGCCAGTCGGGATCGTATTGCTCTACTTCGCAATCCGACTCGTCCCGGATACAACACACAAGGACTCCGATGCCGGGATCGACTTCGTCGGCGCCGCCCTCCTCACCGTCGGAATCGGCTCTCTCGCGCTGGCACTCGTCCAGGGACCTGATTGGGGATGGACCGACAACCGCGTTCTGATCGCCTTCGCCGTCGCCGTCGCGACGCTACTTTCGTTCTGGTGGAGCAACTCTCGCCATCGCACTCCGTTGATTGCTCCCGACCTTCTGAAGATCCGCTCCTTTGCCTGGTCCAACGTCACCGCCATCCTGTTCAGCGCGGCATTTGCTGCCGGACTGCTCTCGAACATCCTCTGGCTGCAAGAAGTTTGGGGATACTCGGCATTGCGCACCGGCTTCGCCGTCTCGCCGGGTCCGCTTCTGGTTCCGCTGTTCGCGATCGCCGGTGGATCGCTTTCGCGCAAGTACTCGGCGGGACGCGTCGCCGCACTCGGCAGCCTTCTGTGGGCCGTCGGAACGGTATTGGTCCTCGTCTCGGTTGATTCGACGCCCAACTACGCGACCGGACTCCTGCCGGGCTGGATCATCGCCGGGATCGGTGTCGGCCTTGCCCTGCCGACCATTCTGTCGCAGGCCACGGCGGATCTTGCACCTGCCAGATCGGCCACCGGTAGCGCAATCGTCAGCATGAGCCGACAGATCGGAACCGTTCTCGGCGTGAGTGTTCTGATCGCGGTTCTCGGCTCCTCCGTCGACCCCGACACCTTCCGCCAGGCCTGGTGGGTGATCTTTGCCGTCGCGCTTGTGTCTGCCCTGGCATCGCTGGGAATGACGCCTTCGACCACACCCACCCCAGTTGTCCCTGCTGAATCCGCCATCCCTGAAAGGAATTTGTCATGAGAGACGCAGTTATCGTCGAAGCCGTTCGCACTCCGATCGGCAAGGGAAAGGCGAACGGCGCCCTGCACGGCATCAACGCCGTCGACCTCCTCGCCCACAGCCTCAAAGCGGTAGTCGAGCGCACCGGGATCGATGCCGCGCTGATCGACGACGTCATCGGCGGCGCGGTCAGTCAAGTCGGTGAACAGAGCCAAAATGTCACTCGCACCGCCCTTCTCGCCGCCGGCTACCCCGAGTCGGTACCGGGAACCACCGTCGACCGACAATGTGGAAGTAGCCAACAAGCAGTTCATTTTGCTGCTCAGGGCGTTATTGCCGGTGCGTACGACATCGTTGTCGCTGCCGGAGTCGAGTCGATGAGCCGAGTCCCGATGGGCTCGAGCAGCGTCGGGCGCGAGTCACTCGGTGTAGGTTTCGAAGAGCGTTACCCGGACGGACTGGTACCGCAGGGCATCAGCGCCGAATTGATCGCTGCCAAGTGGGGACTGAGCCGCACCCAACTCGACGAATTCTCGGCGTCGAGTCATCGGAAAGCCGCGCTGGCAACCGAGAGTGGTTACTTCACCAAGGAACTCGCCACGCTCCCGCAACTGTCGGTCGACGAGGCCGTCCGCCCCGGCACCACGGTCGGGACCCTTGCCGGCCTACGGACCGCCTTCGAATCCGACTACTACGCCCAGCGATTCCCACAGATCGACTGGTCCATCACCGCGGGCAACAGCAGCCCGCTTTCGGACGGCAGTTCGGCGGTGATGATCACGACCAGTGAGATCGCCGCGAAACTCGGCCTCACCCCGAAGGCACGACTGCACAGCTTCGCTGTCGCCGGCGACGATCCGCTGTACATGCTCACGGGGGTCATCCCGGCCACCGAGAAGGTCTTGGCCCGTGCGGGGTTGACGGTCTCGGACATCGATCTGTTCGAGGTCAACGAGGCGTTTGCCCCCGTCGTCCTCTCGTGGGCAGCGGACACCGGCGTCGACCTGTCCAAGGTGAACGTCCACGGCGGCGCCATCGCGCTCGGCCACCACTAGGTGGCAGCGGAACGCGGATCATGACCACCCTGGTCAACGCGATGGAGCAGCGCGGCGCGCGCTACGGACTCCAAACCATGTGTGAGGCAGGTGGGCTGGCCAACGCAACCATCCTGGAGCGCTTGGGCTGAGCGGTCACCGCTGGACGGCACTCGGACACTAGTGACCGAGTGCCGTCCATTCGGGATCCGGCTTGCGCGCAACGACCCGGAACACGATTCCACCCCGTCCACTGCGCTGCACCTCGTCGATCAGGAAGCCTGCGTTTTCGAGGTATCCGACCGGTTCGCGGGTGAGGTGATCGGCACCGAACCGTACAGAAAGCGGTTCGACGGCCTTCATCAGCGCCCGTACAACCGTGTTGGTGCTCGGCCCGTGCTCAGCGAGCACGAATCGACCACCAGGCACCAGCACTCGAAATGCTTCGCTGGCAACTCGGTCCGGATCGGGGATCGTGCAGAACGCGTAGGTGGAGACCAATGTGTCCACGCATTCGTCAGGAACATCGAGTGCTTGCACGTCTCCGAGTCGTAGGTCGACTTCGGTCTTCACTCCCTCGGAGACCTTGACCCTGGCCTGATCGAGCATCGCAGTCGAGATGTCCACGCCGATGACGTAGTCGACGTCGTCCCCGTAGAGCGGCAGGTTCAGCCCGGTGCCCACGGCAATTTCGACCACGCGCCCATGCGCCTGATCTACAGCCCATTTCCGGGCGTCACCGAGCACAAAGCGCTCGAAGCGCCCGATCTGTCGGTCGTAGTGCGCCGCCATTGCGTCGAAAGTCTTGGCGACCTGTGCAGTGTCTGGTTCACGCATAGTGCCCCGTTTCGATCGATCTTCTGTGCAGTCTTACACGCGAGCACCGGGTCGGGAAGACCTTTCGTGACGAAGAGCGACCGGCCGCGCGACGCAGTCCCTGACGGATGACCCCGGTATCGTTCCAGGTGACCTGACCTCACCAACGACCATCATGGATAGAGACCTCGTGCGATCAAGTAACTGCGTCACCGGATCGGTCCGGCCACCTTTTTCCACTGATTCCACTGGAGGTCTGTGATGGCCGGAGGACTCTTCGCCCTGCTCGACGACGTCGCAGCCCTGGCTCGTATGGCTGCCGCCTCGATCGACGACGTTGCCGCCGCAACCGGTAAGGCGACCGCCAAAGCTGCAGGCGTCGTCATCGACGACGCAGCCGTCACGCCGCAGTACGTCCGTGGGCTCGCGGCCGAACGCGAGTTGCCCATCATCAAGCGCATCGCCATCGGGTCGCTGCGCAACAAGCTGCTGATCATTCTTCCGATCGCTCTGCTGCTGAGTCAGTTCCTCCCCTGGCTGCTGACGCCACTGTTGATGGTCGGCGGCTGTTACCTCAGCTACGAAGCGGTTCACAAGATCTGGGGTGCAATTTTCGGCCACGGTGACCACCACGAGGCCGCTGACGAGCATCCTCGCGACGAAGAAGCAGTGGTTTCCGGCGCCGTCCGCACCGACCTGATCCTGTCGGCCGAGATCATGGTGATCGCACTCAACACCATCGCGGGCGAAGGTTTCTGGAGCCGGTTGGTGATCCTTGCCGTCGTGGCGGTCGTCATCACCGTGGTCGTCTACGGCGTCGTCGGACTGATCGTGAAGATGGACGACATCGGATTGAAGATCGCCGAGACGTCGTCTGGCTTCACCCACAAGGTCGGCCGAGGCCTCGTTCGCGGCATGCCTCACGTGATGTCAGTGCTCTCGGTGGTGGGTACCGCCGCGATGCTGTGGGTCGGTGGCCACATCCTGTTGGTCGGCATCGACGAACTGGGCTTCCACCCGCTCTACGACGCCGTTCATCACGGCGAAGAAGCAGTCAGTGACATCGCCGGAGTCGGCGGGGTACTGGCGTGGATCGTCAACACCCTTGCGTCGGCGGCACTGGGTCTGGTGGTCGGCGCCATCATCGTCGCAGCTCAACTGGGTATCACCCGCCTGCTCGCAAAGCGTTCTGCAACGGCCTAGTCACTGCGAGTTGTGGCGGAGCACCATCTGCTCCGCCACAACTCGCAGTCCTTCACGCAACGACCGTGGCTCGAGCGCTTCGACGTCCGCTCCCAAACCGATCAACTGCGAGAGCGCGACAGCTTCGCTCTCGAGTTTCAGCTCGGCACTCACCCATCCGTCGTTGTCCTCTGGCCCCACTTCGACGGCAGCGGCAAGCTCACCCACCACATCGGGGAGCCGGCGCCTGCCCTCTGGTGACAACCGCACGCGACACTCGAAGCGAAGCAGCGAACGGTCGAACTCGGCCATCGACGCCGCCCACCACGACGGCAGATCGAAATCCACCGGCCGAGTGAACGAATCATCTTCTACCACGGCATTTTTGATGCGGCCGACTCGAAACGACAGCGTTCGACCGTTCATCCCCGCCACCAGATACCAAACACCGGCTTTGATGACCAGACCCAGCGGATCGACCGTCCGCTCGCGATCACGATAGGCGAAGCGCAGTCGGCGCGAGTCCAGCACAGCGGATGTGACGATCGGAAGCGCAGAGATGTCGTCGACGCCGCCGAACCAACCCGGAACGTCTACCAGGATTCGGTCCTGCCACAGTCGTGCACTCTCGCGCAGGGGACCGGGCAGGGAGCGGAGCAGTTTGGCCCCCGCCGAACCGACGGCGTCGGATCGCCCGAGATCTGCAGCGATGGACGGCACGCCCAACAGCATGAGTGCGGACGTCTCGTCGTCGGTCATACCGGACAGCTTGGACTGCCAACCGTCGAGCAGACGGATGCCACCACCGGGGCCGCTCTCGGTCCAGATCGGCACGCCGGCAGCCGACAACGAGGCCACGTCGCGGTAGATCGTCCGCACCGAAACGCCGAACTCTTCGGCCAACTGATCGGCGATAACGCCGCGACTCCCCTGCAAACGCAGCATGAGTTGGAGCAACCGCGCGGATCTCATGGACCGAACATTACCGAGAATTACTGACAGAAGTTGTCAGGAATAGGGGTGCACAATGACCGTCATGATCACTTGGAAGCAGTTCTCCGAAGAAGTACCCGCTCTTGCCGACGCGGTCCAAGCACGATTCAAAGCCCACAAGCATCACGTCCTCGCAACGCTGCGCAAGGACGGTTCACCGCGGGTCAGCGGCACCGAAGTCGAAATCCTCGACGGGCGTCTGGTCCTCGGTTCGATGTTCGGCGCACTCAAGGCGAAGGATCTCATCCGTGACGGGCGCTACGCCCTACACAGCAATCCCGGTGAGCACACCATGGAGGGCGGCGATGCGAAGATCGCCGGAATCGCACGCGAGGTGACCGGCGACGAGTTCGAAGCCGTGCTCGCAAGCTACACCTACGAGGTTCCGAAACCCCTGCACCTCTTTGTGCTCGACATCGATGAGGTGGTGCACACGACGGTCGACGACGAGCACATGTACGTCGATCTCTGGAAGCCGGGCAAGGAGATCACCCGCTTCACCAAGTGACGTTCTTCTCGCAATGCTCGCCGTTGGCGCACGATTCCACCTGAACGGTGGCGTGGGAAAGACCGTGACTCTCGAGGACGGTGCGCGCGGATTCCAGAACGTTCGACGAATTCGCGTCACTGGTCAGGTGGACCGTCGCGACATCCATGCCGGTGGTGAGCGTCCAGACGTGTAGGTCGTGAACACCCATCACGCTCGGCAGCGCCGCCAGGTCGGCCTCGACCGCTTCGACGTCGACGTCGGCCGGCGACGCCTGCGTCAGAATGCGCAGCGATGCTGCGGCCAGTTTGATCGCACGCGGCACCACCCAGAGCGAGATGAGAACACCGACGACGACGTCCGCCCACGTCCAGTTGAACAGCAGGACAAGGCCACCGGCGATCAGAACACCCACGCTACCGACGGCGTCTGCAAGCACTTCGAGGTAGGCGCCCCGCACCGCGAGGCTGTCCTTGGAATCGCCGCGCAGCATCAGCATCACGACAATGTTCGCGGCCAGACCGGCGGCCGCAGTGATGATCAGGGCGCCGCCCGGGATCTCGGGTTCGTTACCGATGCGGCCGATTGCCTCGTAGAAGACCCAGGCGGCGACGGCCAGCAGCATCACGGCGTTGGCCATGGCGGTCAGCACTTCGGCGCGGTGCCAACCGAAGGTCCTGGCCGCGGTGGTGCTGCCCTTCTTCGCGAGCAGCAAAGCCGTCAATCCCATGGCCATGCCCACCACGTCGGTGAGCATGTGGCCGGCGTCGGCAAGCAGCGCCAGCGAGTTGATCAGAATGCCGACCGTGGCTTCGAGTACGAGAAATGCAACGAGGATCGCAAGCGCGATCGCCATTTTCTTGATGCGTTGCGGTGACGGCCCTACTCCGACCGAATCTGCTGCCGAGTGGCCGTGTGAATGGCCGTGCCCTGCTCCCATTTGTCCTGTTCCCTCCCAAGTCCTTCTCAGAGCATATGCATACATTCGCATACATACAATGAGTTGCTCAGTGAGCGGGAAAAGGCAGAGGTCAGTGATCCGGCTCGTACGCCGGGTGCGGCACAGTGGGCGGCAGAGTGGCGATCGACGAGATGCGCTTCATGCCTGCTACCTGCAATAGGTCGACGACCAGCGATCGAATCTGGGCAAACACCACCGTCGAGGACAGGCCTGCGTTCTCGACTATCGCCGGTTTCAGTTCCTTCGCCACCGAGCGCAGGACGCGCGCTGCCTCGGCCTGATCAGGCTGCTCCCCCGGCTCCGCCAGGATCATGTCCTTGAGAACTTCGACGGCTTTCGACAAGCGCTCGACCTGAGCCACCAGACGCGGATCGAGGATCTCGTCGTCCCTGACCAACGTCAACGAACGACGCGCGAGCACTCGAATGTTGCGCATCGCGTTGTCGATGGGATCGGCTGTCGCCATGAGCCTTTCGAGGCGCGGTCGACTGTTCCAGTACAGCGGGGAGATTCGGCTGATCTCGCGCCCGCCGAGGAGGTTGCTGCGCAATCCGTCGATGGCACCCTGAGTTGCGCGCGCCTTCTGCAGCGCCTTCACGATCGGGTCCGGGTCGTTCGCGACGAGGCCGTCTGCCACCAATTGCAGTACCTCTGACGCTGTTCCGAGGATCGATGCAGCGTCCTTGCGTGCGCGTCGTACCGGGTGCGTGGGGATGATCGCGACCACCGCGATGCCCACCAAACCACCGACAAGGGCGTCGATCATGCGATCGGGCCCGCCGCTGCCGCCCGGTGGGATCAGCGTCGCCACCAGCACGGCCGAGTTTCCGGCCTGCATGGAGAAGATCGGCCCGCTGTTCAGTAGCACCGCGACGGACATCGCCAGCACGACAACCAAACTGATCTGCCAGGGTCCGCTCCCGATGCCGGAGATGATCAGGTCACCGATTCCGATACCGACCGTGACACCCGCAACCAACTCGAACGAACGTCGTAGTCGGGCGCCCAACGACAGACCGAGCGAGACCACGGCGGCAATCGGCGCGAAGAACGGCGCATGGTGCCCGATCACCGTGGTGGCAACCCACCACGCCAATCCGGCCGCCAAGGCACATTGAATGATCGGTAGTGCCGACGTCTGAAGCCGACGCACCGATTTGCGAGCACGGTCCTTGATACCGGCCCGGCTCGGACGGAAACTGCTAACCGAGGCCAAGCGCTTCGGCGGCGTTGGGATCGCAGTCTTCGAGCAGATCTAGGCAACGCGCGTACTCGTCGGCCTCACCGATCGTCTTCGCGGCCTTGGCCAAGACAGCGACGCAACGGAGGAATCCGCGGTTCGGTTCATGGCTGTAGGGCACAGGACCGAAACCCTTCCAACCGTTACGACGCAGTTGGTCGAGTCCGCGGTGGTAGCCGGTACGCGCGTAGGCGTAGGCAGTGATGGTTTCGCCCTTGTCCAGGGCAGCCTCGGCGAGGTAGGCCCACGCGATGGAGGCAGTGGGATGGTCGGCCGCGACCTGGGCCGGGTCAGCGTGGTTGAGCAGTGCCGATTCCGCCTCGTCGTCGCCGGGAAGCAGAGTGGGCTTGGGTCCGAGCAGGTCACCGAATTGGGTCATGCGCTCATTGTGCCCGCTACGCCTTTCTGCCACAGGACCGCCTCGCCGACGGTCGGAGTTATGCCCGGTACATACCGGTCGTTACCCTGACATGGTCATTGCCGCATAAGACCGAAGGGTTACCCGTGCCGGACTCGAAAGACGACAACTCGAAAAAGAGCGCAGCCCCGAACGGTGCGCCCGAGAAGTCGGCCCCGACCGAACCTGCGACTGTGGCGATCCAGAAGGCAGACAAGAACTCGAAGGCGGACAAGAACTCGAATGCGGGCGGCGACGCCAAAGCCGCCAGCGCGCCAACCGTCGCGATCCCCAAGGCAACGCAGGCACCCACAGCAACACCACCCACAGCAACACCAGCAGCAGCACCGACACCCCAGCCCAAGCCGGAGCCCGCCACCGTCGCGATTCCGAAAGCCGCGCAGCCGACACCGCCACCCCGGCAAGCTCCAACCCCGCCGCCACCGCCACAGCGCTCCGCGCCTCAACCGCAGCAGCGCGCCGCACCTCAACGTGTGGGTGTCGCAGCGACCCCACCGCCGGCCCAGCCGATGCCGACTCGCATCGAGCCTGCCGCGCCGGAAAAAGCCAAGCGCAGCGGCAAGGGCTGGTACATCGCGGCAGCAGCGGCCGGCGTCGCCGTCCTCGCGGCAATCGGCATCGCAGTCTTCGTCTCGTCCAACAGCGGTAGCGGCGAAAGCTCACCTGAAGCCCAGGTTCAGACCGCCATCTCGACGTACGTCGATGCTCTTCAGACCGGCGATCTGGCGACTCTGCGAACGTCGACATGTGGCGCGCTGGGCGAGTACTACCGCACCATTCCGGACGCGGCGTTCGCTCAGGTCCACGACAATGCCGTCGCTCAGAAGACGATCCCGCAGGTCGGAGCCGTCGATGCGGTGCGCATCACCGACGACACCGCGATCGCTCAGGTCCAGGCAAGTTTGCCGAGCACCGGCGAACAGTCGTGGCGCACGTTCGACCTCGAGCGCCAGGACGGCACGTGGAAAGTCTGCGATCCCAGCAAGTAAGCACCTGAACAGAAAATGCGCGCCGACGAGAAATTCGTCGGCGCGCATTTTGTTCTGTGAAGCTGAGTTGTGAAGCCGATCAGCCTGCGGACACCGAGCGTCCGGCCGACTTCAGGTCGTTGCACGCCTCGACGACGCGAGCCGTCATGCCTGCTTCGGCCTTCTTGAGGTAGCTGCGCGGGTCGTATGCCTTCTTGTTTCCGACCTCGCCGTCGATCTTGAGGACGCCGTCGTAGTTGGAGAAGAAGTGTCCGGCGATCGGACGGGAGAACGCGTACTGGGTGTCGGTGTCGACGTTCATCTTGACGACGCCGAAGTTCAGCGAATCCTCGATCTCGGACTTCAGCGATCCCGATCCACCGTGGAAGACGAAATCGAAGGGCTGCGAGCCTGCGGCCAGGCCGAGCTTGGCAGCGGCGACCTTCTGGCCCTCTTCGAGAACCTCGGGCTTGAGCTTGACGTTGCCCGGCTTGTAGACGCCGTGGACGTTGCCGAAGGTGGCTGCGAGCAGGTACTTGCCCTGTTCGCCGATGCCCAGAGCATCGACCGTCTTCTCGAAGTCTTCACTCGAGGTGTAGAGCTTGTCGTTGATCTCGGCCTCGACGCCGTCTTCTTCGCCGCCGACGACACCGATCTCGACCTCGAGGATGATGCGTGCAGCCTTGGAGAGGGCGAGCAGTTCCTTGGCGATTGCCAGGTTCTCGTCGATCGGGATAGCCGAGCCGTCCCACATGTGCGACTGGAACAGCGGGTTACGACCGGCGTCGACGCGCTCCTGCGAGATCGCGAGCAGCGGACGCACGTAGGTGTCCAGCTTGTCCTTCGGGCAGTGGTCGGTGTGCAGCGCGATGGTGACGTCGTACTTTGCCGCGATCACGTGTGCGAACTCGGCGAGCGCAACAGCGCCGGTGACCATGTCCTTGACGCCCAAACCGGAACCGAACTCGGCGCCGCCCGTCGAGAACTGGATGATGCCGTCACTGCCGGCGTCCGCGAAGCCCTTGATGGCTGCGTTGATGGATTCGGAGCCGACACAGTTGATGGCGGGGAAGGCAAAGGAATGCTCCTTGGCCCGACCAAGCATCTCGGCATAGACCTCGGGAGTTGCGATAGGCACGGCGGGAGTCCTCCATATACGTGTCGTTCGGAGCGCTCGGCGATGTGAAAGCGCTTCGTGTGGTCCTAGCAGTATGGCAAGTCCGACTCGTCACGTCTCTTTGCGGTCTCGGCCGCCGCCACCGACGCGATGACCTGCGGTGGTGGGAAACACTCAGATTCGGCCGGTACTCTGGCCCCCGTGAATGTGCAGGCAGCAACTGAATCCGTGACGAACCTGGCCTTGCTGCCTGGCTTCCTCGATCCCGTGAACCTCTTGAATTCCTTCGGAACGTGGGTTCTGGTGGGACTGCTTCTGGTGGTCTTCATCGAATCAGGGCTGCTGTTTCCGCTCTTGCCCGGCGATTCTCTGCTCTTCACCGCAGGGCTGATCGCGGCTTCCAAGTCCACCGAGATCGAACCGTTCGCGCCGCTGTGGGTGCTCCTGGTGACGATTCCGATCGCCGCGATTCTGGGTGACCAAGTCGGGTTCTACATCGGCGCCAAGGGCGGAACTGCCCTGTTCAAGACGGACGACGCGCGGTTCTTCAAGAAGAAGTACATCGACGAGTCGCATGCCTTCTTCGAAAAGCACGGCCCGATCACCATTATCCTGGCGAGGTTCGTGCCGATCGTGCGTACTTTTGCACCGGTTGTCGCGGGCGCCTCGAAGATGAAGTACTCACTGTTCCTGACCTACAACATCGTCGGCGGCATCCTGTGGGGTGCCGGTGTGACTTTGCTCGGCTACCTCCTGGGGCAGATCGAATTCATCCGCGACAATGTCGACTACATCTTCATCTTGATCGTCCTGGTGTCGGTTCTGCCGATCGTCTTCGAAATCGGAAAGCGAATTCTGGCGTCGAGACGTGGTGAATCGGCGAATACTTCCACTACGGACAATTCGACGGTGACAGTCCCCGAAGACCCCACCCCCTGATTGCAGAACGAGGCGAAGAACTGACCACGATGACGCTCGCATCCGGCAGTTTCTCCCCACTCGAGACTGCCGGGCCCCTGTTGGTCTGGATTATCGTCGTCACGTTCGTCTTCATCGAGTGCGCGATCATCCTCGGGTTGTTTCTCCCTGGTGACTCGCTGCTGATCACAGCCGGAATCGTGCTTGCCGGTCACGAATCCGGTGCAGGCCACGTGTGGGCGCTGTCGGTGGGCGCGATGATCGCTGCCATTGCCGGCAACCAGGTCGGGTACGTCATCGGCCACCGGACGGGCAACCACATCAAAGCCCGTAAGGGCGGCAAGTACTTCACCGAGAAGAATCTGCACCGCGTCAACATCCTGTTGGAGAGACACGGGTTCTGGGCCGTCCTGATCGCCCGCTGGGTTCCGTGGGTTCGCACCCTGTGCCCGATGGTCGCAGGCGCAGCCAAGATGAACCACACGCGCTACACCATCGCGAGCACCATCGGCGCGATCATCTGGGCACCGGTACTCCTGCTGCTCGGTTTCTACGGTGGCTCGTTCCTCGATCGCGTTCCGTGGTTGCTGCCCGCCGTGCTGATCGTGATGATGGTCAGCTTGGTCATCGGCACCGCTTTGGGAATCTGGCAGTACCGCAAGGAAATGGCCCGACCGGCCGAAGACGTCGAGGTAGAAGAAGTCCTCGACTAGAAGCTGTCTGCTCAGTGCAGGTGGCTCTGGTCCCACGCCGGAAGCGGGTCGTCGTAGCGAATCCAGACCCGCGGTCCTTCGCGTAGTTCGTCATCGGTCAGCAGAGCCGGATCGAGGATTCGCGACGGCGTCGCCGGGTCGAGTTTCACTCCGATGAACACGATCTCCTGCCCTGGCACCTCCGCTGCCGACGCCCACAGTTGCGCCGGTTCGATGACGAGGTTGGGGCCTGCCTGCGACCAGATAGCGGCGAACTCGGGCCTACTGGCGATCCAGCAGAAGCCTTTGCTTCGCAAGAGTCCCGCGAACTGACCGAGCGCAGCCTCGAGTCGCGCCGGATGAAAGGGTCGCGAGGCTCGATACGTGACGCTGCGTATTCCGTACTCCTCGGTTTCCGGGGTGTGCCCGCCGGCCAGCTCCTCGTCCCAACCGGGTACTTGCGCAGCCAGTTCCGGGTTGTAGAGACCGGTTTCGAGGACGCGATCGAGGGTGACTTTTCCGTGGTCGGTCCGAATCAGCTGAGCAGTGGGGTTGAGCCTTCGAAGCGTCGCCTCGACGGTTCCCGCCGCCCGCGGACTCACCAAGTCGGTTTTGTTCAGCAAGATGACGTCGGCGAACTCCACCTGATCAACCAGGAGATCGGAGATGCTGCGTCCGTCCCCCTCCCCGGCTTCGAGGTTGCGCTCGTCCAGTCGCTCGCCTTTTGCCAGCTCGCCGAGGAAGGTCGACGCGTCCACCACGGTCACCATCGTGTCGAGCTTCGCGAGCGAGCCGAGGCTGAAGCCGTCCTCGAATTCCCAGTCGAAGGTGGCCGCCACCGGCATCGGTTCGGAGATGCCGGTGGATTCGATCACCAACTGATCGAATCGCCCCTCTCGGGCCAGCGCGCCGACGGCGTCGATCAGATCCTCACGCAGCGTGCAGCAGATGCATCCGTTGGTGAGCTCGACCAACTTCTCCTCCGTGCGATCGAGGTGGCCCTGGCCCGCGACGAGCGCCGCGTCGATGTTGATCTCGCTCATGTCGTTGACGATGACGGCGACCCGACGGCCGTCTCGATTGGCGAGGATGTGGTTGAGGAGTGTGGTCTTGCCTGCGCCCAGAAATCCGGACAGCACGGTTACCGGTAGCTGCTTCATTCCTTAATGGTAACCATTGTCATTATCGACAACGGGAGGCGGGCCTACTGCACTGCAGACGCACTACCCGAGAACTGGCTCTCGGGCCTCGGCAACCCGAAATGATCACGAAGCGTCGTACCCGTGTATTCGGTGCGGAACAGACCGCGATCCTGCAGGATCGGGACCACACGCTCGGTGAAGATTTCGAGTCCACCCGGGTAGTACGGCGGCATGACGTTGAATCCGTCAGCAGCACCGCTGGTGAACCATTCCTCGATCGTGTCAGCCACCTGCTCGGCGGTTCCGGCGAACACCCGGTGTCCGCGCGCACCCGCCAAACGATGAAGCAGGCCCCGAACCGTCGGACGCTCACGCTCGACTATGCCGGCGATCACCTGCAATCTGCTTTGCTTGTTGTCGGTGACATCACCTGCCGCCGCGAACAATTCGACAGGAACCGGTGCATCCAGTTCCAGATTCCGAACATCGGTCCCGGTGAGTGCACCGAGCTGCGCGAGCCCGTACTCCGGCGAGGTCAACTCGTTAAATTCTCGCTCGAGCGCCTTGGCTTGTTCCTCGGTGTCACCGATGAACGGGCTGATTCCGGGCAGAATCTTGACATGATCGGGGTTGCGCCCGAACTGAGCAGCCCTCGACTTGATGTCGGTGTAGAACGCCTGCGCATCGGAAAGTCTCTGGTGCGCTGTGAAAATCGCCTCCGCATACTGACCGGCAAACGCGCGACCGTCGTTGGACGCCCCGGCCTGCACCAGCACCGGGTATCCCTGCGGCGTTCGCGGTGCGTTGAACGGTCCCCGCACCCGAAGATGCCGGCCGACGTAGTTGATCTCGTGAATCTTGTTTCTGTCCGCGTAGATTCCGTTCTCCCGGTCCAGACTGATCGCGTCGTCCTCCCAGCTGTCCCACAACCGCACCACCGCGTCGACGAATTCCCTTGCACGCGAATACCGGTCGCCGTGGTCCGGATGCTTGGCCAGCCCGAAGTTGGCGGCAGCCAGATCCGTACCCGTGGTGACGATGTTCCACCCAGCACGTCCGTTCGAGATGTGGTCGAGCGAGGCGAACAGCCGAGCCAGGTTGTACGGCTCGTAGTACGTGGTCGACGCCGTCGCGATCAATCCGATCCGCTCGGTTGCCACTGCAATGGCCGTCAACAAGGTGATCGGCTCCAACGTTCCTGCGGGACCGTGCTCGACGTCGCTGCGCAACGCGGGACCGTCGGCGAAGAAGATTCCGTCGAACTTCGCCGCCTCAGCAGTGCGAGCGATCTCCTGGAAATACGTGACGTCGAACAGACGTTCCGGTGTTGTCCACGGATGACGCCACGCCGCTTCGTGATGACCGGCGGGGTGGATGAACGCGTTGAGGCTCAGTTGGCGCGGAGAATCAGACATGCCTGAATGCTGGCAACTGCCGCCGCAGTCCGACAGGGTTAGGGTTCGCGTGATTCCAACTCGGGGTTGGCAGCTCGGTATCGTCACATGGGTGAGCCGCGTAGTTGTAGCCGAGTTCGTACCGTCCGGATCGACAGCATCGGTTCTTCACCAGTGGTGTGAGGTCTTCGCCGAAGGCCAGCGTCACCTGTCCGGAACTGCGCCGACAGCGACGGCCCTGATGGAAATGATCGAGGCCGAGGACGGTTCAGTCGATGTGTGGCGTTGGATCGCACGCGACGGCGGAACGGACGAAGTCCTCGGCATCGCCCAGGCGCGACGCAACTCGGCGGAACCTGATCTCGCAGAGTTTCGGATGTACGTGACACCCCACGCGCAGCGACGAGGGGTAGGACGAGCGCTTGCCGAACTCGCCGAAGTCGACATCGCCGGGTTCGGCGTGCGAAGAATCAGAGTGACGGCGCTCGTCGGAAGCGCAGCCGAGCATTTCCTGGGATCGTTCGACGGCCACCGTGTGTTGCTTCGGTTGGCCAACCAGGTTCAGCACCTCAGCCCTCCCACCGCACACAGTGCCCGCCCCGGCTATCGAATCGTCAGTTGGCGCAACCGAACCCCGGACGAGCTGGTCCACTCCTTCTCGGAGGCATTGAACCGACTCCTCGACGCGCCGGGCGCCGAACTGCAGATACCCGAACGTAATTGGGGAGCCGACGAGGTCAGATCGTGGGAACAGAAGATGACGGGTGGCTCTCAAGTACTCCTGGTGTGCTGCGCGGTCGACGACAGCGTCGGCGAAGTAGCCGCAGCGACAGTGGTGACGGTGGACGAACATGACAGCACCCACGCATCGCAGCACGACACCGTGGTACTTCCCCAGCACCGCGGACACGGTCTCGCTCGGTGGGTCAAGGAGCAACAAGCGTCTGTGTTGGCAGCTGAATTTCCCTCGCTGCGAAGAATTTACACAACGGTGAACGCGGAAAATCACCCGATGCTGACCGTCAATCGGAGCCTGGGATACCAGACCGTTGCGGAGCGGATCCTGGTGGAGATCAGGAGAGTCGAGAGTGCGTTGCACAAGCCTCGGTGACGATCTTCCTCCACAGGAGCGGGTGAGACTGCCAGAAGTTGTGCGCGACACCGTCGACGACCTCGAAACTACCGTTAGGCACGAGCTCGGCCAGTTGCTGCAACGGCCACGACGGGCGAATATCGTCGGCCGCCGCGAGAAATGTCATGGGCACGGGTGAGTCGGCCAACTGCCGAAACAGCTGTGGTTCATGGATCCATTCGATGAACGATTCTTGAAGCGATTGCCAGACAACAGGTTCCCAAGGTATCTGCGGGTCCGGCTCGATTCCCGCTTCGTACTGCTTCGACCAGGTCCGGTCTTTGTGGAGGCCGTGCCCCGCGATGCCGACGACGCCGGACACCGATTCCGGACAGTCGAGTGCGTACCGCACCGCCAAGTCGGATCCCCACGAGTGCCCCAACACGACCCAGCTGTCGATCTCGAACGTGCGTCGGACGAGTTCGAGGTCCGCAACCGCCTGCGCCATCGTATGAGCGCCGCCACCGGACCGGCCGACTCCGCGTGGCTCAGGGCACCACGCGCGCATTCCTTCCGGAACCAGCTCGTCGTGAGCAAGATAGTGAACGCATCCCGGGCCGCCGGAGAGAACCAGAACGTCCGCCCCTGCCCCACCGACATCGATGTGAAGACGTACGCCGTCCGTGTCGACCACGTGCCGGGATTCCATGAGGGAAAAGCCTAACGCTTACGCGGGTATCCAGCCGCCGAGACGACAAATGCCGCCTCCATGAGCATCCACCCACCTACCTGCACCGAGAGGTCTCGCTCGGGCACGCTCGACGAGCGCACGGTTCCGGCGGCGAAGGTGGCAATGTCGCCGGACAGACTCGGCAACTGAGCATCCTTGGTCCAGTCGTGCCCGAACAGCGGCAGACCTTCGATCTGCAGTCTGTTGTTCCAGGCCGCTTCCGCGGAGGACAGAACGATCTGCGCTGCGAGTTCGCGCGCTCGCAGGTCCTCGTGAGTCTCCCAGGACAGGTTCACCACCACGAACGCCAGGTAGCGAGCCAGGATTGCGTTGAACAGCCCGCCGTCGCCTCCGCCACCGCCCGTGATGACTCCGTACTCGGTCATTCCGTCGTACACCGCGTCGACGAGTTTGTGGACTCGCTCGCGGTGGCGCGGCTCGCCCAATCGCGTCGACAACTCGGTTTCCAACCCCAGCGTGACGCCCTGACAGTACGAATAGATCGCGCGCTCGAGGGTGCCATCGCGGCGGATGCCGTCGAAGATCAGTCCGGAGTCCGGATCCCGCAGCGTCTCGTCGATCCAGTCGGCCGTTGCCTGCGCGCGCCAGAGTTTTCCGGTGCGCGCCAGCATGATTCCGGCGGGTCCGTTTGCCGGGGTGTTGTAGAAATCGGAACCTTTGCACCACGGAATACCGCCGCCGTCGGCCGGGGACCACGAATCGAAGAGTTGCGATTCGAGCGCCTGGACCGCGGTCCGGTGATCGACCGAGAACATACGTTGAGCACGTTCGAGCGAGAGGCCCAGCCACGCCATGTCGTCGTAATAGTTGTTGGTCCACGCCGAGACGTTGCGGACCCGCACACTGCGGGCGACCTTCGCCACCCGGCGACGACGCTTGGGCGTCGGGTCACGTTCGAGCGCGTCGATTGCAGTGTCGAGCAGGTGCGCTTGCCACCAGTAGTGCCACGGCTTGAACATCCGCTCGCGCCGAACAGCAGGCCAGGCAACCACGCCGAGTGCTGTCCGGGGCAGTCCCCACAGGCGCCGAAGGTGACGACTGACTATCGCGCCCTCAGCCGCATCGGCTCGCTCTGCCCACACTTCCTGCATAACTACCTATCCTGTCTGGTCGAGGCGCTACGCGCTAGCCGGAATTCGCGAGCGAGATCAGCGGGAATCGGCGAGATCGGCATGCTCACGTACCCACGCGTGCATGGCAATGCCGGCCGCGACACCGGCGTTGATGCTGCGAGTCGACCCGAATTGCGCGATCGAGACCGTCATGGACGCAACCTCTTTCGCATGTTCGGTCACTCCGGGCCCTTCTTGACCGAACAGCAGGATGCACTCTCGCGGCAGGCTTGCCGTTTCCAGCGGCACCGACCCCGGGGTGTTGTCGACGGCAACGATCGTGAGTGAATTCTCACGGGCGTACTCGACGAGCTCGCTGATATCGGCGTGGTGAACGATGTGTTGGTATCGATCGGTCACCATGGCGCCCCGCCGATTCCAGCGCCGACGCCCCACGATGTGGACCGCGGCCGCAGCAAACGCGTTTGCCGTGCGAACCACCGTGCCGATATTGGCGTCGTGCGCGAAGTTCTCAATGGCGACATGCATCGTGTGACGGCGCGAGTCGATGTCCTCGACTATCGCTTCCCGCGTCCAGTACCGGTACTCGTCCAAGACGTTTCGACGATCACCCTCGGCGAGGAGTACGGAGTCGTAGCGCTCGTCTGTCGGCGGTTCCGTGTCGTGCTCCTCGGCCCACGGCCCGACGCCGTTGGGGTTCTCGCCCCACTCGGTGGGTCCCGGTTCACCGGCCCCACCGGAAACGTCGTCGGCTGCGACTTCGGTCATCAGAACACCTCGTTGGAATCTGCAGCCACGGTGAAGCCGTGCGTGGTCTGATCGTTGACACACGAGACGTCTGTCGCGGTGGTCGTACAGGTGAAACCCAGTTTGCTCAGCGGTTGACCGGCCGCCAACACCGGATCGGCGTCGGGGCCGCCCGAGGTGTACACCTCTCCGCCCGAACACATGAAAGCACCGTCACCCTCGTCGGTTACGCGAATGCCGTTGCCCCAGTTGACCATGCAGCTCTCCGGCCGCGGCGGAACCGGGGTGGTCGTTCCCTCGCACCCGGCTTCGATTCTGGTGGGCAACTTGATGATGCCGCACTGGAAGTTCCCGTCGGGAGTGGTGAAGTAGTACGACTCGTTGCGCTCGAACTGCACGTCCGTGAGCGTCGTCGTCGGTGGCAGCGTCGTGGTCGGTGGTTCGGTGGTCGTGGGGACGACGGGCGCGACGGTGGTGGTTGTCGTCGGCACTGCGGTAGTGGTGGTCGAACTTGGCTGCGCCGCTACGGTCGGCGCTGAATCCGCCTCCCCGCCGCACCCTGCGAGCACGAGCGCCGACCCGACGCCCAACAAGACGAACCCCACCCGAACACGAACCACCCGACTACCTCCACACACGTCATCTTGGCCCAGCAACAGCCGACAGTGCACTCTATCGTGTGGTCGACTAAGTGCTGGTGACGCGCTTGTTCATCAGCCGTGAGAGCCACGCGGGCGAGAACCGCGACGCACTGAGAAAGAGCTTTGCCTGAGTTCCGACCGGGTAGTGAACCTTGTGTACGCGTCCGGCGCCGCGTGTGGCCGCCCACAGCTCCTTCGCGACGTCGGTGGCAGTCAGCTTGATACCCAACGATCTGGTGGCTCCGGTGTCCATTCCAGTGACCATCGCGGTCTGGACGAACAACGGCCAGAGCGCGAGAACACGGATGTCGTGCTGTGCCCATTCCAGATCGAGCGCCTCGGTCAGGCCGCGGATCGCGAACTTGGTTGCACCGTACGTCGCCAGTTCGGGCTGGCCGTAGATCGCCGAAGCGGAGCACAGATTGACCACCTGAGCGCCGACGGTATCGCGGAGGTACGGGAAAGCCGTGTGCGTGCCGTTGAGGGTGCCGGTGATGTTGATGTCGACCATTCGGCGATGCGCCGCAAGAGAAATATCCTCGAACCGTCCCGAGGAGAGCACGCCCGCATTGTTGATCAGGATGTCCAGACGCCCGGACTCCCCGGCAAAATCGGCCAGACACTGCGCCCATCCCACCGGATCGGTGACGTCCAGGACACCCGTCACGACGCTCCCACCGAAACCGTCGATCTCGGCCTTCAACGAGGCAAGGCCGGCGTCGTCGATGTCGAACGCGCCGACGCGGTATCCGTTGCGCGCGAACAACAGCGACGTCTCCCGCCCGATTCCAGCCGCAGCACCGGTGATGAAGACGTTCGGTTCGCTCATCCGGTCAGGCTATCCTGGATGTGGAGGAAATCTGATGAATCACCGTCGCGTCGTACATACCGTGTGTTTCATCGCGGTGGGATATCTGATCGTGCTCGCGGTGTGGCTCGGATGGCTGGTCGAGCACACCCCACCTGGCACTCTGCCCTATCAGATCGGCGGGCTACTCGCCGCTTTCGGCTCGGCACTCGGATTCGGAATGGCCTGGGCCAATCGACCGACCCGCGCCGAGCGCAAGCTCGAAAAGCACGGCCTCGAAGGGTGGGCACGAATCGACAAGGTCACACCCCTGCGTCGAACCGTCGACGGCGAGTTGGCCAAGCTCGCACTCCGCCTCACGGTTCCAGGTTCCGATTCGTACTCGGGCCGGATCGAGTACGAGATCCGACCCGAGTTCAAAGACAAGATCACTCCCGGATCCACGGTCACCGTCATGGTGGACCCGAAGAACCGAGACCGAATCATGCTGTGCCCGTGAAAAACTAGACGCTCTTCTTGCGTCCCAGCGCCAACATGCCCTCCACCAGCATCAGTTGCGCTCCCGCGTACGACGCCAGGATCACACCCTCGGCAGCGGCACGGCCGGCGGTCCCGCGGATGAACAGTCGACGCACCACGATCAGCCCGTCGGACGCGGTGAAGAGCACTCCGCCCAATCCGAGCCAGGAGCGTCGATCCTTGTTCGGGACGACAACGTCGAGCACGGCCTTGGACTGCGGTGCCAGAGCGGGGTCCGCCGACAACGTCGAGGTGGTTCCCAACATCAATCCGTATCCGGTGAGCGGCGTCGACACGCTCGGTGCCTTGGCACGGAGCAGACCGGACGCCGTCGACCAACCGCTGATGCGGGGTTTGAGGGCAGCACGGGTCGGCCGTGCCCCGCGGCGCAGGAGAAGAGCCGAGTAACTGGCCTGCATCACCGCGAACGACGACGCGCCCTTGATCAGACGAGCATCGTTGTCCGGGTCGATCATGAACACGTCGCCGACGGTCGCGGCGGCGAGGCCGGCCAGAAGCAGTGCGGTATCGGCAGTTTCCGTCTCCGAACGCTTGCGCAGCACTCGGGCGGCCAAGGCAGGTGCAATCAGCGGCTTGGCGATCTGCTGAACCCGCTCGTTACCGACCACTGCCCCAACCACCGTCGCTGCCGTCGCCGCCGCAAAAACTGCGTGCTCGATGCCCCACTTGCCCGCCATCACAATCCTCCTGTTGGTTACACGTCCAACAGCGACCGTACTGGGTCACTCAGGCAGCATCGCCGGATTTGGCGTCCGCGCCGTAGACATCGACGTATTCCTGCCCCGACTGGTCACAGAGCACTGCCATCAATTCATCCGTCGCCGCGCGCACGACGGCCTGGTAGCCACGAAGTTCGCGGTACCGAGAGAAGTCGATCGGCTCCCCTACCGTGATCCGGACCTTGCTGAAGCGCCACATCCGCGTACCCGGCGGGTTGACTGCGTCGCCGCCGTGCACGACGACGGGAATGACCGGCGCCCCGGTTTCCAAGGCGACACGAATCGCTCCGGTCTTTCCCTTGTACAGGCATCCGTCGGGCGATCGAGTTCCCTCGGGATAGATCCCCCAGACGCCGCCTTTGTCGAGAATTCCGATGGCCGTGTCCAATGCCGCACGGGAGGCATCGGCGCCGCTACGGTCGATCGGCACCTGACCCGCCCCACCGAAGAACCAGCGCTGCATCGCGCCCTTCACACCGGTCCCGGTGAAATATTCACTCTTCGCGACGAAGGTGATGCGTCGGCGCACCATGAGGACCAGGAAGAACGAGTCGACGACTGCCCGATGGTTTCCGGCGAGAATCACCGGCCCTTTCTTGGGGATGTGGTGCTGCCCCTCGATCGTCGGCCGCCCGAACAGCCAGAGGACCGGGCCGATCAGAACGTATTTGAACAGCCAATAGAGCACAGGGCATCACCTTTTCCGTCTAGTAGACAGTGTCTACGACGAGAATAGTAGACACTGTCTTCCATGACTGTCAGCAGCCTTCGCGAAACACTCGTCGCCACCGGCGTCGAGATTCTCGATGCCGACGGCGCCACAGAACTGACGCTACGGGAGATCGCGCGTCGGGCGGGCGTGTCGCACGGCGCCCCGCGGAGATACTTTCCGACCCACAACAGCCTGCTTGCCGCAATTGCCTCACACGGCCTGCGCGATCTCACCGAAAGACTCCAACCGGCACTTGTCGGCAAACAACCCGCTCGTAGCCGATTGATCTCGGCAGCAATCGAATACGTGTCATTCGCCCAGGAGCGGCCGGCGATGTTCGAGTTGATGTTTCGCCACGACCTCCTCGAAGCCACCGGCAGCAACCTCCGAGAGTCTTCACTCCCGCTCTTCGCCGCCCTGCAAGCCTTGACCGAAGAGGCCGACGCGTCCGATCCCACCACTTCTGCAGTGACCATCTGGACCGGAACCCACGGCATCGCAGTGCTGGCGGCAAATCGAAGCCTCGCGCTCGTTGCACCCGGCCTCGACATCGCGGCACTGATCACCACGAGTGTCACGGACCACCTTTTACGGACTCGTTGATTTACATAGTTACCCTATGCAATAATATTTTTCGTGACAGATGAAGAGCAGCAACTGCACGAACTACTCGTCGACCTCGTGAGCAACACGCACCGCTTCGCGAAGCTGGCAGGTTCTTTCGCGTCCGATCAGTACCCACGCGCCTGGCTGCGCGCGCTCTCGCTCCTCGAGGAATACGGCGAAATGCGGATCAGCGATTTCGCTCGACTCGACAGAAGCTCGCAGCCCTCTGCCACTGCCCTACTGCGCAAACTCGGCGAGAACGGTTACGTCGAACGCCGCGCCGACCCGGAGGACGCCCGCGCAGTGCGCGTGGCCATGACCGAGAAGGGTCGAAAGATCCTGAACGACGGCCGAAACGAGATCGCCGACGCTCTAGTCCCCCACTTCGTCGAACTCGGGCCCGAGCAGATCAAGAAACTGGCCGACGGATTGGCCGAATTGCGGTCCATCATCAAGACTTCCGACCCCAGCTGAAATACCCACCACTGAAAAAGGAGGTGGCCGTGAGCAACACGACCGCGACATCAACGCACCAGAACGAGGCTCCGCCGAGCCTCCTGAAACAACCGAAAGCGGTGTGGGCGGTAGCCTTTGCCAGCGTCATCGCCTTCATGGGCATCGGATTGGTCGATCCGATCCTCAAGCCGATCGGCGAACAACTCGACGCCACACCGTCGCAGGTTTCGCTCCTGTTCACCAGCTACATGCTCGTCACCGGCGTGGCCATGCTCATCACCGGTGTGGTGTCCAGCCGCATCGGCGCCAAGAAAACACTTCTTGTAGGCCTTGCCATCATCATCGTGTTCGCCTCTCTGGCAGGCGCTTCCAGCACCATCGGCCAGATCGTCGGATTCCGTGCCGGCTGGGGACTGGGCAATGCACTCTTCATCGCAACGGCACTGGCGGCCATCGTCGGCGCGGCCAGCGGCGGCGTCGCACGGGCAATCATCCTCTACGAGGCTGCACTGGGCATCGGTATCGCGGTCGGACCGCTGGTCGGCGGCGTTCTCGGTGACATCAGCTGGCGCGCACCGTTCTTCGGCGTCGCAGCCCTGATGGCGGTTGCTTTCATTCTCATCGTCGTGATGCTTCCGAGCGCACCCAAGCCCGAACACCACACGTCCATCGCTGCACCGTTCCAGGCGCTGCGACACCGCGGGCTACTCACCGTTGCCATCACCGCGCTGCTCTACAACTACGGATTCTTCACGCTGCTCGCGTACACACCGTTCCCCCTCGACATGGGGGCGTACCCGATCGGATTCATCTTCTTCGGATGGGGCCTGATGCTGGCGATCTCCTCGGTCTTCCTCGCCCCTCGCCTGCAACGACGCTTCGGCACACTACCGATGATGATGCTGGCGCTGACACTGTTCGCACTCGACCTCGGCATGATGGCGCTCTTCACCGAGAACAAGATCGTCTTGATCGTGGGTGTCGTCCTCGCCGGGTTGTTCCTCGGTGTGAACAACACACTCATCACCGAAACCGTCATGATCTCGGCGCCCGTGGAACGGTCGACCGCCTCGGCTGCTTACAGCTTCGTTCGATTCGTCGGCGGCGCCGCAGCTCCGTGGGTAGCCGGCAAGCTCGGCGAGTCCAACGTCCACATGCCGTTCTGGGTCGGCGCGGTGCTCACCCTCGCTGCCGTGTTCGTCCTGTCGAGCGGACGCAAGGTCCTCGCACACGTCGACGACCACGATCCCGCGCCGCACAGCGTCGACGAAGCACTCGCCGTCACCGTAGGCGACTGACCCTGTGAGTGGTTGAGGAGTGCAGGGACTCCTTAACCACTCACGGGGCATCAGCTCAGGTTCAGATCTTCCAGGCCCAGCAGCGATCGGTACTCGACGCCCTCGGCGCCGATAATCGCGTCCGCACCCGTCGCGCGATCGACGACGGTAGCGACTCCGACCACTGTTGCCCCTGCCTCGCGCAGAGCCTTCACTGCTGTCAACGGAGAATTGCCCGTCGTGGTCGTGTCCTCGACAACCAGGACACGCTTGCCCACGATGTCCGGGCCCTCTATCTGACGCTGCATCCCATGAGCCTTCGCAGCCTTGCGAACGACAAACGCGTCGATCGGGCGTCCGGGAGCGTGCATCACCGCCATCGCAACCGGATCGGCGCCCATCGTCAAACCTCCGACGGCGTCGAAATCCCAGTCCGCGACCAGTTCACGCAGCAGCGAGCCGATCAGCGGCGCCGCCTTGTGGTGAAGTGTCGCGCGGCGAAGGTCGACGTAGTAGTCGGCTTCCTTGCCCGAGGACAACGTCACCTTTCCGTGTACAACAGCCAATTCGCGCACCAGCGCAGCCAAATCCTCACGATCGCTCATGAGTGCTCAGCCTACCGACCACTGGCTTATGTTCGGCTTCTGCCTCTGGGCTACGTTCGGCTGCTGCCTCTGGGCTACGTGCGCCCGCGGCCTCGTCCAACGATGTTGGTCAACCGGCGAACCAGCCCCTTGGGAACCAGACGCCCAGCCGTCGTGAGGACCTTGTACTGAATCCCCGGAATGCTGATGACCTTGTCGTCACCGAGATCCTTCATCGACGCCGCAACCACCTGGTCGACGCTCAACCACATCGGCTTGGGGATCGTGGACATCTCGATGCCCGCACGCTCGTGGAACTCGGTGCGGATGAAGCCCGGGCACAGCGCCTGAACGCGCACTCCCGTCCCGGCCAACCCGCCGGAAAGCCCTTCGGTGAACGAGATGACATAGGCCTTGCTTGCCGAATACGTCGAACCCCGCCCGGACAGCAGGCCCGCGACGCTCGCCACATTGACAATCGTTCCGTGCGCCGACGCGATCATGCTGGGCAGCGCCGCACGGGTCAGCCGCATCACGGCGGTGACGTTGACGTCGAGTTGAGACTGAAGAAGCGCCGGATCTGCAGTCCAGAACTCGCCGGAGGTACCGAATCCGGCGTTGTTCACCAACACCTCGACGCCCTTCTCCAGACGAAGCGCGACGGTGTCGCGTCCAGCCTCCGATGCGAGATCGGCAACCAGAATCTCCGACTCGGTGCCGAACATCGTCTTCAACTCGGACGCGAGGTCGTGCAATCTGACCTCGTCACGTGCGACGAGAACCAGGTCGTATCCGAGGGAGGCGTATTTCTTGGCGAAACCGGCGCCGAGACCAGAGGTAGGTCCGGTCACCAGGGCAACGGGACGCACAGGGCGATCCGAGTGGGAAGTCGACATACCGGCCACGCTAGTGGTTATCGCGGCTGGACGGGAACCTTAAAGGTCAGTCGACCGGGCGAATTGTGCCCGAGCGCTGCGACGCCGGACGCTGAGCCGGCTTGTCAGCCGCCTCGGGCTTGCGCAGCGATTGATCCGGACGTGGCGCAGATTCCCGCGGTGCAGGCTCACGCGGTGCGGACTCACGCGGGGCAAATTCACGCGGCGGAGCTTCACGGGGCGGCTGCTCTTGACGCGAACGGGGCTGTTCTACCGGATCCGGAGTTGGGCGAGACTTCTCGGCGCCCGGCCGCGGGCGGCTCGGATCGTGATCGACCTCGAGTTCGTTGGGATCGGTGACGGGAGGCAGGACATGCAGAATGCCGGACAGGCGCGCAACCGACTCGATTGCAGCGTCCCAATCCCGGCCGTTACTGGTCACCGGAAGCGAACCGAGCGTCCACTGCCCTTCGCTCCACAGCATGCTGATCGACGGCGGAACCGATTCGGTGAACGCCACCATGCGCTGATCACAGACACGACGTGCGATCTCGAGATCGGTCGCGAAGACGACTCGTGAACCGATCGCACCCAGCAGGTTCAGGTCACCGTCCTTGGGCGGAGCCGTCGATTTCAACCGAAGATCGATGTCGACGTCCGACCCGATCTCGCGGCGAACGGCGACGATGGTTGCGGTCTCTTCCAGGTCGAACAGCACGAACTGCTCTCCGCGACGACGGCCTCGGACGACGTCCGTGGCAGTCAGGTAGTCCTGCTTCGCCATGACCGCGCGGTGCCATTCGCCCGCCAGCTGATCGTCAGTGGCCGTGTACGTGTATCCCTGCGCCTTGGCCCAGATCTGACGCACTCGCCCGGATTGATCTCGCCTCGTCCTGTCGACGTACAGGAGCGCACCCGCGCCTGCGAGTGCAATTGCTGCCAGTCCGAACCACATTCCAGTCATCACCCTCCAGGGTAGCGACTCGCGGCCTCAACCTCCCGCGACACCCTGGTGGACTCGCCTGATGTGTCGTGAACGACTCAGTTGCCGAACTTCGGCAACGACGTACTCAGAATCGTGTTGGCGGTCATTGTGCCGTTCTCCACCGGAGTTCCGTCGACGACGATGTTGTCTCCCGGTTGCAGATCGGCGATCGTGGCGCGGTTGAGCGCGATGAGGGTGGTGTCAGCTGTGGTCAGAACCGTCACCTGTGATCCACCGATCGAATCGATGACCAACGTGCCGCCGTCGTTCGACTTGACGGTGCCGACGGCTCCCCCGGCGTCGCCGATGACTTCGCCGAGCCCGCCCGGGAGCTGGCTGAGCGGGGAATCCGTCGTCGGAGTCGGCGCCGTGGTGCTCGCCTTCGGCGGTGTGGTGGTCGGCGCCTGCGTCGTAGTGGTCGGCGGAACGAAAGCGGTCTGGGTTCCCTTGTCGTTCGAACCGAACGCCGAGAACGCGACGATCGCGATCACGGCGACCAGGATCCCGACCACGCCGGCAGCCACCCACGTCGCGAGCTTGCGCTTCTTGCCGCCGCCCGACGACCCGTCTTCGATGAACGGCTGTTCCGGCGGAACTCCCCCGCCACCACCGGCAACCGGATACTGCTGTGTATTTCCGTACTGCTGTGTATTCCCGTACTGATCCGGGTTCCCGTACTGCTGGGCCGTGTACGGCGGATATGCCTGCGTCGCACCCGGCGGCGGGGCCTGCGGATCGAACTGCGGGTTGTAGGCGGGGAAGGCCTGAGTGGGATTCGGCTGCTGTCCCTGCTGCCCCAAGTACTCCGTGTTCTGATCCGGGCCACCGTAGGGATACTGCTGTGCCCCCGGAAACTGCCCCGCCCCCGGCTGCTGACCGAAGTACTCCGTCGGCTGGTTCGGATTCTGGCCGGATACCGTCCCGTACTGCTCTGTCGGCTGGTCGGGTGTACGCCCCCAGACCTCGGTGGCCTCGGGATCCTCACGGCGCGGCCCACCCGAGTTACGCGGATCGTTCTGATCGGTCATGCCTGGCTCACCTTCGGTTGGGACGAAAGAGCGTCGAAGTCGTTCGGAGAGGCGCGGGTGCAGACATCCCCAGTTCGAGCATCCAGCCATCCAGGGTAGAACAAAATGCGAATGCCCCGCCGATCCACTTGGATCGACGGGGCATTCCACTTACCGAATCAGGACAGAACCAACTGATCCGCGTCCTCGCTGACACCGACGTGCACGGTGTCGCCGTCCTGGACCTTGCCGGCCAGGAGCAGCTTGGCGAGCTGGTCGCCGATCGACTGCTGAACGAGTCGACGCAATGGCCGAGCGCCGTACAGCGGGTCGTAGCCGCGCACCGCGAGCCACATCCGGGCCGCACCGTTCACCTCGAGGGTGAGACGACGCGCAGCCAGACGCTTCTGCAGCTGCTCGAGCTGGATGTCCACGATGTGCTCCAACTGCTCTTCGGAGAGCGAGTCGAAGACGACCACGTCGTCGAGACGGTTGATGAACTCCGGTTTGAACGCGTGGCGTACCGCGTCCATGACCTGCTCCCGCGTGCCACCGGATCCCAGGTTGGAGGTCAGGATCAGGATGGTGTTGCGGAAGTCCACCGTGCGGCCTTGACCGTCGGTGAGTCGGCCTTCGTCGAGCACGGCGAGCAGGACGTCGAACACGTCCGGGTGTGCCTTCTCGACCTCGTCGAAGAGGACCACCGAGTACGGGCGTCTCCGAACTGCTTCGGTGAGCTGGCCGCCGGCTTCGTAGCCGACGTAGCCCGGAGGGGCACCGACGAGTCGGGCCACCGAGTGCTTCTCACCGTATTCGCTCATGTCGATACGGATCATCGCGCGCTCGTCGTCGAAGAGGAAGTCCGCCAAGGCTTTGGCGAGCTCCGTCTTACCGACGCCGGTCGGGCCGAGGAACAGGAAGGAACCGGTGGGCCGATTGGGGTCGGCGACACCTGCTCGGGCGCGGCGAACCGCATCCGAGACGGCGACGACGGCGTCGGTCTGGCCGACGACGCGCTTGCCGAGTTCGGACTCCATGCGGAGCAGCTTCTCGGTCTCGCCTTCCATCATCCGGCCGGCCGGAATGCCGGTCCAGGCTGCGACCACGTCTGCGACGTCGTCCGGCCCGACCTCTTCCTTGAGCATCACGTCACCGTCGGAGGCGGCTCCGGAAGCGACTGCTGCCTCTTCCAGTTCCTTCTCCAGCGCCGGGATGCGGCCGTAGCGCAACTCGGCTGCCTTGCCCAGATCGCCGTCACGCTCAGCGCGTTCGGACTCTCCTCGCAGGGTTTCGAGCTGTTCCTTCAGCACGCGCACCGAGTCGATGGCCTGCTTTTCGTTCTGCCAGCGGGTGCTGAGCTGATTGAGCTTTTCGCGATCGTCGGCGAGTTCCTGACGCAGCTTCTCGAGCCGAGCCTTGGACGCGTCGTCGGTTTCCTTCTCGAGTGCCACTTCTTCGATTTCGAGTCGGCGAACAGTGCGTTCCACCTCGTCGATCTCGACGGGTCGCGAGTCGATCTCCATACGAAGTCGCGATGCGGCTTCGTCCACGAGGTCGATGGCCTTGTCCGGCAGGAACCGCGAGGTGATGTACCGGTCCGACAGCGCGGCAGCAGCCACCAACGCGGAGTCGGTGATGCGTACGCCGTGGTGCACCTCGTAGCGCTCCTTGAGACCGCGCAGGATGCCGATGGTGTCCTCGACCGAGGGCTCACCGACGAGCACCTGCTGGAAACGACGCTCGAGTGCTGCGTCCTTCTCGATGTACTTGCGGTACTCCTCGAGCGTGGTGGCACCGACCAGCCGCAGCTCACCGCGGGCGAGCATCGGCTTGATCATGTTGCCTGCGTCCATCGCGGATTCACCGGTGGCGCCGGCGCCGACGATGGTGTGCAACTCGTCGATGAAGGTGATGACCTGTCCGGCACTGTTCTTGATGTCGTCGAGAACTGCCTTGAGGCGTTCTTCGAATTCACCGCGGAACTTGGCACCGGCGACCATGGACCCGAGGTCCAGGGACACGACGGTCTTGCCTCGAAGCGATTCCGGGACGTCACCCGCGACGATGCGTTGGGCAAGGCCCTCCACGATCGCGGTCTTGCCGACGCCGGGCTCACCGATGAGTACCGGGTTGTTCTTGGTACGACGCGAGAGCACCTGCACGACACGGCGAATCTCGGTGTCGCGACCGATCACCGGGTCGAGCTTGCCGCTACGTGCAGCTTCGGTGAGGTCGGTGGAGTACTTTTCCAGCGCTTGGTAGGTGCCTTCGGGCTCCGGGCTGGTGACGCGAGCGCTGCCGCGGACGGTGGTGAAGGCTTCACGCAATGCGTCCTGGGTAGCGCCATGACGTACGAGCAACTGCGCGACGTCGGAGTCGCCGCCGGCCAGTCCGTAGAGGACGTGCTCGGTGGAGACGTACTCGTCGTCCATCTCGGTGGCGAGGTGCTGAGCAGCAGTGAGTGCCGCGAGTGCCTCACGCCCGAGTTGCGGGGTGGAGCTTGCGCCGGTTGTCTTGGGCAGGCGATCGACGATTGCCTGTGCTTCACGGTGTACGACCGTGGGGTCGACGCCTACAGCTTTGAGTAGTGGGGCAGCGATGCCGTCGGTCTGGTCGAGCAATGCGACCAGCAGATGGGCAGGCCGGATATCGGGATTACCCGCCGACGACGCCGACTGCAGTGCAGCCGTCATCGCAGCCTGGGTCTTGGTTGTTGGTGTGAACGAGTCCACTTGTCACCTTTCTGGCGAAGTCGAACGGGAAGAGCCGCGACCGGTTGGTATTGCGACTGTGTCAATATGCTCAACGCGGACAAACTTGAGTCTATTCCGCTCAAGTTTGTTTTCGCCAGGCCGAGTTGGTTTCGTAGGTCACATTTTCAGCCGTACTAGAATTGTGGCGAGAGTTGCAGCTGGTGCGAAAGGGGGATGGATTGGATCCGACAGTGATCGCCCGTCTGCAATCCAGCCTCGATTCTCTGACCGACGACGAAGAGAGCCGTGCGCACTTCTCGGCAGTGTTCTACACCGGCCTCTTTGCGGAACATCCTCTGTACCGCTCATTGTTCCCGGCCGGGATGGAATCGCAGGGGCACCGTTTCTTCAGAGCGATCGAGTTCGTCGTCAAGAACCTTCCCCAGCATCGTCGGATCCGGAAGTTCCTCACCCAACTCGGCCGCGATCATCGCCGCTACGGCGTCGAGCGTGAGCACTACGAGGCTGCCGGTGTTGCACTCGAGCGCGCAGTTCGGTCGATGTACGGGACCAGCGCGCACAGTCGCTACAAGTGGACGCCGGAACTGGAGGACGCCTGGTCTCAGTTCACCGACCTCGTCGTGAGCACGATGGCCGACGGCGCCGAATCCGATACGACCCCGGCGCTCTGGGGCGCAACCGTGGTCAGCCACGAACGAGTCCTCGACGATCTGGCGATAGTGCGCCTCGAAGCCGACCCACCCATTCCGTACGGGGCGGGACAGTACGTCGGCGTTCAGATTCCGCAGCGTCCGAAAATGTGGCGGTACTACTCACCGGCGATTCCGACCAACCCTTTCGGTCAGCTCGAGTTCCACATCCGCAAGGTGTCGGGAGGATGGGTCAGCCCCGCGATCGTCAGCGAGACCAACGTCGGTGACCGCTGGGTCATGTCCACTCCCCTCGGCGGTCTCGAGGTCGACTTCACCAGCGACCGTGACGTTCTCATGATCGGATCCGGCACCGGCATCGCCCCACTGCGGGCACAGGTGATGGAAATGTCCCAACGCGCGCACAATCCGCGCGTGCACCTGTTCGTCGGCGGCCGGTATCCGTGCGACCTCTACGACCTCGAAACGCTCTGGCACATCTCACTCAGTAATCCGTGGTTGACCGTCGTACCGGTTTCCGAAGAACCCGAAAACCCTTGGTGGCACAACGGACCGGTGCTGGAGCCACCCTTCGGAATGCACAGCCGACTGATCGGACCGATCGGAAAAGTGGTCTCGCAGTTCGGCTCGTGGGCCGACCGTCAGGTGCAGATCTCGGGGTCACCGTCGATGATCAAGACCACCGTCTACGCCTTGCGTGCCGGCGGAACTCCGCTCGACCAGATCCGGCACGACCCGCTCTACTGACTACAGGAGAACTTTCATGGCCCAGCGAACCTGGTCGAGCACAGTCGTCGAACATCACCGTCTCCGTGAGGATCTGGCGGTTGTCCGCTTGGTCGGCGATGTCGTCCCCTTCCGCCCCGGCCAGTACGTCGACGTCAGCGTCCCGCAGAATTCGCGGTTGCTCCGTCGACTCTCCCCCGCCCTGCCTCCCTCACACGACGGGAAGTTGGAGTTTCACGTCAAGACGGTTCCCGGCGGTTGGGTCAGCGGTTCGATAGTCAAGGACACCCAACCCGGTGACGTCTGGCAGATCCTCGACCCGCGCGGCAACCTGTCCGTCGACGAGAACGGCCCCACCGTCATCATGGTCGCGGGCGGAACCGGCTTGGCCCCACTCCGGTCGATCATTCTCGATCTGGCTCAGACCCCGAACCCGCCGCAGGTGTACCTCTTCTTCGGCGGCCGAACGCTTCGCGATCTCTATGCGGCGGACATGTTGTGGCTACTCGCCGATCAGTTTCCGTGGTTGCAGCCCATTCCTGTCGTCGAAGATCTCTCCGACGGCGGCCCGCCCGACGGGTGGTTCGACCGTTTGAACGTCGACATCGGATTCGGCGACGATCATCTCATCGAAGGCACGCTCGCCGACGTCGTCGCGTCGTACGGTGCGTTCACCGAACATCAGGTCTTGGTGTGCGGATCAGCGGCCATGGTTCGATCGACGCGTGATCGATTGATCGAGGCCGGAACGCCGGCCGAGGTCATTCAGTTCGATCCGTACTGACGGTCAGTACGTCGGATCATTGCGAACGGTGTCGACGTCGATGCCCACCGCGCGAAGCCTGAATTTGGTGCTGTTGACCATGGATTCGCTGCCGACGACCTGGATGTCGTAGCCCGCCCAGTCCCCGAACGAGGTCACGACCTTACCGACCTTGCCGACGATGCGCCTGGCCATGCCGATCGGCGGCAGCGGCTCCGGCTCGGTGTGCCACCACGGATTCTCGTCTTCTTCCGAGACCGGGATGATCGTGAGCCACGGGTGCTTCTCGGCCAGCTTCCACAGATGCGGAAGGTCGTAGAGATCGCACGGATGCTGTCCGGAGTAGAACAGTTGGACCTTGCGAGTGTTGCCGCGTCGGATCAGTTCGAGGATCTGAGCGCGAAGAGGCGCGACACCTGTTCCCGACGCGATCATCAAAAGGTCCTTGGAGTTCTCCGGAATCCCCAGGGCGCCGATGGGCGAACCGGCCACCCAGGTGTCACCGACAGCGGTCTGGTTCACCATGACCGGGCTGACCCACCCGCCGGTGACCTGACGAACGTGGAACTCGAGGACTCCAGTCCCGTCGTACGGCGTGGCCGGTGAGAGGTAGCGCCACATCCGCGGCCTCGCGGCGACCTGCACGCTGACGTACTGACCGGCGCGGTATTGCATAGTCTGGTCGAGTTGCAGCTTGACGACGGCGACGCCCTTGATGACCGGGCGGCATTCGATGACGGTGGCACTCCAGGCGGGCGGGCCGTCCTCCGCGTTGGCGGCGTCCATCATCGCTGCCGAGATGATCGCGAGCGCGTTGCGCCATGCGCTGTCGACCTCGTCTGTCCACATTTCGGCGCCACCGAACGTCTCGAGTGCTTCGATCAGGGCATTGCCGACTGCCGTGTAATGCTCGTCGGTGACGCCGTACTTGCGGTGATCGCGGCCGAGCTGCGCGAGGTACTCGAGTATCGCGTCGGACTCGTCGAGGCGTTCGACGACGTGAGCGATAGCGCCGACAAGCCGGTCCCGCTGCACATCCATCGCTGCCGGAAAGAACTCCCGGGTTTCGGGCGATCGAGCGAACAGGATCGAATAGAAGGTACGGGCGAGCCGTTCCGGACCATCTTCTACCGCAGCGACGGATTTGAAGCTCGACCGGACCAGAGAGATTGCTTGCGAATCCACGCTCATCCTCGTCCCGACTAGACGCGGCAAGACCCGCCGCGGAATTTCGTCTGCAGCTTATGTCACAAATGTCTGACTCGTAAATCATTCTGGACAAGTGTCACAATGCGACCCCATTTCGCGGTGTGACCGTCCCTTTCTTATTCTTGCGTGCAAGATAAACAAGAGCTTCGACACTCTCAATCGCCGAGCTAACGTTCAGCGAAATCTCAACCAGCCAAACAGGAGTCGTGCCGTGGATTTTGTTCGACAGGACGAATTGCCCACCGATAGCGGGCTTACGTCCCAGATCGCCTCCACCACCCCGACGCTGACCGAGCTTCAACGTCGGGAACTCGAGTGCGTCGAATTTTTCGACTCTCCGGAACTGGGCCACCTCCCGACGTCTCGGCGGCGCGAGGCCTTGCGTGAGCTCCACCGGACCGGTACCTACACGCACACAGCGGAGGAATTGCTCGTCGGCGCCAAACTCGCCTGGCGAAACCACGCCAGGTGCGTCGGTCGCGCGCATTGGCGGACCCTCAAACTCATCGACGCGCGCGACGCCGTCACGGCTTCCGCTCTCGCAGAAGCGTGCTGGGAGCACCTGCGACTGTCGACCAACGGCGGCGCTCTGCAGTCCGTCGTGACGGTCGGGCCGCTTCCCCGCGAGGACGGCCAGGAGTACCGCATCCTCAGCCCGCAACTGATCCGCTACGCCGGCTACCGTCAACCGGACGGCACCATCCTGGGCGACCCGTGGCACGTCGATCTCACCGCTCAGGTCACCGCGATGGGATGGAAGGGCGCCGGCACGGCGTTCGACGTTCTCCCCGTGCTGATTTCGGTTCCCGACGAACCCCTGCAGTACTTCGACGTCCCGACCGACCTCGTTCTCGAGGTCGAGATCGAGCATCCCGAATACAGCTGGTTCGCTGATCTGGGGCTTAAATGGCATGCCGTTCCCGCGGTCTCGGACATGAACCTCGACATCGGCGGAATCGTTTATCCCTGCACACCGTTCAGCGGTTGGTACGTCAGCACCGAGGTCGGTGCACGCAACTTCAGCGACACCGATCGCTACAACATGTTGCCGACCATCGGGGCGATGATGGAGCTCGACATGAGCCACGACCGCACGCTCTGGAAGGACCGTGCACTGGTCGAACTGAACCGTGCAGTTATCCACAGCTACCGCAAGGCCGGCGTCATCATGGTCGACCATCACACTGTCGCAAAGCAATTCATCGATCACATCGCGCGTGAGGACAAGGCCGGGCGCAAGTGCCCGACCGACTGGTCATGGGTGAACCCGCCCATGTCCAGCTCGCTCACGCCGACGTTCCACCGCCTGTACGACGAGCCCGATCTCGACATCCGGCCCAACTTCGTGACAAAAAAGAAGAAGGGCACCGACCAAGGCCGGTGCCCCTTCCACAACTGATCGCACTCAGAAGGGGATCTGCCCCAATCCGACACCGACCACGAGCATCGTGATCGAGATCAGGCCTGCTCGCCACAGGACCTTCTTGTGGTGATCCGCCAGAGAAACACCGGCGAGCGTGACCAGCAGCAGGATCGCCGGGACCAGCGGGCTCTGCATGTGCACGGCCTGCCCGGTGATCGAAGCGCGCGCCATCTCCACCGGTTCGATGCCGTACTGGGCTGCCGTCTCGGACAGCACCGGCAGCACACCGAAGTAGAACGCGTCGTTGGTCATGAAGAACGTGAGCGGAATGCTCAGGACGCCCGTGATGACGGCCAGATGCGGGCCCATCGCGTCGGGAATGACCTGGAGCAGCCACTCTGCCATCGCCTCGACCATGCCGGTTCCCTGGAAAACGCCGGTCAGCACCGCTGCTGCCAGGACCATCGCGACAACGGAGACGATGCTCGACGAATGGCGTGCGATTGCTTCGCCCTGATCCTTGACCGCCGGGAAGTTGACCGCGAGAGCGATCGACGACGCAATCATGAACAGCACCGGGATGGGCAGGATGTCCATCACGAGCACGACGAGAAGGATCGTCGTCAGCGCGGCGTTGAACCAGAGCAGCTTCGGTCGCAAGGTGTCCCGCTTGGGGTCGAGGCCGTCGATGAATCGTCCGGTGTCGCCGCCGTCGTCTTCGGAGTCGTTCGAGCCGCCGGTGCCGGCGCTACCGGTGCTGGAACTTCCACCGTTTCCGACCTTTTCGAGGATGCGCTCAGAAGTCAGGACCAAAGTCCCGATCCTGCGACGCTCCATGATCCCGAGGTGAATCGCGAATCCGAGCACCATGATCAGGCCGACGATCAACGACGGCACCATCGGGACGAACACGTCGGAGGGCGAGAGTCCCAGCGCGCTAGCCGCCCGCACGGTCGGGCCACCCCACGGAATGATGTTCATCGTCGCGTTGGACAAGCCGGCGATCACCGTCAGTACAACGGGACTGACACCGAGTTTGAGGTAGAGCGGCAGCAGTGCGGAGGTCACGATGATGAAGGTCGTCGAACCGTCTCCGTCCAGCGAAACCACCATCGCGAGCACCGCGGTGCCGACCACGAGCCGCATCGGATCGTCTCGCACCATCCGCAAGATGAGTTTGACCAGCGGATCGAAGAGGCCGACGTCGATCATGATTCCGAAGAAGATGATCGCGAAGAACAACAGCGCCGCGGTGGGTGCGAGCGACTTGATGCCGTCGGTGATCATGTCGCCGATGCCGAGGCCCGCTCCGGCGAGTAGTCCGAAGGCCACCGGCACCAGGGTCAGTCCCACCACCGGGGTCGCGCGTTTGGTGAGGATCAGGAACATGAACACCGCAACCATGAGGAAGCCGAGTGTGACGAGCATGATGAACTCCTTTTGTGCTGAGTTGCCGAGAAAAACGGCACGGCAAATCGAGCCGGTGACCTTCGTGGAGGTGAAACGAAACTTCGGTTGTGCTCAGTTGGTGCCGGGCGGATCGAGTGTCGCGTCGACGAACCGGGATTGTTCGGCGAGGAAGGCAGAGAACTCGGGTTCGGTGAGAACTGCGCTGTTCCAACCATTTCGGTCGGACAGCTCGTTCCACCGTGGACTTGCCGCCAGATCCCGCACTAAATTCTGTAAATGCTGACGCTGGTCGTCCGTCAATCCGGGGGGCGCCATGAGACCCCGCCAGTTGGTGAACGTGACGTCGACGCCCGACTCCGCCATGGTCGGTGCATCCACCGCCGGAGTGCGCTCCGGCGAACTGACCGCAAGGACCCGAACCGTGCCTGCCGCAATCTGATCCAGGTACTCCCCGATACCGGTGGCGGCGACGTCGACCTGCCTGGTCAGCAGCGCCGGAAGTAGTTCTCCGCCGCCGTCGTAGATTCGGTAAGGGGACAGCGACGGATCGACGCCGACCGCCCGTGCGAACAGAAGGCGGAACAGCCCGTCCGGTCCGCCTTCACTCGAACCACCACCGATCGAGATCGACGACGGATCCGCCACCCAGGCCTGCGTCAGATCTGCCAGAGTTTTGTACGGCGAATCTGCTGGGACCAGTACAGCTTCCGGCTCTTCGACCAGTCTCGCGATCGGTGTCACGTCGGAAAGGGTGTGCTCGGACGGCAGTATCTCGAGCGAACCGAGAACGCCGAGTCCCATGACCATGAGTAGATCGGGATTTCCGCGTTCGAGAGCCAACCGGTTGAGTCCGACGATGCCACCCGATCCGGGCAGAACAACGACGTCGGCGTCGACGGTCCCTTCGTCGGCCAGTGCCTGCACCATGGTCCGGGCGGTCAGGTCGTAACCACCACCGGCCACCGAGGGCACCAGTACACGCAGTTCTTCGGAAGTCTCACCCGCTCGACCACCGGCGAAGAAGGACTCGACCGGAGTGCATCCGGTCGAGAGCACGAGAGCCATCGCGCAAGCACCGAGCAGGGCGATATGCCTGCTCAGTCGCTTCGATGTCCTCATGGCCTTGTCCTTGTCTGCTGGCTGTCTACTGGCTGTCTGCTGGTACCGCTGTGTGAACAGGTTTCATACTGACGCACTTTGTGACTGGGGTCACCATTGGGAAAGCAAATTGATTTGTGCTCATTGTGCTCACGAACAACTGCTTTCCCGGCATCGAACCGAAGGCTAGGGTCTGGCTGGTGTCCTCAGGAAACGAGCAGGCCGAGCGAGAGCGCAAGTCGCCTCTGCGTGAGCGCCTGTTTCGGCGCCGGCACACTCTGGCGACCCAACTTCTCGAACTGCAACTTCTGATCGTCGTCGCAGTTCTCGTGTGTGTCACCGCCCTCTCTCTCGCTCAGTCGTCTGCGAGTTTCCAACGCGAGGAGGGACGTCGCGCACTCTCGGCAGCGGAATCACTAGCAGCCAATCCAGCGGTACGTGAACTACTCCCCCAGGCTCAGACTCGTCTCCGCTCCGGACTACAAGGTTCGGTCGACTCGGTGCGCGCCATCTCGGGCGTCACCTACGTCTCGCTTGCCGACGCCGACGGCAGTGTCGTCATTTCGACGCGTCCCGGCGATGTCGGCGTCGACGCACGTCAGACACAGGATCGGTCATGGACGGGTTTGGTCGACACGTCCTCAGGCAAGGCAGTGGAAGCGCACGTTCCGATTCTCGGCAGTGAAGGAGGGATCACCGGAACCGCGATCGTCGGCATCGAGTACCCCTCGATCTGGACGCGACTGCTGCAGTCTGCACCGAACCTCCTGGTATACCTCGCGGTGGCCTCGCTTCTCGGGGGCGTCGGTTCGATCCTGTTGGCCCGCAGGGTCAAACGGCAGACCCTCGGCATGGAGGCCCGCGAGATCCTGGACCTGGTTCGCCAACGTGAGGCGATGCTGCGTGGCCTCAAGGAAGGTGTCATCGCATTCGACGCGCAGGGAAAGGTGGTGCTGATGAGCGACAGCGCCCACCAACTCCTCGACATCCCACGCGGGAGTGCCGGTAGATCTGTGCGAGACCTCGGTCTCGACGACCGACTCCAGAGTGTACTGACCTCCGGCACAACCGAATCCGATCAGTTGGTTCTTGTCGGAGATCGACTACTCGTCCTCAACACCGTCTTGATCGAATCGAAAGGCCGCACCATCGGGTCGGTCACCACCTTCCGCGACCGCACCGAATTGCGCTCAGTGGAAGAAGAACTCGACGTGACCAAAACCAGCACGGACGCGCTACGCGCCCACATCCACGAGTTCGACAATCAGTTGCACACCATTTCCGGCCTCATCCAGCTCGGCGAGTACGACGAGGTGGTCGGCTACGTCGAGGGCCTGACCATGGAGCGCGCACAGGTCAGTGCGGCCGTGACCGACAAGATCGCCGACGTCGGCACCGCCGCACTCGTGATCGCCAAGATAGGTGCCGCTGCACAGGGATTGGTCACCGTGGAACTGACCTCGGACACGCACCTTGACTCGGTTCATCGCCGACTCGGCCGAGACCTCGTGACGGTGGTCGGAAACCTCGTCGACAATGCCGTCGACGCTGTCGGCGAGATGCCGGAAGCGTCGCGCCGCAAGGTTCGATTGTCGATTCGGGGCCGTGGCACCGCCGTCGAAGTGCGGGTCGAGGACGCCGGCCCCGGTATCGCGCCGGAGAATCGCGACAGGGTTTTCGGCCAGGGCTGGAGCACCAAGGGACAATCGAGCGACGGACACGGTTTCGGCTTGGCACTGGTACGCCTGACGTGTCGTCGACGCGGTGGCGACGTCACCGTGAGCAGTCGTTCGACAGAGGGCATCGAATGGACTGTCTTCACCGCAGTCCTACACGACGGAGAGGGCGCATGATCCGGGTACTGGTGGTCGACGACGACTTCATGGTGGCGAAGGTGCACAGCGGATTCGTCTCGCGGATAGACGGTTTCGAAGTGTGTGGCGTCGCCCATTCGGCCGAGGCCGCGCTGGCCGCAGTCGGTGAGTTCCAACCCGACCTGGTGCTTCTCGACGTCCACCTGCCGGGCACCACCGGACTCGATCTGATCGCCCCGTTTCGCGAGCTGGCACCGGAGCTGGATGTTCTTGTCATCACGAGTGAGCGCGAGGCCGGCTCGGTCAAGAAGGCGCTGCGCAGCGGCGTCGTGCATTACCTGATGAAGCCATTCACGTTCGAGGTTCTCCGTGAGCGTCTCGAGCGTTACCGATCGACATACGCGAATCTCGACAGCTCCGGCGAAGCAGAACAGACAGCAGTGGACGAGGCCTTCGGTGTTGCAGGTGGCGCACCAGGGGCGTCGTCCCACAAAGGTTTGCCCAAGGGACTCAGTCCCGAGACTCTTCGGTTGGTCGAGACAGCTCTGCGAGACGACACCGAACCCGCCTCGGCAACAGACATTTCCGTGAGAGTCGGTATCTCACGCGCGAGCGCGAGGCGCTACCTCGAGTACCTCTACGAGTCCGGGCGGTCCACCACCTCGCTGAAATACGGAGTGGTGGGCCGCCCGGAGCGTCGTTACGTCTGGAAACGCTGACCCTTCGCTACACGACGCTGGTTCCTAGACTGCGCGGGCGCTGGTCTCCCAGTACCGCGCGCGCAGTGCCTTCTTGTCCAGCTTGCCCAGCGGTGTCAACGGGAGTGAATCCACGAAGTCGATGCTCTTGGGAGCGTGAACCGAACCCTTGGCTGCCTTCACCTTGTCGACCAGTTCCTCGGTGTCCACGGTCAGTCCGGCACGAAGCACCACGCAGGCCTTGACGGCTTCGCCCCACTTGTCGTCCGGTACACCGACTACCGCCACCGATGCGACGGACGGGTGCGCCGAGATCACGTCTTCGATCTCGCGCGGGAACACGTTGAAACCACCGGTCACGATCATGTCCTTCTTGCGATCGACGATGGACATGAACCCGTCCTTGTCCTTACGTGCGATGTCTCCGGTGTGCAGCCAACCCCCACGGAACGCCTCGGCGGTTTCGGCCGGCTTCTTCCAGTAGCCCTTCATGATCAGCGGGCCGCGCACGCAGATCTCACCGAGCTCTCCCTGCGGCACCTCGTTGAGGTCGTCGTCGAGCAACCGGACGTCGAGCCATGGCACCGGCCGCCCACAGGTCGCGAGGCGGGCCGGATCGTCGGCGAGGTGCTCTTCCTTGCGCAGCACCGAGATTGTCATGCCGCACTCGGTCTGACCGTAGAACTGGAAGAAGATCTGCCCGAACTTCTTGATGCCCTCTTGCAATCTGGCCGGGGACATCGCGGACGCTCCGTAGAACAGCGTCTGCAAACTCGATACGTCACGCTTGGGCAGATCGGGGTGGTCCATGAGCATGTAGATCATGGTGGGCACCAACATGGTTGCCGTGATCTTGTGCTTCTCGATCGCCTCGAGCACGGCCCCCGGTTCGAAGGCGGGCAGGACGATCAGAGCGCCGCCGCGCAGCAAAGTCGGGATGAAGAACGCCGCGCCTGCATGTGAGAGTGGCGTGCAGATGAGAAAGCGGTTGTCCTCGGGCCACTGCCACTCCGACATCTGGATCTGATTGAGCGCTGCACCCGAACGGAACGATCCCACAACACCTTTGGGCTTGCCGGTCGTTCCACCGGTGTAGACCATGCTGCTGGCGTCTTCGGCATCGACGTGCGCTGCCTTCAGCGGCGCAGGCTCGAATGTCGCGGCCAGAGCAAGGATGTCGATCCCCACTTCGGACGGGCCCATCGAGAGCACGTTGGTCAGCGAAGGCGACGACGCCTTCAACTCGGCGGCACGATCTTCGAAGGCATTGGGATCGAAGATGAGGGTCTCGATCTCGGCGTCGTCGACGATGTACTTGTGGTCGTCGAGCGATCCCATCGGGTTCAGGGCACTCGCCCGGCAGCCGGTGATCATGGTCGCGCCCATGCTGATCAGCACCTCGGGGCGGTTCTTCGACAGCATCGCGGTGCTGGTGCCCTGAGTGATTCCCAGCGACGCGAGAGCCTGGGCGAAGCAGCTGATCTGATCGCGCATCTGCCCTCCGGTGAGGATCACGTCTCCGAGGTACAGCGCAGGCTTGTCGTGATTGCGTTCCAGAGCGGTGATGAGCAGGTCCGGACCGTATACCGGTCGGTGCAGGTCAGCGAACTCGTCTGTCATCTGGTCTTCCTTCTGCTCGGCGCGTGCAGTCATCGAGATGTGCTCCCGGTCACGGATACGATATCCAGAATTGCACAAAACTGGAACAGGTTCCACCTCTTCGATCGAATCCGAGAATGCTCCCGATCAGCGGGAAGCCTGTCGTCACCCACGAGAGCGGTGGTTAGCGTCGATGTACCCACCGAGACGACAGCGTCTCGGTCGCGTCCAACGGAGAGTGTCATGACTACCAACCTCGGTACCGCCCACTTCACGGCATCTGCTCCCCGTACGTCCACCACGCTCCTCTCGGATTTCGACTCGCTGTACGGCACCGTGCGCTCGGCACCCGACGGGTCCGTCGTCGAACAGGACGTCGTGTTCTTCGGGCGCCCTGATCCGGGCGCGCTGCTCACCGGGTCCGTGAGGCCGCTGGGCTCGACTCTCGAGCGAATCACCGAATACCACGACCAGACCGGGCATCTGGTTGCCGAGGTCTTCGTCCGGGAAGCCCCGACAGCGGGCACCGGAACCGATTCCGTTGCCGCCCTTGCCGATTTCGCCGCTCGTCGTTACGGCTCGGCGTCGCTACGACGGTTCCGCGGACGTTGCACCGCAACTTCCGCGGGAGCAGATCTGAACTGCTCCGTGACGGTGCTCGCTACGTACGAGAAGGACCACGAGAGCGTCGCCGACGTAGCTCTGGTCGCCACCGATCCCACCGGGGTCGTCACCGCTCGGGCCTGGGCGACTTACGCGATCGACGATGTGGCGACACTCGCGAGCTGAATCTCTGCAGGTCACCGAGCGGGTGTTCCATCCAGCGGGAGCTGCCGTATCTCCAGAGGACGCTTCGTCGTTGTATGAGACGGATCACATCACTGGAGCGTCGCAAGACGCGGCTCGGAGGAAGACATGGCACTCGGAACCGGCCCACTCACCACTACGGACGCCTCGACGCAGTCGGGCGCCGGCGAGGAAATTCGAGAAATCGAAGCGGCAGCGCCCCCGGCGCGGTTCGCGCGTGGATGGCACTGCCTCGGACTGAGCAATACCTATCGCGACGGTCAGCCCCACCAGATCGAGGCATTCGGCACCAGCCTTGTCGTCTTCGCCGACAGCAAGGGCGACATCAAGATTCTCGACGCCTACTGCCGCCACATGGGTGGCAACCTCGCTCACGGAACCGTCAAGGGCGATTCGATCGCCTGCCCGTTCCACGACTGGCGTTGGGGCGGTAACGGAAAATGTACGGCGATCCCCTACGCACGACGCGTTCCGCCGCTGGCCAAGACGCGGGCGTGGACCACACTCGAGAAGAACGGTCAGCTGTTCGTCTGGCACGATCCCCAGGGAAATCCCCCGCCCGCCGAGGTCACGATTCCCGACATCGAGGGCTTCGGAAGCGATGAGTGGAGCGACTGGAGCTGGAACACGCTCACCATCGAAGGCTCTCATTGCCGCGAGATCGTGGACAACGTCGTGGACATGGCCCACTTCTTCTACGTTCACTACTCGTTCCCCAAGTACTTCAAGAACATCTTCGAAGGTCACGTAGCGAGCCAGTACATGGAATCGGTGGGACGCGAGGACATCATCAGCGGCACCAACTACGGCGATCCCAACGCTGTTCTTCGTTCGGATGCTTCGTATTTCGGTCCGTCGTACATGATCGACTGGATCAAGAGCGAAGCCAACGGGCAGATCATCGAAACTGTATTGATCAACTGCCACTACCCCATCTCGAACAATGCCTTCGTGTTGCAGTACGGCGCGATGGTCAAGAAGCTTCCCGGTATGGACGACGAGTCCACTGCCGCGATGGCCGCGCAGTTCACCGAGGGCGTCGAGATGGGATTCCTTCAGGACGTGGAGATCTGGAAGAACAAGGCCCCGATCGACAACCCGCTGCTCTCGGAGGAGGACGGCCCGGTTTACCAGTTGCGGCGCTGGTACAACCAGTTCTACACCGATGTCGAGAACGTCACGGAAGACATGACGAAGCGCTTCGAATTCGAGATCGACACTACCCGCGCAGTGGAGAGCTGGAAGCGGGAAGTCGCCGAAAACGTTGCCGCACGTGACGCCCAGGCGCTCGAGACAACCTCCTGATTCGCAGTCGAAAACACTGCTGAGACAACCTGACTGAACGCAAGGAACAACATGACGTACGAAGTGCTCGAACAGATCAACGCGATGGCCGACGACATCTTCGCCGAAGGCATCGAGGCCGAGCGGATCGGCCGGGTGGCCGACGACACCGCCAAGAAGATGAAGGCAATCGGTTCCATCCGCATGCTCCAACCCAAGGAACACGGCGGAATGGAGGCGCATCCTCGCGAGTTCGCCGAGACCGTGATGCGCATGGCTTCGCTCAATCCCTCGGCCGGCTGGGTACACGGGATCGTCGGAGTTCACCCGTGGCAGCTCGCGTTCGCGGATCCCAAGGTGCAGCAGGAGATCTGGGGATCGGATCCCGACACCTGGATGGCATCGCCGTACATGCCCGGCGGAATGTGTATCCCCACCGACGGCGGCTACAAGTTCTCCGGCCGCTGGCAGTTCTCTTCCGGCACCGACCATTGCGACTGGGCTTTCCTCGGTGCGATGGCGTGCGACAAGGACGGCAACATGGAGATGCCGCCGCGCATGCTCCATGTGATCATTCCGCGCACCGACTACGAAATCATCGAAGACTCGTGGGATGTCATGGGACTTCGCGGCACCGGCTCCAAGGACCTCGTGGTCAAGGATGCGTACGTCCCCGATTACCGCGTCATGGACTGCGACGAGGTCATCGACGGAACGGCGGTGCGCAAGTACGGGCGCACCGAGACGCTGTACCTGATGCCGTGGTCGAACATGTTCCCCCTCGGTATCACCGCCGCCACCATCGGCATCTGCGAGGGAATGCTCTTCCACGCCAACGAGTACCAGGCCGATCGCATCAACGCACAGGGCACGGCAGTCAAGGACGACCCGTACACCTTGTTCGCCATCGGTCAGGCAACTGCCGACATCCGGGCAGCCCGCGACACCCTGCTGGCCAACGTCGACCGCATGTGGGATCGAGTGGATGCCGGCAAGGAAGTGACCTTCGAGCAGCGGGCCGAGGGACGTCAGACTCAGGTGCAGGCCGCCTGGCGCGCAATCAATGCAATCGATCAGGTCTACCCGCGCTGCGGCGGCAACGCACTGCGGATGGACAAGCCGCTTCAGCGATTCTGGCGCGACGCTCACGCGGGACAGCACCACGCAATTCACGTGCCGGGCACCGTATTCCACGCCGCCTCGCTGAGCCGTCTCGGCGCAGATCCGCAGGGTCCGCTGCGGGCGATGATCTGATCAGACTTCGACACAAGAAATCGACAGGAACAGAACACGATGACACACACTGACATCAAGGGACTTGGCTACGTCAAGATCTCGACCAACGACATGGCACGTTGGCGCACTTTCGCTTTCGATGTTCTCGGATTCGCCAAGGGCAGTGGGCCGGACGAGAACGCTCTCTACCTACGGCTCGACGAGCGTGCTGCTCGCATCGTCGTCGTCGAGGGTGAGCGCGACGAGATCGTCAACATCGGTTGGGAGGTCGCCGATCACGCCGCACTGCACCGCGTTCAGGAGGCCCTCGAAAAGAACGGCACCGAGGTGGAGCAGCTTTCGCTCGCCGAAGCGGATGCTCGACGGGTCGAAGAGGTCATCGCCTTCACCGATCCCGGTGGAGCAGCCATCGAGGTCTTCCACGGCGCGATCCTCGACCACAGCCCCGTGGTGACGCCCTTCGGCGCTCGATTCGTCACCGGCGCACAGGGTCTCGGCCACGTCGTGCTCCCGGTGATGGACAGTGCTGCGAGCTTCGACTTCTACACCGAGGTGCTCGGCTTCTACCCGCGCGGCGCCTTCCGCCTGCCGGCCCCGCCCGAATTCGGGCCGCTGCGAATCCGTTTCATGGGCGTCAACGAGCGTCACCACAGCTTGGCCCTGTGCCCGGCACCGCACGGCGGCGCACCCGGCCTGATTCACATCATGGTCGAGGTCGACACCCTCGACGCTGTCGGCCAGGCTCTCGACCGAGTGATGAAGGACGGATTCTCCGTGTCGTCGACCTTGGGTCGCCACACCAACGACAAGATGATCTCCTTCTACGTCCGCGCACCCGGCGGCTGGGACATCGAGTTCGGCACCGAGGGCGCGAAGGTGGATCAGGACTCGTACTCCTCCGAGGAGATCACCGCTGACAGCTACTGGGGCCACGACTGGTCCGGAAGCGAACCGCTGGCAGCTATGTAATACCTGCCGGCGACGATGTAGTACCCGCCGGTAGTAAACCGACGAAGGGGCTTGCGCGAGCATTCGCGCAAGCCCCTTCGTCGTTTCCACCGTGACGCGCCCGAAAACAGACCGGTGATCCACTTCACAAATCCGGAACTCTATGACACTATTTCTAATTGAAATAGCCAGTTCACTGGTTGTGGAGCTCTAAGAGAAGTGAGGTACACGATGACACTGCAGGCTGTGGATGCTTTAGGCGCCGATTCGGCCCCGACAGCAATTCTCGATCGCGTCTCGCTGGTTCTCGACGCCTTCGACGGTCCCGGCAGGTTGACGCTCGCTCAGGTCGTTCGGAGCACGGGCCTGCCACGCTCGTCTGCCCACCGCATGCTCGAACGTCTCGTCTCGATGCGTTGGCTGCGCCGCGACGGCCGCGACTACGAACTCGGTATGCGCCTCGTCGAACTGGGATCCCTCGCGGTTCATCAAGACCGCCTCCACGCTGCAGCCATGCCGCTCCTCCACGAGCTCTACCGCGTCACCGGCTTCGTGGTTCACCTCGGCATCCTCGACGGGCCCGATGTGGTCTACATGGAGAAGATCGGCGGACGCCTCGCTGCCGCGGTGCCGACGCGTGTCGGTGGTCGACGCCGGGCCGAGACCACTGCGATCGGTCAGGCACTGCTTGCATTCGGTTCGCCGAAGTCCTCGGGCTACGCACTGCCCCACCTCGCCAGGATTCGCGAATCAGGGGTGGCATTCGAAACCGGAAACGGCCTACCGGGATTCAGCTGTCTTGCGGCACCGATCGGCCCCATCGGCCGCGCTGTTGCCGCGGTATCCATCTGCGCGCCGTCGAAGGCTCTCCGACTCGACCACGTCAGCGCAGCGCCGGTTCGGATGGCGGCCGCTGCCATTTGGCGTGGCATCGACGGCGGATCGCTGAGCGTCACTCCGACGTTGCAGCGTCGTCACCTGCTGCGCAACATGCCCACCGCAGCCGGGGCCTGACTCAGATATTCGAGCCGTTGCCGGTGAGACCGGCTTGCTCGAGCGCCAACACGTACTCCTCGACGTTCTTCCATCTGCCAGGCGTCGAGGGCAACGGCGATCCCAGTCGGTCGTGCTCGGCGACGTTCGCGAACTCGGCGGACGCACGATCGATGTCTTCGAGTAGTTCGCGAGCAAGTTCGATCTCGGCTCGGAAGTACCGTTCCGACCATCGCAACGTCATGACCGGGAACGACCAGGCCGGCTCGTTCTCGGCATGATCTGCGTGGAGTTTCGCGCGTCGAATCTGCTCTTCGACGTTGGCGATATGGGCTTCGACCAGTGCCTTGAGTCGCTCGGGTTCGTTGAGGTGTCCCATCCACAGACGCAACATCACGCCGTGCTTGAGCACCGGGACTTCCACCGGCGCCTCCCGTGACCACGTCCGGACGGCGTCGGTTCCTGATTGGGTGATCGAGTAGAGGCGCTTGCCCCGCACCCCGGGCTCGGAGACGACCCGGGACTCCACGAATCCGATGCTTTCGAGCTTCTTCAGCTCTGCGTAGACCTGGCTGATGGACGGGCTCCAGTAGAAGAAGCCGACACTCCAGTCGGCCCACTTCTTCAAATCGTTTCCGGTCAGTTCCTCCCCGAACGTCAGCATCCCGAGCACTGCCCAGCTGGTAGCGGGAAGTCCTCGGGACACGTCATCAGGTTCGGACATGCCCGAAGTCTAACAATCACTGGTGATTTGCTGGTTTCGTAGAATCCGAACGGACCGCTGAGCGGGATCAAATTTGCCCGAGACCCCTCCACCTGACACTCGCTCGGTCCGAACCCGTGGCGAGAAGCCATTGCTGCCATTGAGTGGGACTGCCGCTGGATTACGACCGCGGCGCCACACATCGTTGCTTCTGAAGCTGTTTGCAGAGTTTTGAACAGAGATTTGAACAAGGAGACGACATGACCGTGGAAAACGCCGAACCGCCAGTTCTGGACGGACGCACACTTCGCAACGTGATGAGCAATTTCTGCACTGGCGTCACCGTCATCACCGCTCACGATGGAGACTCACCCCTCGGCTTCACCTGCCAGTCTCTGGTCTCGGTATCGCTCGATCCCCCCTTGCTTTCGTTCTGCCCGGCGAAGACGTCGACAAGTTGGCCGAAGCTTCGCGAATCCGGAACTCTCTGCATCAATGTTCTCGCCCACGATCAGCAGGACATGTGTTCGGCGTTCGCTCGCGGCGGGACCGACAAGTTCCTCGGCGTCGAGTGGGACGCGGCCGGCAACGGTGCTCCGGCGCTCAGCGGCGCACTCGCTCGCATCGAGGCCACCGTCGAGCAGGAGCACGACGCCGGTGATCACACCATCGTCGTCGCACGAATCACCGATCTGAACGTGCTGCGCCACGATGGTCCGCTTCTGTTCTACCGCGGCGGCTTCGGACGCTTCGACGCCTGAATTTCTTGCGGGCCGTCCCGCTGCGTGGGAGATTGCGACGCCGAATCGAGACGGCACCGATAGCGTCCGAAGTAGTTGTCAGACCCTGAACTTCTCGACTGATCGGACTAACTCGATGACCACTCTCGAACCAGACACCACGGCCGCGATCACGGCGACGGTTACCACCTACCTCGACGCCGTGGCTCGCGGATCGTCAGCGGACATCGCCGCCCTCTACGCCGAGAACGCGACACTCGAAGACCCGGTCGGCAGCGAACCCCGTGTCGGCAAAGCGGCGATCACCGAGTTCTACGGCGCTCTCGAGGGCGGTTCGCAAGAGACGGAGCTTCTCACCTTGCGGGTGAGCGGATCCAGCGCGGCCTTTCACTTCCGCGTCGTCACACCGGTGGGCGATCAGGTCTACGAGGTCGAACCGATCGACGTCATGACTTTCGACGCGGACGCCAAGATCACGAGCATGCGCGCGTTCTGGTCACCGGCCGATCTGATTGCACGCTGATGCGTCAGGTCAGCTGTCGGAACTGCGGAAACCGCGTTCTGGTCGAGAAATACAGCGAAGCGCACACCAGCGTTCAATGGCTCGAAGAGTCGCAAGTGGTGTGCCCGGAGCTGGGGCGTGAGAACGGTCGAGCCAACGCTCAGCGGACGTGTGGCGCTCTGCGTCAGACGATCAACGACCTTGCCGACGCCGGTGAGCTGGAGATGAGCCTGCGCAGCTACCCGGTGCCGGGCAAGCTGTCCTGAACGCTACCGCGTAGGACTTCGGCGAACGTGCGCGCCGATTCCAAGTCGTCGGCGTTCGGCCGCCCCTTCCGGATACCTCCGAACGGCTTGAACGGAAAATACGTATCCCACGCGCGGGACGAGAAGGCTGCGACCACATCGAAGCCCTTCTGCTCGAGCAGCTGAACCAGTGGACGCGAGAAGCGATGAATCCCCTTGTCGGGAAAACCACTGGTGGCGAAGACAAAAGCCTTGGATCGCCGTTCTTCGGGGAGTGCCTCGATGAACGAGCGTAGGTCTTCGTGGTACGAGCGTAGGTAGATGCCGGAGCCGAAGCCCACGAGGTCGTAGTCGGCGAGCTGCGCGGCGTCGATGTCACCGGGCTCGACCACGCGAGCATCGAGAACTTCTCCGATGACGTCGGCGATACGCTTCGTATTGCCATGGGAGACAGAGGTACACACGATGATTGCCTTCATCGACTGCCTTCTTTCGTCGCTGTGTGTGGGACGCCATCTACGTTCTCGCGCAGGTAGATCCAGGTGATGAATCCCCCGCAGATTGCAAAAATCACGGCGACAACCGAATATGCGTCGAGCGGAAGCCCAGTCCAGATCAAGCCTGCAACAAGGACCATCGCACCAACAGCCAGACCTGCCGATACTTCCTTGGACATACGCATCCCTCCCCTGGTTCATCACTGACAGTTCCAGGATAGAGGTACCAGCGAAGCTACGGACAGCCGTGACGGTGGGGAATGATGCCGGTATGTCAGCACGATTGAAAGGACGCAGGCGCGCGGTCAACGCTTTGCTCGTCGACGTCGAACGATGGGCCGCTGAGCACGATGACGTCAAAGCTGTAGCGCTGGTCGGGTCCTACGCGCGCGGCGCGGAGCGTATGGCGAGTGATCTTGATCTGATGATCCTGGCCGACGACGCGAACGCGCTCGCAAATGAAGACTGGTTCGTGCGGCTCCGCCCCGACGCGCGATTCATCAGAGCCGCAAACTGGGGGCCAGTTCGAGAACGACGCTTCCGCCTACGGTCCGGCCTCCTCGTCGAGCTGAATTTCGCGAGCGAGAGCTGGGCGGACGTTCCGCTCGACGCGGGCACTCGACGTGTTCTCGAAGACGGACACCGAATCCTGTACGACACGGGGCCTCTTCGTGTCGCTGCGAGTGCAGTAGGAATTGATCGATGAGCACTGCGTCGGTCTTCGAAACCTTAGCCGCCGAAATATCCGCGTTGCGCGGCTCGCCTCTCGTCGCGATCGACGGTGTCGATGGGAGCGGCAAGACGACATTCGCGAAAAGCCTTACAGCGCAGCTGAATGCACGCACAGCCATCGTGATTCACGTCGACGACTTTCTGAATCCGCCGGAGATTCGTCATCGTAGAGGTCGGCAATCACCGGAAGGCTTCTGGCTCGACAGCTACGACTACGACGCCCTCGAACGACATGTTCTCGATCCGTTGGGGCGGGGCGGGAGCAGAAGGTACCGACAACGGCGGGACAGCGACGCGTACCTGCATGCAGCCGATGGAGCGATAGTCCTTGTCGAAGGACTCTTCCTGCATCGAGACGAACTCGCCGAACGATGGGACTATTCGATCTTCCTCGATGCGCCCTTCGAGGAGACCGCGCGGCGCATGAACCTTCGCGACGGAACGAACGCGGATCCGGATCATCCTTCGATGAACAGATATGTGGGCGGGCAACGGCTTTACTTCGCCGCTGCAAAACCCTGGACCCGAGCCGACTGCGTCATCGACAACTCCGACCCGGGCATGCCGCGCATCCACTCCTGATATCGCGTCGAGATCGCGAGCGATACTCGTATTCCGCCATCCCTCCCTGCCTGGGAATTCTCCCGAACGGTCGTGAGAAGTCGCGTAGGGTTTCTCAATGACGTCACCAACTGCCTCCCGCATCAGAACTCTGAACTGGATCGCATTCGGGATCGGGATTCTGCTGACTGCCCTCGCAATTTACGATCTCGTTCAAGGCGAGCGTTCAACGAGTGTATGGATCGCCGTTGTGTGTTGGCCGATTGTCGCAACACTCAGTGCGGTCCAGCTATTCAAGTCGAGGTCCAACAGCTGAGTACTTGATGTGCACCCACTGATCCTCAGGCGACTGTCCGGAACAGGCCTTCTCTCGCTCACCGGGAAGGCACGTATGAGGCGCCACCGTCCGACCATAGCTTTGTGACATGGACAACAACGTCGATGTCATTGTCATCGGATCGGGCGCTGCCGGATCCGCCGCAGCACTCCAAGCACACGCTGACGGCGCGTCGGTGGTGATTCTGGAGAAGAGTGGACGCGATGCCGCGGGTGGCAACACTCGACTGTCCGGCAGTGGATGGTTCGTCAACCAGGACCCTGCTGCCGCCCGCACCTTCCTGCGTTCGTTGAACGGATCGTTCACCGTTGCCGACGACGTCATCGACGCCTGGGCAGAGAATACGCAAGGACTGTCCGACTGGCTCCGCAGTCTGGGTGCAACTGTAGCGATGACCGGCGATTTCCATTCCACGGCGGAGTACGGCGAACTCGACGGAAGTTCTTGTTACGCAGGGATGGATACCATCGAAGGGAAGATGGGCAATGAACTTCTCTACCGCTTCCTCGTTTCCGCCCTCGCTGAACGCGACATCACAACCCTTTTCGACACCGAGGCCACCAGACTCTTGACGGATGAATCCGGAGCGGTGACCGGAGTCGAGATCCGTTCGGGTGAACAAACTTCGCAGATCCATGCGCGCCGAGGTGTCATCCTTGCCGCCGGAGGTTTCGAAGCAAATCCGGCCATGGTGCGCGATTACCTACGCCTGGAGAATCCGAAGATCTGGGGCTCACCTTCGGCAACAGGCGACGGCCACCGGATGGCACAGGCAGTGGGCGCGGATCTATGGCACATGAACAACATGATGACCATTACGGGAATCCCCGGCGACCTCGAAAATCCGACTGGATTCTTCCTCGCACTGTGGAACGCGCACAACTATGTGTTCCTCAGCCGGGAAGGTCGACGCTTCACCGACGAGTCAGCCGAAATGCGGCACGGTCATGTGTTCAGAGAGGGTTCCTACCAACACTTTCCGGTGCAACCGATGAACATTGTGTTCGACGAGACGATGAGGTTGGCCGGGCAGCTGAGCCCCGGTCGCGACGCACTGCCTGTCGGACACATGGTCCTCGACGAAGGATACGAGTGGAGCTCGGACAATCAAGCCGAGATCGACAAGGGTTGGATCGTCAAAGCGGACACGCTTGCCGAACTCGCCGGGAAGCTCGGCTTGGACCCCACCGTCGTGGAAACGAGCGTGCACCGCTACAACGAGGCGTGCGCGGACGGCGTAGACCATTCCTTCGGCCGCAATCCGGAAACTTTGGCCCCGGTGGCAACCGCTCCGTTCTACGCCGTCTCCGGGCCGCCACTGCTGGGATGGAGTAGCGGTGGGCCGCGCCGCGACGGTCATTCCCGCGTCCTCGACACCGCCGGTAGCCCGATTCCGGGGCTGTATGCGGCGGGCGCAGTGAGTTCCACCTACAGCGCGGCGAAGGACGGTGGATTCCATATTGCCGACGCCTTCGCGTTCGGTCGTGTTGCCGGCGCCCATGCTGCCGCGCGTAAAGCTTGATATCGCCGGCCTTTCGACTGACTAGCCACGCACAATTACGTGGCTGGTCAGTTGTGGTCGATCGTCACGCAGATGGACCCTCTGCGCCGGATGAAACCGAGATTCGTAGCGGGACGCTATCGCCTCGGCGGAACCGTAATAGCTCACATCTCGCGGGCGTACCTTCGCACGCCGCAAGGACTCGTCGAAGCTGGCTTCAACCCAGATGCGTAGGTCGAACTGATCTCGCATCAGTCCGCGAAAAAGCAGCACTCCCTCGACGATTACAATGGCGCGATCCGGGACTCGGGGCTTCGATACCACCGATACGTCTGTCTCCGGATCAGTCGAGACGTAGGAAATTTCGGTAACTTCGGCCGACCGCAGCGGCACCATCACACGGCTACTCAGGTTCGAATAGTCGTACGCATCCTCGAGATACCCACGCACCGTGTCAGGATTTTTGTTCCGGATCGCTTTCGCAGTCGAGAACTCGTCGCCACGGATCATGATCACGTCATGGCCCGACGTCGAGATCCCGTCAGCCAACTCGTCTGCGATCGTCGATTTTCCGGATGCCTCGATTCCTGAAATCCCGACGATAGTGCGTCCGAGGCGATCTTCGTGGCAGCGTACGACGTGTTCGACGAGAGAACCCGAATCATCTGCCCCGAAGGTTGTCTGTCGCTTCACACCCGAGCGGCCTTGACCTCGTCGAAGAACGCGACGACGGCGGCTTCGTTCTCCGGCGGAACGGTGAGCGATGCCCGTGGACCCGCTACCGCGATGGAGTCGTCGGCGAGCCGGTTTCCAATGGTGAGCTTCAATCCCGATTTCGACGGTTTCGCCTTCACCGCAATGTGTTCGACATGCCAGCGAGCCACTTCGCTCGTGCTCGCGGCGGTGCGGTCGAAGACCTCCACCGTGCGGTGGTCGAGGACCATGACGACGTTGGTCCCGACGGTGACTTCCAGATAGCGTCGTTCCGCCACGGTGTGCGCCTTTCGGTTAGGTGAAACCGACGCTACACACCGTGGCGGAACCCAGCGCGACAAACCTCAGCTATTCAAAACTTCAGCGGGACGAACTCCCCGCATCCACCGGCAGGGCGACCGACGTGATGTAGCGGGCCTCGTCGGAGGCCAGGAACAGTGCCGCATTCGCTACGTCCACCGGTTCGATCCACGGAATGGCAAGCATGTTCATCGTCATCGCCGCCGCAGCGAATTCCTCGCGCGTCGGGTTCTCGAGATCGGGGCGGAACTTGCCGCGCACCAACGGGTTCTGAATCATCGGGGTGTCGACGTTGGTGGGATGGACAGTGTTGACCCGCACGTTGTACGGAGCCAATTCCTTTGCCAGCGAACGCATCAGACCAACGACTCCATGCTTGGCTGCGGTGTAGTGCGCAACTCCGACCAGCCCCCGCAATCCGGCGATGGAGCTGGTGAGTGTCATCGATCCCCCACCTCGCGCGATCAAGTGCGGCGCCGCAACCGTCGTGGTGTGCCACACCCCGGTCAGGTTCACGTCCAACATGGTCTGCCACATCGTTTCCGACATCGTCAGAGCCCCGTCGGAGGACGTGATACCAGCTGTAGCGCACACGATGTCGAGTCCACCGAGCGCTTCGACCCCCGAGTCCACCGCGCTGCGTAGTGCCTCGAGATCCCGAACGTCCACTACCGCAGATTCGACCTTTCGCCCCAGTGCCTCGATCTGGGCTACCGTCTCGGCGAGATCGGATTCCGACGCGGGCGGGGTGACTGTCGTTTCCACCGACGCGCACACGTCGATCGCGATGATGTCCGCACCTTCTTCGGCGAATCGCACGGCCTGAGCCCGGCCGATTCCTCGAGCCGCACCCGTGATCAGCGCGATCTTGCCTTCCAATCGAGAAGTCATCAATTCACACTTTCTGGGTCAGGCCGGCGTCGACCACCAACTGACAGCCGGTCATGTAGCGGGACTCCGCGGATGCGAGAAACAGGACGGCATTGCTGACATCCACCGGATCGACCCAGGGAACAGGTAACAGGTTGCGCGCGCTCAGTACTGCAGCGGCGTCTGCTTCCGTGGGATTCTCGATATCCGGGCACAGGTTCGCGAACACTCGCTCGTTGATGATCATCGGGGTACGCACCGAACCCGGATGCACGGAGTTGACGCGAATACCCTCCGCGCCCAACTCGTTGGCCAGCGTTCTGGCCAGGCCCACCACGGCGTGCTTGGCGGCGCTGTAATGACTCGCTCCGGCAATACCTTTGATTCCCGCTGTCGAGCTGACCAGAACGACGGATCCACCGTCGCCGAAGTGCGGAACACAGGCCTTGACGGTGTGCCACGCCCCGGTCAGATTGACGTCGAGCGAGCGGTTCCACACTGCAGGATCGACGGTCCACGACGGTCCCGGCGTGTCGTACACGCCTGCATTCGCGACGACGACGTCCAACCCGCCGAGCTCGGCGACACAATCGGCGACTACCGCGGCGAGATCTTCGAAGTCACGAATGTCCGCGACGCCGGTGACCGCCACGCCTCCACGCTCGCGTACCGCCTGGGCGGTCTCCTCCAGCTCGGACTTTGCCTGCACGACATCCAACGCGATCACGGACGCGCCTTCGTCGGCGAGACGCTCGCAGTGTGAGCGGCCCATCCCGCCGGCCGCACCTGTCACGAGTACGCGAAGACCCTCGAGACGACTCATGCGTGCACCGCACTGTTCAGTTCGAAGCCTCGGTATCCCGCTGCTGCCACGTCTGCACAGATGTCGGAGTAGACACCGAATCCTCCGATGAATGGCATGAATATCCTCGGCTTTCCCGGAATGTTGGCTCCCATGTACCAGGAGTTCGCGGATGGAAACAGCGTCGCCGACGCCCGGCGTGAGCATTCGTCGAGCCAGTTGTCCACGGCTTCGGCACTCGGTTCGATGGTGTCGATGCCCGCCGAATCGAGGTGGTTGATCGCGCCCGCGATCCAGTCCACGTGCTGCTCGGCAGCGAGAATCATGTTGGACAGCACACTCGGGCTACCCGGCCCGGTGACGATGAACAGGTTGGGGAACCCGTGTACTCCGAGGCCTAGATACGTCCTTGGACCCGCATGCCAGTTCTCGCGCAACGTCTCGCCATTGCGGCCGCGGATCTCGATGCGATCGAGCGCTCCCGTCATCGCGTCGAACCCGGTGGCAAACACCAGCGCATCCAGTTCGTAGTGCGCATCGGCCGTCTTGATTCCAGCCTCGTCGATCGCCTCGATCGGTGCGGACTTGAGATCTACCAGGCTGACGTTGTCACGGTTGTAGCTCTGGTAGTAGTTCGTGTCCGTGACTATCCGCTTGGTTCCGATGGGGTGGTCGTTCGGAATGAGCAGGTCGGCGATCGCCTGATCCTGGACTTCCGAGCGAATCTTGCGTTCGGCAAACGCTGCCGCTGTCCCGTTGGCCTCGATGTTGCTCGTCTGGTCTGCGAATGTCTTGGCGAACAGGACACCGCCGAGCTTCCACCGCTCCTCGTATGCCGCGTTTCTCTCGGCCTCCGAGACTTCGAGGGCGCTGCGAGGATCCGAAACGAACGGCGATCCACCGCCACTGCGCTTGGACAGCGCTCGACGCTCTGCGTAGCCGGCCTTGATCTCGGCGCGGCGCTTGTCATCGAGAGGCGTGTTTCCTGCCGGCACACTGTAATTCGCGGACCGCTGGAACACGTAGAGATGATCGGCCTGCTCGGCGATCAGCGGAATGGACTGGATGCCCGAGGATCCGGTGCCGATCACGCCGACGCGTTTGCCGGTGAAGTCGACGCCCTCGTGCGGCCAGAAACCGGTGTGGAACACCTCGCCACCGAAGGTCTCACGGCCCGCAATGTTCGGAACGTTTGCGGTCGAGAGGCTACCGGTAGCGCACACGACGAAGCGTGAGGTGACGTCGTGACCGCCGTCGGTCTGTACTCGCCACGTGGCAGTACCCTCGTCGAACTGTGCGCTCAGAACGCGTGTGTCGAAGGTGAAGCCAGTGCGAAGGTCGAAGCGATCAGCCACGTGATCGAGGTACGAGAGGATCTCCGGTTGCGCGGCGTACTTCTCGCTCCAGTCCCAATCCTGTTGCAGCTCTTCGGAGAACGAGTAGGAGTAGTCGAAACTCTCGACGTCACAGCGTGCGCCGGGGTAGCGGTTGAAATACCACGTGCCGCCCACTCCGGAGCCCGCCTCGAAGCCGTGGACACGCAGCCCCTGCTCGCGAAGTCGGTGCATGGCGTACATGCCAGCGACGCCGGCGCCGATGACTACGACGTCGAGTGGTGCGGTGGAGAAGTCAGGATCGGTCATGGTGGTCACGCTACGAGTGGACTGGTTGGTAGAGGAACGGGTTCTCCCGCTGGGTGGGCGGAGCCTCCACCCCATGACACTGGGTGGGCGGAGCCTCCACCCCATGACACTGGGTGGGCGGGCCCGGACGGGTTTGTCCACCGATCGGGGGACACCGATGTCATCCAGCACTCGGACCCGTAGGTGGACAGACCCGAAGGGATTTCGGGGCCATAGTTGTCTCATCACCGAAACACACGGTCACCGAGGCCGACAAATCGAGGAGAAACATCATGGCTACCAACACAATTCGACCCGAAGCAATTTCCTTCTCCGGCCTCAGCATGGCAGCTCTGGTCGCCCGCGCCGCCGGTGCAAACGCGGTGAAGTCGATAACCGACACTTCCGTCACGACGGCGATGATCAGCAATTCGGGCTTCGGGGCCCTGTATCTGGTCGACGCATCCAACCCGAACGGTGACTGGATCGTCCCGCCGGCCGACTACATCCTGCCGAACATGAACGTCAACGTGGTCGCCACGAGCAAGAATCAGAACGACTTCCCCGTCGTGCTCACGTACCGCTCCGACGACGGTGGAGTGTTTGTCTTCAGCGCCACCAACTCGAAGACCAGGGCAGATGCCGGCGGAACGTACGCCCCCGACGGCCACGACGTCACGGTGACGATGACCTCGGGTTACCCGGCCATGAACGTCACGTACGTACTGCGGTGACTCCCGTTCACTCCAACAGACCCTGCCGCATCGCGGCGGCGACGGCGGCGCCTCGATCGTTGACTCCGAGTTTCTCGTAGAGGCGCTGCACGTGGGTTTTGACGGTCGAAGGCGCAAGAAAGAGCTGGGAGGCGATGGTGGGGATACTGGCGCCCTGTGCGATCAATCCGAGAACTTCACGCTCACGGGCGCTGAGAGTCGGGCCGGACGGCTCGCTACGGCGACGCACCTCCCCCACCAGTCCGGCAGCGATGCTGGGCGGCAACACATCTCGGCCCGCGGCGCAGTCGAGCACGGCGCTCACGATCTCGGCCCGGGTGGATTCCTTCGGCAGGAATCCGGCAGCACCCGCCTGCAGAGCCTGATACACGACGGACGATTCGTCGTGAGCACTGAGCAGGAGCACCCTGGTCGGCAACTCGTCTCGAACCACTGCTGCTGCCACCTGGGTCCCGTCCAGGTGCGGCATCCGGAAATCGATCAGCGCCACCTTCGGGCGTAATTCCCGAATCATTGCGAGCGCAGCTGCGCCGTCGTCGGCCTCGCCCAGAACGTCGATGCGGTCACTGCCGGTCAGGGCCCGAACCACGCCCTCACGAAACAACGGGTGATCGTCGCCGACCACCACGGAAACCTTGCCGACCACCGGCTTCGTGCCTTCTCGCATTGCTCACTTTCTCACGCCCGTACCAGCAATGCGAGCACTTGCGCCTCCCCCGATCGGGGGACACGCGATTCAACCCCGCCACGGCCCCGTCGGCGGACATACAGCAGCCCTGATTCGCGACAAGATTGATTCATCGCCGAGAACGGCAACCACACACCAGCCCAGGAGCAGACATCATGCGTACCAACACCACTCGCTTCGTAGCAGTCACCGCGATCGCCCTCGCTCTCGGCGGAACCGCACTGGGAACCGCGGCGGTCGCCAACGCCGGCACCATGCCGACCGACGGCCCGACGGTTGCCATGACCATCACCAACAACACCGACAACCCGATGCTGCTGGACAGCGCGTCCAACCCCTACGGACAGTGGATCAACGGCCCCCGCTCCTACCTGGCTCCGCACACGACCGAAATCGTCACCGCCTACAGCAGCGATCCGCGCGGCATCGGTGTCGACGTCACCTACAACGTGGCCGACGGAGTCCAGACCGTCATGGCGGCCAACAACTACGCCGGCAACCCCACCCTCGACGGGACCCGCATCATCGGTGACCCGACGCACGTCATCCTCACCGACTACATGGCCACCGGCTACCCCACGATGAACGCCTCCTACGACGTCTTCACGCAGAACTGAACCGAGCGTTGAAGCAACCACGAACTTGATCCGCTACGGCCCACGACCCGGTATCCGCATGGATGTCGGGACGTGGTGTGCGCTGACCAACTCAGACGCGTTCGACCAACACGCAGCGGGCACCACTGAAGATCGTAGGCATGCACTTGTTGCAGTGGATGCACAGTGATTGGGTATCGGATTCGGCTGCGATCCGATTGATCAGATCCGGTTCTCTGAGCAGTGCCCGTGCCATGGCGACGAACTCGAACCCTTCCGCCATTGCGGTATCCATGCCCGCTTTGTCCGTGACACCGCCGAGCAGCACGAGCGGCAACTTCACCGCAGCACGGATCTGCCGAGCCTCTTCCAGCATGAACAGCGGCTTGTACGGATAGGCATGCAACATGCTCTTGCCCACCAACTGCACGCCGAGTCGAACAGGTTGCGGCATCGCGGCGGCAAACTCGCGGATCGGCGCATCGCCCTTGAACAGGTACATCGGGTTGAGCAGTGAGCTACCCATCGTCAACTCGAGCGCATCGACACTTCCGGATGCCTCGAGCCACTGCGCCACCTGGATTGCTTCGTCCACCCAGAATCCACCTGGCACACCGTCATCCATGTTCAGCTTGGCCAAGATCGCGATCTTGTCACCGACGGCGTCGCGCACACTGCGCGCAGTTTCGAGTACGACGCGAGCCCGGTTCTCGAGCGATCCGCCGTAGGAGTCCTTACGACGGTTGAGTTTCGGACTCAGGAACGAGCTCGCGAAATAGTTGTGACCGAAGTGGATCTCGACGGCGTCGAATCCTGCTTCGACGGCAAGTCGCGCAGCGCTCCCGTGCGCCGCCGCAATTCTGGTGATGTCCGCTGTGGTGGCAGTGCGAATCATCCTCATGCTCAACGGATTGAACGAACTCGACGGTGCCAGCGCAGGCAGTCCGGTCGACTTCTGATTCGCGACGGGGCCGGCGTGCCCGAGCTGCGCCGATGCTGCTGCCCCTTCGGCGTGAATGGCATCGGTGAGTCGTCGCAGTCCGGGGAGGGCATCGGGCCGCATCCACAGCTGGCCGTATTCGGTGCGCCCTTCCGGTGCGACGGCGCAATACGCGACGGTGGACATCCCGACTCCGCCGGCTGCCGGGCGGCGATGGAACTCGATCAGCTCGTCGGTGACCAGGGCGTCGGGAGTTTTGCCTTCGAATGTCGCGGACTTGATGATTCGATTTCGCAAGGTCACCGGGCCCAGCTTTGCCGGGGCGAGCACGTCGGGAGCAGTCATCAAGTTTGCCTCTCACAGGGGTTGTTTGCTGGACGGTAGATCGATGGTCCAGAGCTGGCCAGCCCCCGTGCCACGGAGCGGGAAAACAACTTCAGCCCGGCCGAGGTGGCCGGGCTGAAGTGACATCGGTGCAGATCAGATGCGTCCGAAGTACGCGTCCTTGAGCACTGCCAGGTCGTCGATGTCCTTGGCGTCGGCGTCGAGGACCACCTTGCCGATGTCGAGGACCGTCACGTGATCGGCGACGCTCATCGCGGCCTCCACTGCCTGCTCCACCAACAGAACAGCCAGGCCGGTTTCTTTGAGCTGCTGGACGCGGTCCATCACCTCACCGACGATCACCGGAGCCAGCCCGCCCGACGGTTCGTCGAGAAGGAGCAACCGCGGCTGCGCCATCAGCGCTGCGCCGATCGCGAGCATCTGCTGCTGACCGCCCGACATGGAACCGGCGGGAAGCGCACGCTTCTCCCCCAGGATCGGGAACATCTCGTACATGGACCCGACGGATTCCATCAGCTCGCCGCGCTTTGCCTTGCGGGTGTACCCGCCCAGCAGAAGGTTCTGCTCGACGGTCTGCTTGTGAAAGACCCGCTTACCCTCCTGCACGTACGCCATACCCTGCCGCACCCGCTTGTGGGCGGGAACTCCGGTGATGTCGGCACCGTCCATTTCGACGGTTCCAGAGGCCACCTTGTTGAGGCCGGACAGAGCACGGAGCGTGCTCGTCTTGCCTGCACCGTTGCGTCCGAGCAGGGCTGTCACCTGACCGGGATAGACGTCGAACGAGACATCCCAGACGACGCGCAGATCGCCGTACCCGGTCTGCAGGTTACGGACCTTCAGAATCGGTTCCATCACTTCACCTCGCTGGTCTGATGGTCTACCGCGCCGATTTCTTCGAGCAGCGCATCCTCATCACCGGACTTGACTCCGAGGTATTCGCTCAACACGCGCGGGTGATGTTCGATCGTCGCCGCATCGCCGGTGGCGATCACCTGCCCCTGCGCCAGCACCACGATCTCGTCGGCCAGCGAGAGCACGAGGCGGAAGTTGTGCTCCACCAACACCACTGTGGCCCCGGCATCACGCAGTACCCGGATCAGGTCCGCCAGGCGTTCGAGTTCGTCCTCGTCGAGTCCGGACGCAACCTCGTCGAAGAGTACGACCCTCGGCTCGGCGATGACGGCGCGAGCAACTTCGAGCATGCGACGCATCCCCAGGGGCAGCGACGTCGCGATCTCGTTGCGCAGGTGCGACATCCCCACGAGCTCGAGAACACGCTCGGCCTCGACGATGTCGGCCTTCGCGATCCTGCGGAAGCTGGGCAGGCGAAGCACAGCCGACGCCATCGACGCGCGGTGCACCGAATACCGTCCGGATGCAACAGCTTCCAGAACCGTGATGTTCTCCGGAATCGTCGGAGTTTGGAACGTCCGCGCCACACCCACGCGCGCCACCTTGTGCGGCGACGACTGCGAGACCACCGTGTCACCGATTGTGATCACGCCGGCGTCCGCGGTGTAGAACCCGCAGATCATGTTGAGCATGGTCGTCTTACCCGAACCGTTTGGCCCGATCAACGCGGTGACCTTACCTGCCTCTGCGGTCAGGGTTGCCGCATTGAGAGCCTGGTTGCCACCGAATGCCTTGGACACTCCGTCGACCACCAACCGTGCGCCGTTGATCGGCGCCAGTTCCGGTGTTCCGCCGCTGTTTTCCTTTGCGGTGACTACGCCCAGGCCGGCCCTGCGATCGAGTTTCGAGACGATCGCTCGCCCGACCTTGGTCAGCCCACCGGAGAGCAGCACACCGCCGATGATCAGGAAGCCTCCGTAGAAGATCAGCGAGTATTCCTGAAATGCCGTCGACTGGTTGGGACCGAGCTGCATGATCGCGGCACCGACTACGGCGCCGTACACACTTGCCGCACCGCCCAGGATGGATGCCGCCAGAACCGCTGTCGCAAAGGTGAACCCGAAGGCTTCCGGCGAGATGAACAGGTCGGTATTGGCGAACAACGCACCCGCCAGACCGGCCGGGAAGGCACCGATCGCATAGCCGAGCAGTTTCATCCGGAACACCGACACACCCTGCGACGACGCCAGCACCGGCGACTGCTTGAGCGTGCGGAACGCGATGCCGTGGCGCGAGACCACCAGGTTGCGCATCACCGCGAACCAGAGGACGGTGACCACGACAACCACCATGTAGTACTGCTGGGTGTCGAGTTCGGAGCCGAAGAGCGTCGGTGGCTCCATACCGGTGAGGCCGTTTCGGCCGCCGGTCTTGCCGCCGAAGATCGCCAGTACGTCCGGTACCAGCAGGACCAGGAAGAACGACGTCATCGCCAGGGACCAGTTGCCCAGTCGCAGACCGGGAACGCCGGTCAAGATGCCGACGCCCAATGCCACGGCACCGGCCGCAGCGAGCTGGACCAGGATGTCGGTGTGACCGGCCTGGGACATCAGACCCGCGGTGTATGCACCCGCCGCGTACATCGCGGCCTGGCCGAGCGCCAGTTCACCGGCAAAGCCGAGGCTCAGGTTCAGGCCGCTGACCACAAGTGCCAGGATGCAGGCCAATTGAATCTGCCGTGATGTCGACAGGTCGAGCCCCATCACGGGCAGCAGCAAGATCACTACCGCCAGGACCAGCGGGATGATCCAACTCGGAAGGGAACGGAAAGTCCGCCACGCGCTTACCATTTCACACCACCCGTTCTCGGACGTTGCCGAACAAGCCGGCAGGTTTGACCATCAAGATGATGATCAGCACCGTGAAGACGGCGATATTGCTGTACTGACTTCCCGCCCACAGGGCGGTGAACGATTCCACCAGGCCGACGGTCAGGCCGCCGATCAAAGCGCCTGGCAGAGAGCCGAACCCGCCGATCGCCAACGCCACGAATCCCTTGAGGGCCAGCGCGGCACCCAACGTCGCAACTGCAAACGTCTTGGGGCCGACAAGGAGTCCGAGGACACCGGCCAATGCACCCGAGAAGGCAAACGCACCCAGCGCCAACCGTCGTACATTGACTCCTCGCAGCATCGCCGCTTCACGATCCTCGGAGATGCCGATCAGAGCCAGACCCGTCATGGTCTTCTTCGAGACGTAACTCAACCCGATGACCAGTGCAATAGCCGCAACAAGCAGAGCGATCTCCACCGGGTAGGTACGGCCGCCGAGTAGGGTGATCGGTTCGTTCGATCCGAAGAACGGAACCGTGAGAGGTTCACTACCCCAAATCAATTGAGTTGCACCATTGAGCAGCGTGGCAACGCCAAGCGTGGTGACCAGCTGGTTCTGGTGATCGGCCACCGGTCTGATCGCGACGATCTCCTCGACCGAGGCGAGGAGCATCACGGTCACGGTTGCCATGACGGCCACCACGAGAACGGGAAGTTTCAGGGTCACGAGACCCGTGTAGGCGACGAAAGTGCCCACCATCATCAGCTGAGCTTGAGCGAAGTTGAACGTGTTGGAGGAAACGAAAACGATGTTGTACCCGATGGCAACCAGCACGTAGACCGCGCCGAGCGCCAATCCGGACCACAGAATGGTCATGACGCAGCCGGGTTTCCGAACTGACCGTTGAGGATCTTCGTCGGGCTGATGAACTTCAGCTCACTGGTATCCGGGTTCGGGCCGTGGTTGTCAGAGCTGAAGTTGTAGCGCGAGAGGAATGCGGTCTTGGCATTCTCCTGAACCTCTGCGGTTTCCAGTGCTTCGGCGAGTTTCTTCGGATCGGTCGAACTGCCGACCTTCTCCGCTGCTGCCGCGACGAGGGGGAATGCGTCGTAGTTGTCCGCGAGGATCAGCGTCGACGGGATCGAGCCCAGCGACGCCATCGTGTCCACCATCGTGTTGACGAGCGCGTTGTTCGGATCGAACACCGTGCTGGTGAACACCTGCGTCACCAGGTTCTTCACCTGCGGGGTGCCGAGCACACCGGCGGGCGGATCATTGGCGATGAGGTTAGTGGCAGAGACCGACGTGTTGCCGATCAACGGCACGTCCCAGCCGAGTCGCTCCAGGCTCTGCAACACGTATCCGAGCGGGGCGCCGTACGCGTCCAACGCGATTGCCGTTGCACCGGCATTCTTGAGGGACTGCAACTGCGCCGTCATGTCCAGAGCAGCGGCGTCGTATTCTTCGTTGCCGGCAGCCTTCAGACCGACCTTCTCGAGCGCACCGGTCATCTCCTCGCCGAAGAGTTCACCGTAAGCGGTACTACCGTGCAGGACTCCGACGCTGCTGTAGCCCTTGGTCTTTGCATACTCGGAGATGCCGCGAGCGGTGTCGGTCGCGCCCGGAGCCAGGTCGAAGTTCAGCGGGAACTTCGAGGGGTCCGTGGAATCGGGAGAAGGCGCCATGCTCAGCGAGAGGATGTTGTTCTGCTTGAGGATCGGGAGAACCGCAGCCGCGATCGACGAAGGACCCGAGTTGAGGTAGAGGTCAGGCTTGTTCCCCGAGTTGATGGCTTCGCGCAGCTTGGTGACAGCGATGGTTGCATCACCCGCGTCATCGACAGTGGTGAGCTCGATCTGACGGCCGCCGATGCCCCCGGCCTCGTTCTGGACCTGAACGCCGGCCTTCGTGGCCAGCAGGGAAGTCTGCGAGTTCGCCGCGAGAACACCCTGCGCACTGATCCCGCCGGTCAGCAGGACGCGGTACGGCGAATCCGCGCCACCTTCGGACTCCGAAGAACCACTACACCCCGCGAGAGCCAGAGCCGTCACGGCAACTGCCGCAACAAGAATGGGCCGACGATTCATGTCTGCACTCCTAGAACACATGTATGCACCGAACGTCAGGCGAATACCTGACGAAAGAAGGATCGGCCGGTGGGAACGCCTGATTTCGAGCACCAGCCAACCAAGCACCCGCTTGATGATCTAGCAAGCAGTTGCTTGGGTTGGAGCATAGAATGTGATCTGGATAACGTCAAACGCACAAAAGAGGAGTCATGGAAGCGGACGCTATGCATATTCGGGCGGCCTCGACAGACCGATTCCCGCTGGGTGGAAACGCCAAAACGGCCCCACGCCCTGCGGGATTCGATGAGGTGAATCCGAGCAGGGCGTGGAGCCGTTTGCGTAAAGGTCTGAACTATCGCTGGTTTCGTGGCTTCCAAACCACCAACGCGTTGTTGCGTGGAATCGGAACGAGGTCCCGGCGATAGCCCGCATGGACTTTCGCGATTTCCTCGGCCAGTTCGCGGACGCGATGCTGCAGAGCCTCGACCTGGTTGGTCAGTTCGATGATCCGTTTGATTCCGGCGAGGTTGACGCCCTCGTCCTGCGAAAGCCGTTGCACTTCACGCAGAAGCGCAACATCACGCGGGGAGTAGCGTCGTCCGCCACCAGTGGTTCGGTGAGGGGTGACCAAACCGAGTCGATCGTAGTTACGCAAGGTCTGCGCATGCATTCCGGCCAACTCGGCTGCCACCGAGATCACGAAGATCTGGGCGTCAGGATCGACCGTCGCATCCCATTGATTCTGCGGTCGTTCGGTCATCATGCACCGGCCCACCCGGCCCGTGGATCGAACCCGCTCGCCTTCTCGGCTTCGAGATAGGTCTTCAGCGCTTCGATCGCCGGGTCGTCCAACTTCTGCGGGACGGATACCTTGACGGTGACCAGAAGGTCGCCTGCCCCCTCGGGACGCTTGGGGATGCCGCGTCCGCGAACTCGCAGAATGCGTCCGTCCACCGTTCCGGCCGGAACCTTCACTCCGACACGGCCGTCCAGGGTCGGCACGGACAGTGTCGTCCCGAGCACCAGTTCGCCGTAGCTCACCGGAACCGTCAGCGTCAGATCGTCGCCGTTACGGCCGAAGACATTGTCCGGCTTGACGCGGATGTTGACGAACAGGTCACCCGCCGGAGCTCCGCGGAGACCCGCTTCGCCCTTGCCCTTGAGTCTGATTTTCTGACCGTCGCTCACGCCTGCCGGCACGCGAACCGTGATGGTCCGTGTCCGGTTGGTGACGCCGCTACCGTGGCAGTCCTCGCAAGGCGAGTCGATGATCGAGCCGGTTCCCCGGCAGTCGTCACACGGCTCACTGAATCCGAATGCGCCCTGGTTGCGGCTGACCACGCCGGTTCCGTTGCAATGCGGGCACACTCGCGGGCTGGTGCCCGGCTTTGCGCCGCTGCCGTGACACGTGGTGCACGACGTCGGGCTGGTCAGACGAAGTGGGACGGTGACACCGAGCGCCGCTTCGCGGAAGGCGAGCGTCGTCTCGGTCTCGAGGTCCTTGCCTCGACGCGGGCGGTTGGGCGCAGCTGTGCGCTGGCCCGCTCCCCCACGATTGAACAATCCGCCGAAGATGTCTCCGAGACCCGAGTCCTGCCCGCCGGCACCGCCGCCGAACAGGTCGTTGATGTCGAAACCACCAGCGCCGGGGTTGAATCCACCGCCACCTTGCGCACGGGGACCGAAGCCTCCGCTGGCAAAGAGGCGCCTGGCCTCGTCGTACTCCTTGCGCTTGTCCGGATCAGACAGAACGGCATGAGCTTCACTGACGGACTTGAAACGCTCTTCGGCCTTCGCATCGTCAGGGTTGGCGTCGGGATGAAGATCCCGGGCCAGCTTGCGATACGCCTTCTTGATTTCGTCGGCCGTCGCGGTGGACGAGACGCCCAGCTCCTTGTAGAAGTCCTTCTCGATCCACTCCCGTTGACTCACTGGGCGTCTCCTCCTCTCACTCTTACTTCGCTTCTTGTTCTGAACCGTCTGCAGGCTTGTCGCCTACCCGGTCCGTCACGGCCACCATTGCGGTCCGAAGGACCCGGTCGCCGAGCTTGTAACCCTTGCGCATGACCGTCCCGAGTACGGGGTCGTGGCCTTCGCCTTCATGCTGCACCGCTTCGTGGAGTGCGGGATCGAAATCGTCGCCCTCGTTACCGAAGTCGGTCAAACCCAGACCCGTCAGGGTCGTGTTGAGCTTGTCCGCGAGTGCACGCAGTGGACCTGATTCGAGGTCACCGTGTGCCCGAGCGCGATCCAGGTCGTCGAGGATTCCGATGAGTTCGGTGATGACCGAAGCTCGCGCGGTTTCCTTGATGACCTGCTTGTCACGCTCGACGCGACGACGGTAGTTGGTGAACTCCGCCTGAAGTCGCTGCAGATCCGCAGTTCGTTCGGCGAGCTGATCGGTGGCGGATGCTTCCTCCACGATCGACTCTGCTTCCTGAACTACCCCTGTGTCTTCCGAGTCGAGCGGCGGCAGGGATTCCCCCGCCGCCTCTCCCTGTGCACCGGTCTCGGGGTCGACCGGGTTGTTCTCGGAGTTGTCCGAGGTCACTTCTTGTCCGAGTCGGTGGGCTCGTCGACAACCTCGGCGTCGACGACGTCGTCGTCATTGCCTGCGCCGTCGGTGTTTCCGGCCTCGTTTGCAGCGGAAGCCTCGTAGATGGCCTGGCCCAGAGCCTGCGACTCGGTGCCCAGCTTCTCCACTGCGGTCTTCACTGCAGCGATGTCGGTGCCTGCCAGGGCGTCGTTGACGTCCTTGACCGCTGCCTCGACCTTGGTCAGGATCTCCTCGGAGACCTTGCCCGCGTTCTCACCTTCACGCTGCTCCTTGACGAACTTCTCCGTCTGGTGGACCAGCGACTCGGCCTGGTTGCGGACCTCTGCCTCTTCGCGACGGGCCTTGTCTTCCTCGGCGTGAGCCTCGGCGTCCTTGACCATGCGCTCGATCTCTTCCTTGGACAGACCGGAGCCGTCCTGGATCTTGATCGTGTTTTCCTTGCCGGTGCCCTTGTCCTTCGCCGTCACGTGCACGATGCCGTTGGCGTCGATGTCGAAGGTGACCTCGATCTGCGGAACGCCACGCGGGGCGGGCGGCAGATCGGTGAGCTCGAAGGAGCCGAGCAGCTTGTTGTGCGAAGCGATTTCGCGCTCACCCTGGAAGACCTGGATCTGCACCGAAGGCTGATTGTCGTCAGCGGTGGTGAAGGTCTCGGAACGCTTCGTGGGGATGGTGGTGTTGCGCTCGATGAGCTTGGTCATCACGCCACCCTTGGTTTCGATACCGAGGGAAAGCGGCGTGACGTCGAGGAGCAGAACGTCCTTGACCTCGCCCTTGAGCACGCCGGCCTGGAGTGCGGCGCCGACTGCGACGACCTCGTCCGGGTTGACACCCTTGTTGGGCTCACGGCCACCGGTCAGTTCACGAACCAGATCGGAGACTGCCGGCATACGGGTGGAGCCACCGACGAGCACGACATGGTCGATGTCCTTGACGGCGATTCCGCTGTCCTTGATCACTGCCTGGAACGGCGCACGGGTGCGATCGAGCAGGTCCGAGGTGATCTTCTGGAACTCGCTGCGGGAGAGCTGCTCGTCCAGGAAGAGCGGGTTCTTGTCCGCGTCGACCGTGATGTACGGGAGGTTGATGGAGGTGCTCTGCGAGCTGGAGAGCTCGATCTTCGCCTTCTCCGCAGCCTCACGCAGACGCTGCAGGGCCATCTTGTCCTTGGTCAGATCGATGCCGTTCTGAGCCTTGAACTTGTCGACCAGCCAAGCGACGACGCGCTCGTCCCAGTCGTCGCCACCGAGGTGGTTGTCACCGGAGGTTGCGCGAACCTCGACGACGCCGTCGCCGATTTCGAGCAGGGAGACGTCGAAGGTGCCGCCACCGAGGTCGAAGACCAGAATGGTCTGCTCGGTGTCACCCTTGTCCAGTCCGTATGCCAGTGCAGCCGCGGTGGGCTCGTTGACGATACGAAGGACGTTGAGGCCGGCGATCTGGCCGGCTTCCTTGGTTGCCTGACGCTGTGCGTCCTCGAAGTATGCGGGGACGGTGATGACGGCGTCGGTGATGTCTTCGCCGAGGTAAGCCTCCGCGTCACGCTTGAGCTTCATGAGCGTGCGGGCGCTGATTTCCTGCGGCGTGTACTTCTTGCCGTCGATTTCCACGTTCCAGTCAGTGCCGATGTGGCGCTTGACGGAGCGGAGGGTGCGGTCGACGTTCGTGACTGCCTGGTTCTTCGCGGGCTGACCGACGAGAACCTCGCCGTTCTTGGCAAATGCGACCACCGAGGGGGTGGTACGTGAGCCTTCGGCGTTGGCGACCACTACGGGCTCGCCGCCCTCCAGCACTGCAACTACCGAGTTGGTCGTACCGAGATCGATACCGACTGCACGAGCCATAGTGTTCCTACCTTTCGTTCTGCGGTTCTCTGCCCGAGTGGTTGATCTCGAACATGACCGCGAGTTTTTCGCTTGGTGAGCGTCCTCCGCTCAAGTTTGCCTCCGACGTGGCCGGGAGTCAACTTGAAGTTGAGCCGAGGGCGCTCAAGCTTGTCGAAATGGTCAACTACAGCCCACGTAGATTTGTTCCCGCCTTCCCCGAAAAGCCGAAAAAGTGCGCCACATCACTTCCGAATCTCTCCGAATGGCTACGATCGGCCGGTGACCGATCCCGACAATTCTCCCGTTCGACCTGCTCGACCGGCGCCGGCGCGCCCGGCACCCGAGCGACCCGACGTCTCGGTTCGGCCGCTCCGACCTGCAGCGAACGACGAGATACCCAAGGCCGTGACCTTGTCCACCTCTGCCTGGATCGGCTCGTTCGTCGTCCTGGCCGGTATCGCCGGAGTGGTAGTCACCAGCCTCGACGACGTCCGGTCAGCCCTCGAAGAATCGACTGCGCGCGACAATCCCGGATACTCGTCCACCGACATCTCCGATGCCGTGACGGTCGTCCTGGCCGGCAGTGGCGGCGGCGCTCTCGTCCTGATCCTGCTCGCACTCATGAGCCTTCAACTCCTCCGTGCCCGCAAGAACGCCGGGCGGGTGATGACGGCGATCGTCGGAGCCCTCAGCATCGCGGCCGGACTCGGCTTCATGTCTCTGGTCGACGGCGCCGCGGATATCGGCGCCGGAGTTCTGAGATGGGGTCCGATTCTCTACTGCGTCCTTGTAGCAGTGGCGGCGATCGCTCCGTTTGCTCCCGGTGTCAGCACCTGGCTGCGAGTACGCCGATGAAGGTTCACGTACAACTCGACTCCGCGCCGGGCGCGGGCGCTGCTCGCAGCCGTGAACTCGCGGAGACCGGCGCCGGTGGCCTGTTCACCTTCGAGGGACCACACGACGTGTTCTTCCCGCTCGTCGAAGCGGCATCGGCCGTCGACCTCGACCTGATGACCAACGTCGCCATCGCATTCCCCCGCAGTCCCATGCATCTGGCGCATTCGGCCAACGACCTACAGTTGCTCAGTCGCGGCCACTTTCGCCTCGGTCTCGGATCGCAGATCAAACCGCACATCGAAAAACGCTACAGCGCAACGTGGTCGCGTCCAGCGGCCCGCATGAAGGAGACGGTCGCAGCGGTCAAGGCGATCTTCACGGCGTGGGAGAACACCTCGACGCTGAACTTCCGCGGCGAGTTCTTCACCCACACTCTGATGCCCCCGACGTTCGATCCAGGCCCCAATCCCTATGGACCGCCGCCCATCCTGATGGGTGCGCTCGGACCGGTGATGACCCGGACGGCGGCGGAGGTGGCCGACGGACTCCTGGTCATGCCGTTCCACACGCAACGCCATTTCCTCGAACGAACACTTCCGGCCGTCGATGCCGGCCTCCGTGAATCCGGCCGCACCCGAGACGAATTCACGATCATCCCGCAGGTCATCGTCGGCGTCGGCCGCGGCGACGATCAACTTGCCGCGGCCGCCCGAGGCGTCCGAGCCCTGCTCTCGTTCTACGGTTCGACGCCCGCATACCGTCCGGTGCTCGACGTCGAAGGGTGGGGCGAGGTCCAACCGGAACTCAATGCCCTGTCGAAGCGAGGTGGTTACGCCGACATGGCATCACTGATCACCGATCCGATGCTGACCACACTCGCCGTCGTCGGCACCCCCGAAGAGTGTGCCGCCGAGATTCGGCGGCGGTTCGGCGAGCATGCCGACGAAGTGTGCTGCTACTTCCCGGGTTACGACGTAGAACCGTCAGACGTGGCGTCGATGATCTCGCTTCTCACCTGAACCTGGTCGAACTTCCTGATCAGGCCCCCAAGGTACGGGCCAGCTCGGTCAACGACTCCCGGGCAGCACGCAGGCTCGCGTCACCCTGCTCGATCAGCGGTGCCATCGCCGGAATACGCTGCGCCAAAGTCAGTTCCGCGGTGATGACGGAGACATCCATTCCCATCGACACCCCGAGCACCTGAACGAGTGGCGGGACGGTGTGATCGTTGGCCTCGTTCCCCGAGCCCGGTGCATAGGTGTTCCCACGGCTGGACACGATCACCACGGGCTTACCTGCGAGCGGCTGAGTACGCGTGTCGAAAGGCACCGTAGTCCCCAGGACGTGCACGTAATCTATCCACGCCTTCAACGTCGACGGGATCGACCAGTTGTACATCGGCGCGCCGATCACGACTACGTCTGCAGCGGTAAGTTGCTCGAGGACCCGAGCCTGTAGTGCTTCCGCGGCGGGATCCGGAATCTCTCCCTCGACCCGCAAGCGTGGTGCATAGTGCAGGGCCGCGTCCGCGAGGTGCGGCAAGGGATCCCGGTGCAGGTCCACCGTCACCGTCGTGTGATCCGGACTGTTGTTCGACCACTGCTGAGCGAACAGGGCGGTCAGTTCACGAGAGGTCGAGTTGTGGAGTTCGGCAGACGAATCGATGTGAAGTAGTTGTGGCATCCTTCATCAGTACCAGAGCGCGCTCAACTCTTCTCCGCGGCGAGATCGGATTCTGCCGCGTACTGCGCCAGCAGGACACGTTCGCGCTCGCGGCGCGGATAGAAGAACGTCACCACCGCGGCACCGGCACACACGATGATGATCGCCGCGATGTAGGCGTTTGTATCCCCGTCCAGGAAGGCGTTTTTGGCGGCGGTCATGATTTGGTCCGCGTATTGCGGGTAGCGTTCCGCGAGAACTTCGGCGCTGGAGAAAGATTTGGTGAGCGCGGCCTGAGTTTCGGGAGTCACCTCGGATGCGTTCGGCGAGGACGAGATCGCATTCCCCAACGATTTTGCGTACCCGGCCGTGAGTATTCCGCCGAGTATCGACTGCATGATGGCGCCGCCCAGATCGCGTTGCAAATCCGAGGTTCCCGACGCCATACCAGCGCGGTGCACGGGAACGGATCCGGTCAGCGAACGCGATGCCGGTGTGCCTGCCAGGCCGACGCCGATCCCGACAAGCGCATAGGCAAGCGCGACCTGCCAATACTGTGTGCTTTCGTTCCACAGGAAAAGCGCGACAAACAACCCGAGAACCACGAACAGGTAGCCGGAGAGCAGCGTGACGCGGGCGCCGTACCTTTCGATCATGGTCGCCGAGCGCGGCGCAACGATCACCATCGCCAGCGCAGCCGGAATGATCGCCGCACCGGCTGCCAGCGTCGAGTAGCCGAGGACGTTCTGCAGGAACTGCTGGCCGATGAACATCGCGCCCATGAGCGAACCGAACACGACCAACCCGCCCACCGCCGCGCCCCAGAAGGTCGGGCGCGCAGCTACGTGAAGATCGAACAGCGGATTGACCGCGCGTCGCTGTTGCAGGAAGAACCCGATACCCGCGACGACCGCTATCGCCCCGAGCACCAGAGCCAACGTGCCCGAACCCTTCACCGGCGCAAAGTTGATGGACAGCACCAGCGCCCCGATGAAGACGATCGACACTATGCCGCCGAGGTGATCAACTCGCTCGGTCGTCTCGTTGACGTGCGCGGGCACCAACACCAGCGAACAGATCAGTGCCACGAGAGCCAACGGAAGGGTGACGAAGAAGACCGAACCCCAGTGAAACTGCTCGAGCAGCGCCCCCGAGACGATCGGACCGAGTGCTGAAATCGCGCCACCGATTGCGGACCACATGGCAATCGCCTTGGTCCGTGCCGGTCCGGCCCACAGCGCCGTGATGATCGCCAGCGTGGTCGGGAATGCAAGACCTGCCGAGACGCCTCCGACTATCCGAGCGAGGAACAGCACTTCGAAGTTCCCGGCGAATCCAGCCACGATCGACGCCGGAATAGACAGCGCCATGCCGGTGACCAGCAGCATCTTGCGGCCGTATCGGTCTCCCAACGCCCCAAGGTAGAGCACCGTTCCGGCCAGGCCCAACGAGTACCCGACCGCGATCAGGTTCAGTTGCGTCTGGCTGGCATCGAAGGCCCGCCCGATGTCCGGCAGCGCGACATTCGCGACCGAGAGATTGAGATTCGCGACCGCAGCGACCAGGATGAGCGTCCCCAGGACGAGGGTGGCTCGATCCGGTGAAGCGGACTTGATGTCACTCGCCATGCGCGTGCTCCCATCGCGGTGGGACCCGAACCTGGGAGTTATGTCCGGGTCATCCCGAACTCAAGATAGAACCCTCTCCAAGCGCTCGCACAGTGAACGGGTCCCTATTCGGGCACAATTTCAGCCAAGACGCCCTCGGCGCTGCGGGCAGCAACCAGGCAGGCGCGGGAGGTGAACCTGTCGAAGAGCGGATGCCTGGACAACTCCCGCCATCGCCGGACAGCCGCGGTAGCCCGCGCACGCTGCACCTCCGGCGATTCTTCCGGTTCGCAGCCCAACCGGTCACTGGCCCGGATTCCGTAGCCACCGATCAGCCTTTGTAGTTGTGCCAGGTCGTCGGGTGGCAGATCTGTGTGTACCGAACGAAGTCGCCCGAGCAGGCGAAGTTCGTGGAAACCGTGAACATCGGCAAGCAACCGTTGTGCCTCCGCCGCGATCAGATCGCCTTCCTCACTCGGATCGGCTTCGAGGATTCGGCCCAACGTCACCAGCGCGGTGTGCGATTTCAGTTGATCCGCGCGCTGCCCGAACTGAACGTCGATCACCTGACGAAGTTCGTCCAGTCCGCTTCGCTCCAGCAATTCGGCTGCCAGACTCGGCGAATCAGTGGCACCCAGCTTTATCGACGTCACGGCGAGGCGAATTCCGAAGAGTCCGAACCGATCGGCCAATTGCGCCCGCATCGCCGCATCGACCGGGAGTGGACTGTCCTGCTTGGCAAAACGATCCGCGGAGAGCAGTGCCAGGCTCAGATCCTCGGATGGAACCTGCGCGAGCGCCGAGAAGGCAGCGAACTCACTCTGCCTCATCGTCCGTGCGGCGAGTGCCAGCAGACCTGCCACGGGAACCACCGACTGACACAGGCCGGTTCGCTCCAGTTCCTCGGCAAATCGTGCCGCGACGTCCTTCGCCGAAGACAACGCGTCGAGCCTGCCTGCGCCGACCTCGTCGGCACGCGAGAGAACACCGATCACTCCGAGCGGGCCGGATTCTCCGCCGACATGATCAGCGATCTTCCCGAGGAACTGCATGTCACTGGCGTTCAGGGCGCGCAGCAGGTAGACCACCGCGTCCGCGCCGGGCGCACCACCATCGGGAACCAGCATGTCCCAGGTTCGGGCCGAAACCTCGGTCGAGAGCGAAGACGTACCTGGGGTGTCGATGATCGTTGTACGAGCCAATGCCGAAGACGGCCAGTCGACGTCGATGCGGTCCACCGAGTCTGCGGTGTACTCCCCCAGATCGAACGTGAGCCTGCCGTCGCGGCGCGTCACCGGCACGTTGAACTCGGCACCGCTCTCGGCCGTCGCAGTCACCTGGGGCGTTGTCCCGTTCCGATACCAGGTGACGACGCGCGTGCACTCCGTCGCGTCGGTAGGCGCTATATCCTGTCCGACAAGCGAATTGAGCAGCGTCGACTTCCCCGCCTTGAGGGAGCCGGCGAGCGCCACCCGGAGTGGCTCGCCGAGTCGGGCAGCGCATTCGTCCAACTGGGCTCGCGTCTGCGGCTGGTCCGCGTAGACCCGTCTGGCCTGGTCGATCAGAGCATGTGCCGACTCCACAGCGGTCACGGCGGTCGTGGCACTCATGCGTTGCTCACCTTTGCCGAAGCAGGAGCCGGAGTTTCGCCGATCAGCGTTCCGGCAACGGCGTCAAGCTCTGCGACGACGCGCATGTCGGTCTCCAGACGCTTGATACGAGCGGCGTGTTCGCTCGACTCCAACTGCGCGGCTTCCTGCGTGGCGCGGAGGGATTCGTTGATCGAGCGCAGCGCCTGCTCGGCGATGTCGGTGAAGTGATCCCGCAGGAGCCGCTGCACCAGGCGGAGGCGGTCCTTCGACTCCTTGCCCACCTGGAAGCTGACGTCGTCGGCGAACCGTCGGATAGCCGCTTTCGCCTCGGCCCGACGCTTGAGCACCTGTGCTTGTTTGTCTTCGCGATAAGCCTTGGTACCCAGCAGAACCCCGGCTCCGATGGAGATCGGGTTGACCAGTGCCATGCCCATCATCGTGGTGATCAAGCCGAACATCAAGACGCCGCCGTACGAGCCGCGCATGCCGACCAGGACCTTCTGAGTGATGCCGATACGGCCGGATTCGAGGTCCGACAACGCGCCAACCGGTTCCAGGAAACCGTCGGTGTCGGCGACGTCGAGATGCGGGAGCGCGACGTCGCCGGTCTCCGCGAAGTGCTGCGCCACAACTTCTGCCAACCATTGAGCTCGATCGTGAGCCCACACGAAGTTGTCACCGATAGCGGTGGCGATCTCCTGTTCGAGCCACTCCCCCACTACGTCCCAGTCCTTACCTGGATCGCCTTCGTCGACCGTCTCCTCGGCCTGGCGGGTGACCCGGCGCAACCGGTCCCGGAGGTCGTGATCGATGTCGGCGGCAAGGTCTGCAATGCCGTCGCCGAGGCTCTGTTGCCAGAGCGAGGTCTTCTTGTGCAGTTCCTCGGCCGCTGCCCGGGCACGCTGCAGGCCGGCGACCGCCGCTTGAGCGGTGGACGGATCCTTCAGCGCCGCAAGCTCACTGCCCATCTCCAACGTCAGATGTGCTGCCGAGGAACGCACGTCCATCGCAACTGCGCGTCGCGTGTTCGACTCGGCACGCGCAACCACGTTGTCCCGCAGGAACTGATAGAGGTCCAGAAATCCGGATTCCGCCTCGAGTTCCTTGTCCCCCAGCCTCAGTGCGTGCGACCGCAGTACCGAGGAGATCGGAATGAGCGGCAGGTCCAACCCGGCGCGCTGGAGATGTCCGCGATCGGCGTCGAGGATCTGTCGCCAGTGCGGGTACAGATCGGTCTTGCTGATCAGACCGGCCACCGCAGGACACAGATTGACGACCTGGCGGATGAATCCCAGCTCGGGTTCGGTGAACTCCTGACTGGAGTCCGACAGAACCAACACGGCATCGGCCGCAGTGATCAATCCCAATGTTCCTGCAGCATGCGGATTTCCATGACCACCGACACCGGGGGTGTCGATCAGAACCAAACCGTCGGCCAACAGCGGACTGGGAACACCCACTTCCACACGCAGAACTTCACGCCCTTCGGCGCGAGGCGTGGCCGGGGTGATCCCCATCAGTTCTTCGAGCGGGAGGGGCACCCGGATGGGCGCCGCACCCGGATCGGCGAGAATCAATTCGGCGACCGCGGTCTCCGCGTACTGCACGACCGTCGCCACGGCAGTGGTCTCGTCGTCACCGACCGAACACACGTCGATGCCGAGCAGAGAATTGACGAACTGGCTCTTGCCCTGTTTGAGGGGACCGACCACCACGATACGAATACGTGGATCATTGACTCTGACCTGAGCATTCTCGAGTCGGCGCACCAGATCCGTGCGCCCGAAATCCTTCGCCACGACGGCTGTTCGTTCGAGCAACGACGCCGTCGACGACGCGACGCGCGCCTTCCGACTGCTTACCTGACTCGCTGAATCACTCATGAGCTACGTTGACCCGCAATTCTTCCCGACTCGAATATCCGGCCCTGCGAACGCATAGCGCACGCAGGGCCGGATTTGTTACATCAGGTCATTTTGACCGATTTCAGTTCCTGCGTCAGCAGATCAGGGATGCAGGTGATCGACAACCGCAACCGGGTCGATGTGATCGACCGGTGCTGCAACCGAATCCTCGGCGAAGAGCGAGTGTCCGGTATCGGCGCTCAGTCCCGAATCGGAGCCCGCACCGAAAGCGTCGGTCGCATCGATCGACGACCACGGGTTCAGCGCACCGGTCAAGGAACTTGTCAGGTCGGACACGCCGCTGACTGCTCCACCGAGGGATCCACCCAGGTCAGCGACTCCGCCGCCGCCAACGGTACCGCCACCGTCGACGGTGCCACCGGCAGCCGCGGCTGCGTCGGCACCGATCGAACCTGTCACGTCGGTGACTGCTCCGACAGCCCCGCCGAGCGATCCACCGAGATCGGTGACGCCGTTCAGTGCTCCGCCGAGCGACCCACCCAAACCGGCCGCAGCGTTCGTGGCGGCGTCGAGACCTGCTGTTGCGTCGAGACCTGCTGTTGCGTCCAGAGCACCGCCCACCGTTGCTCCGAGGTCGCCGGTCACACCGCCGAGGTTCAGGCCGTCTGCCGCGATGCTTCCGAGGTCGACGGAAGGCAGTTCAGCGGAGATCGGGCCAAGGTTCACTGCGCCGAGGTCGACGGAGGGCAGGTCGGCGCCGATCGAACCGGTGTCGATTCCGCCGAGGTTCAGTGCCGTGTCCAGCGCTCCACCGAGTGCGCCTTCGGCACCGAGAACGCTGTCGAGAGAGCCCCCCAGCCCGAGGCCGGCGCCCAGCGCACCGTCCAGCGCGCCGGTGAGGTCCGTGCCCACGGAACCGACAGCACCCAAGCCGCCTGCACCTGCGAGAGCGGTGTCGAGAGCCGCAGCCACACCGGCTGCCAAGCCTGCTTCGCCGCCCAGCCCGAGTGCACCACCGAGGTCGATTCCGGTAAGTCCGCCTGCGCCCAGCGCTGCGTCGAGTGCGCCGCCGAGACCGCCCGCCAGCCCGGCATCGATGCCGAGTGCCGAACCGAGGACACCTTCGAGAGCCGTCGACAGATTCGCACCGCCGCCCAGAGCCGCTGCGAGGTCTGCGCCGAGACCGCCTTCGAGGTCGAGTGCTCCCCCGAGCAGTCCACCGAGTGCGCCGCCCAGGTCGGCTCCGACCGTTCCGCCGGCACCGAGGGCGCCGGAGAGTGCCGCGCTGAGCTGCGCGCCCAGGTCTGCACCCCCGCCGAGTACGGCGTCGAGGTCGAGTCCTCCGCCGAGGCCCAGTGCTGCGTCGAGTGCGCCGCCGAGTGCAGTTTCCAAGCCGCCGCCGACGCCGAGAGCTCCGCCGAGTGCGCCGCTCAGTGCAGCACCGAGATCGAGGCCGCCCGCGATATCGGTGAGAACGCTGACATCCGTGATCGCTCCGAGGACGCCGCCGAGTGATGCACCCAGATCGGCGCCGATCGTGCCGCCGGCTCCCAGGACACCGGAGAGCGCGCCGGACAACGCCGTGCTGAGGTCGCCCGTCAGAGCGCCGGCCAGATCGAGGCCGCCGCCCAGTGCAAGGGCGGATTCCAGTGCGCCGGTCAGGCTCGCGCCCAGTTCGCCGCCGATGTCGAGGAGACCGCTGAGGTCTGCTGCGCCGCCGAGGAGTCCACCGAGAGCCAGTCCGAGGTCGGCTCCGAGGTCGCCACCGATGGCAAAGACGGGTGCGAGGGCTCCGCTGAGCCCCGCCGTCAGGTCGAGTCCGCCGACCGCACCGATGGCGGCGTCGAGGGCTGCGCCCAGTTCCGCGGTCAGACCGCCGGTCACTCCGAGGGCGCCGCCCAGAGCCGCGCTGAGCTGTGCGCCCAGATCGAGAGCTCCTTCGAGATCGAGTGCACCGCCGAGGCCCAGGCCGGCTTCGATGACGGCGCCGAAGGCTGCGCCGAGGTCGGCACTGATCTCGCCGCCGATGGCAAGCGCAGCGCTGAGGGCTGCTGCGAAGTCGCCGACCAGGTCGAACTGGCCGCCGAGGGCGCCTCCGACTCCGAGGCCTGCACCGGCACCGAGACCCAGGCTGCCGCCGAGGCCGCCACCTAGTCCACCGGTGAGACCACCACCGATTCCGAGACCGCCGCCGATGGCACCCGCAGCGGACGCGCCGGCGTTGACGATCGCGGACAGGTCGGCGCCGCCACCGGCAAACAGTCCGGACTCGGCAACCAGCGGAGCGACGGCGACGATGTCGGCGGGGCTGACGTCGCACAGACCGGCAGCATTGAGTGCCGCGGTCGGGTTGGCGCAGTAGTTGGCAGCTGCCTCGTCGTCACGAAGTAGCCCGAGGATGAATTCGAGTACGGCGTTCGTTGCCATGGCGGGTTCTCCTGAAGTTCGTTGACCGGGTTGTTGCCGGTGGGTTGTTGCCGGTGATCCGGAAACTGGTGCGCTGCCAGAGGTAGCGAGTGGAATCAACGCTAAGAACTTTTGCGACTGGGGCCAACGGGGAGCACCCCCCTCTTCTGCGTGGACAGACGGGGAAGCCCCCTACGGGGTACGCCCGCTCGGAATAGGGGGATTTGCTCCGATTAGGGGATCGGTCCCCTACTTCGCCGCGACGCCTCCGATCCGGTAACGATCTAGGTCCTGAAACCGACATCGCAGACAACCGCGACAGTCCTTCTGTCGCCCACGACCAGGGGAGTTCGTTCATGGCGGCAGGGCTCGGCATCAGCATCGGTTCGGCCACTCTCGTAGCTGTCACCGACAGCTCGACCGGTGAAACGCAACAGGTCCGCTTACCCAGTGCGCTGCAATTGGACGACGGAACCGTCATCACCGGATTTGTCGAGCGCGTCGGAGACCCGATCCCGATACTTGCCGCCGACGGTACCGAGTACCGCGGCGAGGCTCTCGCAGCGACAGCGGTAGGCGCGCTCGTCGGCCAGGCTGGCGGCGAAGAAGGTCCAACTGTAGTCCTGGCTCACCCGGTGGGGTGGAATCGTCACACAGCACGAACCATGGAGTCCGCGCTGGACGACGCCGGGGTTCACGGGGCTACTCTCGTCGCCGAACCCGCGGCCGTCATGGCGTGGCTCGCCGCTTCCGGAAACGCTGCCAACGACGGTCTGACCGTCGTCTACGACCTCGGCGCTCGCTCGCTCGACGTCACGATGATGTCCACGACCGGCGGACGAAGCGAGATCTTCGGAAAGCCACTGCGCAGCGAGGACATCGGCGGCGACGAATTCGATCACCTCGCCACCGTGCACCTGCTCGATGCGGTTTCCGACCACTTCGCAGCCCTTGATCCCTTTGCTCCCGAGACGATTGCAGCGCTGGAAACTCTGCGCGAGCAAGCCCGCGCAGCCAAGGAGGAACTTTCCACCGAGACGGAAACCGTTGCTCGCGTGACGCTTCCCTGCGCCGTCAGCGACATTCGACTGGTTCGTTCCGAGCTCGAGGATCTGATCAGGCCCGCCCTCACCGAATCGGTGGCCTTGGTGCGTGAAAGCCTGCGATCTGCCGGCGTCGAGTCCAGTGATGTCAATCAGGTTGTTCTGGCCGGCGGAAGCTCGTCCATTCCCCTTGTCGCCGAACTACTGTCCGCGGAGCTTCGTGTTCCGGTGATCGCCGACGCCGATCCCGCGTCGTGCGCGGCGTCCGGCGCCGCGGCACTCGCCCTCGACGCCCGAGACTCGCAAGTGCCGGCCGCCGCCACTGCAGTGATTCCCGCCGAGCCGTCGCGCAAGCCCGCACCGGTTCCGGCCTTCTCCACTCCGTTGCTTGCCGAGCCGACAGAGGAAGAGAACACGGCGACTCGACGCTCGTCGAGGGTGGGCGTCGTTGCTGCGGTGGTAGGAGCGTTCATCGTGCTCGCCGCAGGCGGACTCGGAATCGGAACGGCCATGGACAAGATCAACGTTCCGTCCAGTTCGGCGGACACCACCAGTGAGTCCACCTCGTCCACCGCTTCGACCACGTCGGGCTCTACCCCCGGCAGCACCACGGCAGCCGAAGCAGCAGGTAACGGATCCACGACTGCGAACAACGTTACTCAGAACAATCAACCCGGCTCTCCTGCTGCCGCAGGCGGTTCGACGACGGCACCAGGGGCAGTTCCGGTTGCCGGCGCACCAGCTGGATCTGCTCCCGCACCAGGTGAGACCGCCCAGTCGGCGCCTGCACCTGCCGCACCGGGCGCCCCGGCGCCCGCACCGGCTCCCGCCCCGGCACCGGCGCCCGCGCCCGCGCCCGGAGCAGGCGTCGGAACCGGTATCGGTGATGCTGCGACCGGCATCGGCAACGGTGTCGGCGGTTTGGTCGACGGCGTCGGGGACGGTGTCGGCGGCGTGGTCGGAGGTCTCGGTAACGTCGTCGGTGGTGTCGGAAACGTGGTCGGTGGTGTCGTCGGCGGCGTCACCGCGCCGATCCGCTGACCGGCAGGCTTTCGATGAACCGTGACAGCGGCACCGAATCGTCTTACATTGCAGGACTTTTGCGCGGCATCGACCTGACTGCATCGCCACTGCGCCTGTTCGTCACCGGGACCGATGCCAGCGCTCGGCCCCAAGTGACGAGGGCGGTGCGCAAGAGGATCGAATCTGGTGACAGACCCGTGGTCACCGTCGTCACGCATGACGCCCCGGCCGATGCGATTGTGGTGATCGCGGACGCGCAGGCTCTGACCTCCGACGAAATCCGTGCTCTGAACGAACTGGTTCAACGTGACGACCTCGGAGTTGTCATCGCCTCCGATCGGATCGATCCTCCACTCGCACCGATCTACTCGAACATCTCGAGTTTCGGTACCGTCCTACATCTGAACCCGTTGAACCGGTCAGATATTCGGAAGATCGCCGCGGAGCGAAGAGTTCCGCTCGACGATCGTGCCGTGCTGACGCTCGAGCATCTGGCCGGTGGTTCCTTCGGGGCCGTCGAAGCGTATTTCGCCGCCGCCTCGGCGGGCCGCCCGGAAATGGCGACAGCCGTACGCACACACATCCTCCATCAGGTCACCGCTCTGCATCCGATCGAGCGTGAGATCATCGAGGTTTCATTCGCCGTCCCGGACATCGACGCTTTCGAGCTCGATCTGGGGCAGGAGAAGTTCAGTCTCACAGCGGCATTCGACCGAGCACTGGCCACCGGACTGTTCGGTTCGCGATCACCTCTCGTCGCGAGCGTTGTGGCAGAGTCGACCAGCACAGGACGTATCCGCAGCGAGCTGATCAGAATCGTCGAATCACGAGCGAACGCGAGAACCCTCGATATCGATACAGCACGAAGACTTTTCGACTCCGGCATCCGCCACCGCGATCTCACGGCTGTACTACGAGACGCAGTCGACGCGAGCACGCCGACGGTCGCGGCAGATCTTTTTCGTCGTGTGAATTCGATCGAGCCTCTCGGCGTGGCGGACACGCTGCTGTACGCCCAGGTTTCGGCTCGGAGTGGTGACCTCGACACTGCCTGCCGCCTGGCCGATTCCGTCATCGCCGAACCCGATCTCGACAACGCGAGACTGGCTGCGGCGGTGCGAATCCGCGCAGCTTCGTCCGCAGCATGCGGCCAACTCCGCGCCGCCGCAGATCTCTACACCTGGCTCGGGCCAGGGCGCACCGAAACCGAATCCCCCTTCGCCGCAATCACCTTCCTCGGCATCGGCAACGTCGATGACGCGAACGCGGCGCTCACCGGGCACACAGGATCACCGTCGAGCTCCACTGTCGGCGCTGCCACACTGGCCAATGGACTGATGCAATCAGTCACGGGGAGTGCACCGAGTGCGCTCAACACGATGTCGCGCGCACTTTCGCTCCCCGGCGGCTCCGGCACATCTGAATTCCAGCCTGATTCCGCCCCGGCGCTGGTAGCTCTTGCACTCCTGCACAACGGCGCCCATGAACGGGCCGCCGCTGTCGTCGCGGCCGCGATCGCCGCCGACGACGCAAGCAGTCACACGTGGGCGCGGCTTCACCTTCTCGACGCGTGGATCGCGATGACCCGTGGGCACGACACTGCTGTCGAAGATCTACCGGAGGAGGTAGTCCGCGGCCCCCTCCGTGAGCGTGACGCACTGTTTCTGCATGCCATGATCGTGGGTCTCGCTCGACGCTCCGGCGATCTCGCCCAGCTGCGGCGAGCCTGGTCGGGCGCAGCCGGCACCCTCTCGTCCTGCAGCGTGGATCTCTTCAATTTGCTTCCCATCGGCGAACTGTGGCTTGCGGCAGTACGACTCGACGAGGCCGAGCAGGTCGAGCATCTGGTCGACGACGCACGCACGCTCCTCCGAGCACTCGGCGAGCCTCCGCTGTGGTCGTCGCCGCTGCATTGGTACGGCGTCCAGGCGTCGATCCTCTCGCAGTCACCGGCCGATCTCCTTCCACACGCCCATACACTCGCGGAATCAGCCAAAACCCACACTTACGCAGCCGGTTTGGCGACCGCCGGACGCCAATGGCTCCTACTCATGCAGGGCAGCGTCGACGCAGACGACGTGGAAGCTGCAGCGCGAACACTCAACCGCATCGGGCTGCCCTGGGACGCGGCCCGCTTGGCGGGCGAAGCAGCATTGCGCACACCGGACACCAAATCGGCCACCGCATTGCTCCACGTTGCGCGCTCGCTACGCACAACGTCGACGGCCGAGACGAATGCAACCGATTCGACCGACAGCGCGGCACCACCGTCGGTACTGACCGAGCGCGAACAAGAAGTTGCCGAACTCGTCGTCGTCGGCCTGACCTATCGGGAAATCGGCGAACGCCTCTACATCTCCGCTAAAACCGTCGAGCACCATGTCGCACGCATCAAGCGGCGCGTCGGGGCGCAGTCTCGTTCGGAACTGCTCACCATCCTTCGCAGCATGACACCGCCGAACAAATAGTTAGCTGCATATTGTCCGGAGGGTTGCGTATATCCGTTTAAGTGATAGTTTTCACAGGAATCAGGACATGCATGCCGAGCAAAGTTCGGTAACTGTGAAACGGGGATCGCTATGAAGTGGGGAGTCGAACTCGCCGTCGGCAATAAACGAAGCATTGCTGCGATCGCGAAGCCCGACTCGGAACCAGTGATCCTCGAACGCGAATCGGTGCTGCACCACGCTCCTGACGGCACCGTGCAGCTAGGTGAAACCGCGTTGGGGTCAACCGGCTTGCGCGGGTTCCTCGACAGGGTCGGAACTGACGATACCGACAACTTCTCCGAGCACATGACGCGAGGAGAGGAACTCGTAGCAACAGCAATGTATTGCCTGGTCAAGGAGGTCCGAACACTCACTGATCAGAACCTGAACATCTCTGCGGTGATCCCGGCAGGTTGGTCGAACGATTCCGTCGACGCACTGCGCGGCGCACTCGACAGCATGGATCTCGACGGCGTCGAACTGATTCCGGAAGAGAAGGCCTCCGCGGCGTGGCTCGCGGATCCGGATGCCGACGACAGTGCAGCCCGCGGAGCCGCAGCGTTGGCCGCGCCTTACTCGATCACCTCTACCTGTTCCGAACCCGAGCCAACCGATCTTGCCGAGCCAGAGGACACCCTCGAGGAGTTTCCGCCGTTCGTCCTGATCGAACCGGAGCCGGAATCCGGCGTGGAAGTACCGGGCACGAAAGCACCGAGCGTCGACGGTTGGCTGAATCGTCAGTGGCGGTCGGAGCGCCGACCGATCATCGCCGCAGCCGCCGCCGCAGTCTTTCTGACGGTGTCGGGGTGCGCGGCCGCGGTCATCATCGGACACACTCCGACCATTTCAGCGCCCGGGATTCTCGACGCACAATCTCCCCTGCCCACCGGCACCACGCCCGCCACTGCGGCGAGTCAGCCCGGCACGGTTTCGCACTCAGCGACCTCGCTCCCGTCGGAAGTACCCGCTCTCGGCGCGCAGCCGACGGCGCAGTCGTGGTCATCCGACGCGGAATCGACCTCATCCGAATCCCAGCCCATCCCGGCGAGTCCGGGCACCGGTACCGAGAAATCCACTACGGCGAACGTCCCCGCGCAACAGGGATCGCCGATCACCATCCAGCTCGACCCCCTTCGGATCGAGAACCTGCCGCCGGTCGTCGGACCGCTGAATCCGGTCGATCCGGCTACCCCGGACACTCCCGCCGTGACCGACCCCACTGATACACAGACAACGCCGACGCAGCCCTCCAACCCGACCGACACAACCGATCCGGTGGTGCCGAATCCCGACATGCCCGTCATGCCATTGGCCCCGAGACCCGGAATGCCAAGTTAGACAGAAAGATTGAACAGCCAGACAGGAGGCGCATATTCCTCGTCGAAACTTTTCCCCTATGGTGGGTGCGGTACCTACCGGCTCGGTGCCGGGGACTTGAAGGGATTTCATGCGTAACTCGTTGGCGATCCGCACCGCTGTGGTCGGCGCCTCGGCACTACTGCTCGCAGCTCCATTCACCACGACGGCATCGGCAGAGCCCGCCTCCGACACGCATGTCGAACAGCTCGAAGCCGACCAGCTTCCGGCTGAGCTGGTCGAGGCGATCACACGCGATCTGAAGATCTCCCCACAGGAGTATCTCGACCGCGCTGCCAAAGCTCAGGAACTCGGCGCGTACGCCCAGGAATTCAAGTCCGAGCGCCCCGGCGACTACGCCGGATCGTGGATGGGACTCGACGGTCAACCCGTCGTAGCCGTCACCACCACCGAAGCTGCTCGAATCGCGGCCGACGACGGATACCGCACCCACGTCGCCCCCGTCTCCGCCGACACCCTCGAGAAGACGCTGGCCGACGTAAACGGATGGATCGCCGGGCTGCCCAAGGAAATATCACGCGCAGTCAATTCGGCGACCATCGACGTCTTGAACAATCAGGTCGTCATCGACGTTGCGAACAGCCCCGTCGGGCAGGCACTCAATCTTCCGACCCTGCTCGAGAACACCAAGATCGTTCTCAGCCCGGACGGTGGCGGATCGGTTGACCCCGGAGCGCTCGGCGGCGACACCTACATCACGTCGACGGGACCCATTCGCGAGACGCCGACCGAGAACATCTCGGTCTGCTCGTTCGGGTTCAACGCCGTCGACGATCAGAACAATGCACTCAATATCAGTGCCGGACACTGCAATCCGGCCGAGGGCTCGAAGTCGCCGGTCTACCTGCCGAATCACGCGAACGTCGACGACAGTCAGTTGATCGGCGCGTTCTCACAGTCTTCCGTCGGCAACAACGCCGGTGATCTCGATTACTCGGTCATCAAGTTCGACCAGTCGGGCATCGACGCGGGCCTCGACCGCGCTGCCGTCCGCGGTGCCAACGGGACCACCCTCGCGATCACCGGAACAGCACGTCCCGTGATCGGCGCTCCCATCTGCAAGTCGGGTCAGACGTCGTCCTTCACCTGTGGCGTCGTGGCAGCCGATCGCGTCGAAACACAACTGGTCATGGCTGACGGCGATTCACGAACCGTCCGCGGGTTCGCCGGTACCGCGTGCACCCTCGCCGGGGACAGTGGCGGCGCCATCGTCTCAGGAACCCTGGCGCTGGGCATCACCAGTGGTTCCAACAGCAGCGGCGCACCCAGTTGCAACGAAGCGAACCTGGTACTCGCGACCTCCGGTGGAACCTCGAATCTGGGTATCCCGGTCGGAGACATCCTCGACGCTGCAGATCGTGCATCCGGTGGCGGTGTCGGTTCCGGAATCCGCGTTCGCACTGCGGGTTGACCAACGCCTGATTCACAGCACTGTGCCCGCCGATCTGTTCTGATCGGCGGGCACAGTGCTGTTGTCGGTCGGGGTCAGCGCTGTTTGCTCATGTAACGGGTGGGAATAGCGCGTTCGAACCCATATAGTCATGGTCGACTGTGATCGGCTCACCACAAGTCCGTGAGCCGTATCCGTGTGCTCCCAGGGGGGTGGTACGCGGTCAACGAAGTGGAAAGGCCCACATGCGAAGCTCCATCGCACGTCGCGCCGCAGTGTTCGGTTCGGCCGCGCTGCTGCTCCTCGGACCGATTACCGCGGTCGCGAACGCAGAACCGAATGAATCCGGGGTATCCGATCAGGCAGCCCATCTGCCCGTCGAACTCGCCGAAGCCCTACAGCACGACTTGGCGCTGACGCCCGACCAGTTCGTCTCGCGTTCCGAACTCGCGCAGAAGCTCGCAGAGTTCGCCGCCATCGCGCGCGTCCAGTTTCCCGACTCTTTTGCCGGCGTGTGGCTCGACGACCTCGGCAAGGGCATCGTCGCTCTCGCTGACGGTCGCGACAAGGATGCTGCCCGCGAGGCCGCCGAGAAGGCCGGCTTCGAGGTCAAGGACGTCGCGCAGAGCGAGCAGGCTCTGCAAGGTCAACTCTCGGCACTCAACACCTGGCTCGATTCGCAGCCTGCCGAGGTCGCAGACCTCGTGCGTGGCATCGCCGTCGACGTGGTCGGCAACGGAGTCGCCCTCACCGCCGATCCTGCTGCCGGCATCGAATTGCCTGAGTTCCTGAAGCGGACCGTCGTCCACACCGCTGCTCCGCTACTGGTTCCCCCGATCGTCGCGGACCTCATTCCCGCAACCGGATCCGCAACCGGCGACGCTGCACTGGGCGGAGACGCCTTCGGCGCAACCTCCGGTAACACCGGACTGCGTTGTTCATTCGGCTTCAACGGCACCGACGGTTCAGGACGCACGGTCAACATCAGCGCCGGTCACTGCGATCCCAACCGTGCCGCTGCCGGCACCTCGAACTCCAGCCAGGTCTTCCCGATGGTGAACAACCAGACCGGGCCCCGCGTCGGATACTTCGCCAAGAGCAGCTTCGACGGGCGTGACTACTCGATCATCAACATTGACGACAACGCGAAGTACCGCTTCGAGAACAACAGCGTGCGGGTCCCGTTCAACCGTTCGGTCAATATCACCGGTACCGCCGATCCCATTGTGGGCGCCCCGGTCTGCAAGGCGGGATCGACCACCGGCTTCAGCTGCGGCGTCGTCACCGGCGTCAACCGCGTCGCCAAGGTCTTGGATCACACCCTCGACAACGGCTTCACCACCAACATCTGCGTCCTGCAGGGTGACAGCGGTGGCCCCATCGTCTCCGGAACGTTGGCAGTGGGCATCACGAGTGCGTCCAACGTCGCCACCTCTCCCCTTTGCGAGATCGCTCAGGCCGAGACGTTGTTCGGACAAGAAGCACCGACGCAGTACGCGACGCCGATCAACGACATCCTCGCCGCCAATCCAGGCCTGAAGGTTCGCGACTACTGATCGCACGCATTCCCCGAGACAGCAAAACGGGCGCCGCACCTTTCGAAGGTGTGGCGCCCGTTTCGGCGTTCGTGACGTCTAACCGGTAGAGCTGCTTACTGGAAGAGAGTTGTTCCGGCCGGAGCGTTCAGGACCTTGATCAGGTCCATGCCCGCGACGATTGCGGTTCCGCCGCCGGCGAGGATGGTACCGGCGACTCCACCGATACCGGCACCGGTGACCATGCCGGGGAGGCAGCCGATAACCAGGCCGGGCAGACCCACGATGCAACCGATGACTGCTCCGACGATCGTGCCGGTGAGGCTACCGATCTGCGTGGCAAGCCCGAGCTGTGACTGGAACTTCTCGATTGCCTTCTGATCCTCGTCAGGCGAAGCAACCGGGGTGAACTCGGCAGCGACCGGCTTCGGCTTGGAGCTGGCCGGGTCCAGGTTCGGCTTGAGGGTGAGGGTCTTGCCGTCCTCACTGATGGTCTCGTCGAACGGGAACTGAACGTCCCCGAGGTTGAACGCGAGCGGCAGGCTCACGAGAGTTGCGCCCTGGCTGTTCTGCAAGTCGACGTGTGTGCCGTCACCCGATACCCGGAATGCCCCGGCATCGATTGTGGTGACAACAGCCTGGTCGACGACCTCGGCGGTGTACGAAACGTCGGGTGACGTCTCCGGAGCTGCGTAAGAAGTACCTGCAGCGATGCCCGTAGCGGCAATGGTCATCGCTGCGATGGCCGCAGCTTTACGAATGAACATTTTTGATCCTCCCCGGGAGCGAGCGGGCGCAAGTCGATGACTCACACCACCCGTTTCCCCTGTGCGTGACGGGCGTAACGATAACAGCCGGTCGGTTGTCCTCACCTGCCCGGAAACCGAGTTAGGGCTGCCTGACAGAAAGGAGCCCGACGGCCACCGCCTAACGTGACGACCAGACATGTCTGCGTTTGACCAAGCCCGTCCGACGCAGAAGATTGATCTCTCCAGGCCACGAGCGGTTACCAGTCGGTATCTACAGGCTGGTAATGCTAGTTACTGGCGGGTAACATAACGCAGGTTAGTATCAGTGGGCTGTCCCGAGGTGGCCGACGCGTCGCCCTGAAACGAAAGGCCGCGACATGAATGCCCTGACGATTACGTTGGGCACGATTGGTGCTCTGCTGAGCTTGGTGTGTTGGTACATCTTCCTCTCAGGCGCGCTGAGGATGTTCAACACCGTGCGCATCGGCCAGTCGGCACCCGATCGATGGCGCCCGTTCTTCCCTCGCTTCAAGCAGATGATCATCGAGTTCATCGCGCACACGCGCATGAACAAGTTCCGCAGCGTCGGCTGGGCCCACTGGCTCGTCATGGTCGGCTTCCTCGGCGGATTCCTGCTGTGGTTCGAGGCTTACGGCCAGACGTTCAACCCCGAGTTCCACTGGCCCATCTTCGGTAACACGTGGGCGTGGCACCTGTGGGACGAGATCCTGGGCCTCGGCACCGTCATCGGTATCACCACGCTGATCGTGATCCGTCAGCTCAACCACCCGCGCCTGCCTGCGCGCCTGTCCCGGTTCGGCGGCTCCAACTTCAAGGCCGCCTACGTCATCGAGGGCATCGTCCTGCTCGAGGGCCTGGGCATGATCATGGTCAAGGCCGGCAAGATCGCGACCTACGGTCACGCCAACCCGTGGACCGACTTCTTCACCATGCAGGTCGCCAAACTGCTTCCCGCCAGCCCCGTCATGATCTCGGTGTTCGCGTTCGTCAAGCTGATGACCGGCATGATCTGGCTCGCGATCGTGGGCCGCAACATCACCTGGGGCGTCGCCTGGCACCGCTTCTCCGCGTTCTTCAACATCTACTTCAAGCGTGAAGACGACGGCACCGTCGCGCTCGGCGCGGCAAAGCCCATGATGTCCAAGGGCAAAGTCCTGACGATGGAGAACGTCGACCCCGACACCGACACTCTCGGCGCCGGAAACATCGAAGACTTCTCCTGGAAGGGCTGGCTCGACTTCACCACCTGCACCGAGTGCGGGCGTTGCCAGTCCCAGTGCCCTGCTTGGAACACCGGAAAGCCGCTCTCCCCCAAGCTGCTCATCATGTCGCTGCGTGACCACGGCTACGCCAAGGCCCCGTACCTGCTCGCTGGTGGACGCAAGGACATGGGCGGCGACGAGATCGGACTCGTCGACAGCGAAGGCAACGTTAAGGAAGCCGCACTCGCAGCCATCCCCGAGGCCGCACGCCTCGAGGCCGACCGCAAGCTCGTCGGTGAAACCGTCGAAGGTGAGATGGCCCCGGTCATCGACGCCGAAACCTTGTGGAGCTGCACCAACTGCGGCGCCTGCGTCGAACAGTGCCCCGTCGACATCGAACACGTCGACCACATCATCGACATGCGTCGCTACCAGGTCCTGATCGAATCGGAGTTCCCCTCCGAGCTCGCCGGCCTGTTCAAGAACCTCGAGAACAAGGGCAACCCCTGGGGCCAGAACTCCAAGGACCGTCTCAACTGGATCAACGAGATGGACTTCGAGATCCCCGTCTTCGGCAAGGACGCCGACAGCTTCGAGGACTACGAGTACCTCTTCTGGGTCGGCTGCGCCGGCGCCTACGAAGACCGTGCCAAGAAGACCACCAAGGCCGTCGCCGAACTCCTCGCCACCGCGGGAGTGAAGTTCATGGTCCTCGGCGCCGACGAAACCTGCACCGGCGACTCCGCACGTCGTGCCGGCAACGAGTTCTTGTTCCAGCAGCTCGCAATGCAGAACATCGAGATGCTCAACTCGGTCTTCGACGGTATCGAGCAGAAGAAGCGCAAGATCGTCGTCACCTGTGCGCACTGCTTCAACGCCCTCGGCAACGAGTACCCGGAGGTGGGCGGCGACTACGAGGTCGTGCACCACACTCAGCTGCTCAACCGTCTGGTGCGCCAGAAGAAGCTGATCCCGGTTGCGTCCGTGAGCGAAGACGTCACCTACCACGACCCGTGCTTCCTCGGACGCCACAACAAGGTTTACGACGCTCCCCGTGAACTCATGGAAGCCTCAGGCTCCAAGCTGGTCGAAATGCCGCGTCACGGCGAACGTTCCATGTGCTGTGGTGCCGGTGGTGCTCGCATGTGGATGGAAGAGAACATCGGTAAGCGCATCAACGTCGACCGCGTCGACGAAGCGCTCTCCACCAACCCCAAGAAGATCGCCACGGGTTGCCCGTTCTGCCGCGTCATGCTCACCGACGGCGTCACTGCCCGCCAGGAGCAAGGCCAGGGCGAAGGCGTCGAGGTCGTCGACGTCGCGCAGTTGATGCTGAACTCCGTCACCCGCCTCGATCCCGCCCAGCTCGGCGAGAACATCAAGGTGATCCCGCGTGAGAAGGCCCCGGTCGCTGCTGAGGCAAAGGCTGAGACCGTCGAGCAGGATCGGGTCGCCGAAGTCGAGGAAGCCGCCGCGACTCCGGAAGCCAAGGCTGCACCGGCAGGCAAGGGTCTGGCCATGAAGGGCCTCGCCAAAGCACCAGGCGCAAAAGCTCCCGGCGCCAAGGCACCAGGCAAGGGCCTCGGAATGGCCGGCGGGGCAAAGGCTCCCGGCGCCAAGAAGGCGGCTCCCGCCGCAAACGCGGAAGCTCCCGCCGCCGAAGCTGCTGCACCGGCCACACCTGTGGCAAAGCCCAAGGGCCTCGGTCTTGCGGGCGGAGCCAAGGCTCCCGGCGGCAAGGGACTGCAGATGAAGGGCGCCGCCAAGGCACCCGGAGCAAAGGCCGCTGCCGCACCGGCAGCGGAAGCACCGGCAGCTGAGGCTGCTGCACCCGAAGCTGCTGCACCCGTCGCCAAGCCGAAGGGTCTGGGCCTGGCGTCCGGCGCCAAGGCTCCCGGCGGCAAGGGACTGCAGATGAAGGGCGGGGCCAAGGCTCCTGGCGCGAAGGCTGCACCTGCTGCTGAAGCACCTGCCGCTGCTCCGGCTGCACCCGCCGAGGCTCCCGCAGAGGCTCCGGCCGCCGAGGCGGAAGCCCCGAAGGCTCCACCGGTCGCCAAGGCCGGCGGACTCGGATTCAAGTCGGGCGCAAAGGCTCCCGGCGCTCGGAAGGCTGCTCCTGCTGCAGCCCCGGCGCCAGCTCCGGCACCGGCTCCCGCCGCCGAACCTGTGAAGGCAGAACCCGCCGCCGAACCCGTGAAGGCAGAACCCGCCGCCGAAGCACCTGCTGAAGCGTCCGCACCCGCGGAAGCTCCGACGCCTGCTGCCGCGCCTCCCGCCCCCAAGGCAGGTGGGCTCGGATTCAAGGCCGGCGCAAAGGCTCCCGGCCGCAAGAAGTAACCGCTCCACACGCGAATGCCCTCACCGTCATGGTGAGGGCATTCGTGTTTGTGTGGGGAGCCAATCCCGACCGAGCACCCTTTCCCTCGACTCAACACACCTTGCTCTACGCGGAAAGCGGTGCTCGCCGTGGACAAGTGGTGCTCACTCCCCCGCTGCCAAATCGAGGTCGCCCTGTCAATCTGCGACAAGCATCACCGCACCGCGCGCACGCCCGACACCCCTTTCCTGCTGCCGTCCGATGACGTATCGCCCCGGAGCGATTCCGGTCGCGCCGTGCTCCGGATGGATCAGGTACGCGGTCACTCGGGTGTCGAGCATGCCGAGCGCAAGGCCCCGAGCATCTTTCACCGGCGTCGACCACGTGCACTCCCCTTCGTCTGCAACCAGACTGTGGGGGTTACCGCCCGCCGCGCTTCGCAGCAGCTCCACTCCCGAGAGCGGCACTCTCACAGAGCGTGTCCACGGCAGAGGCGCCACGATATTTGCGAGCAGCGAAAACGGGATCACGATGAGATCGCCCTGCGCCTGAAGTCCGTCGATCACAGGAATGGACACTTCCTGGTCCAGGTAGTCGAAGACATCGAGGCCGGTGAGGGTGGTGAGAGCGGACAAGGTCATGTTCGAGTTCATAAGTATCACCAAGGGTTTGAGGATTGGGGGTTCGAGATTCAGGTTCGACGAACGAGACGGGAGTAATCGGCGCCGGTGATGCCGTAAGTCCAACCGGCGGCATCCAACGCGGAGGTAAACCATCCGGGTACGGAAAGGCCGTATCGACGCCGATGCCCGTCGCGTTCGAAAGAACCGTTGACCGCGAGGAGAATGCGTCCACTTCGGCCCCAGCCCACCGGTGACGCGTAGAGCTGCAGCAGGCAACCGGCATTACCGGGATCGTCGGCTTGGTCGACCAGTGTCAGGCCGGCCAGCTCGATGTAGGAATCCCACCCGATCCGCTCGATTGCACATCGACGGATCTCTACATTGCGCTCGTGTGCGATGCGTTCGGCGGTCGGGTCGAGCACTACCCAGTCGGGAACGATCGCTCCGTGCAGAACGAACGCCTTTGTTCCGTCTGCGAATTCGAGTGCCGGGGAATCAGAGTGGTGGAGTCGGCGTTCTCCCCGCGCACTGCCCGGTATCCGCTCCGAGTGCAAGACCCTGGGTCGTTCCGCCATGATGCACACGTCGTCGAACGCCCACCACCACCCGGTCGAGTCAGCCAGTGCGGTCTGCACATCGAGAAGTTCACGGTCTTCCGAGCGGAAGGTCGCAAGACCGTATCGATGGCATGTGTCGTAGTACGCGATTCGATGGGCGTCCTGCTGCCCGTACCAGGTCACTCCACCCGCCACCGGGGTCGACATCGTTCGTATCGCAGCTGCGACGCCGTCGAACAGTGTGGTGTGCAACGATTCCCAGATTGCGGATCTGATGATCCGCGCTGGATTGACGCGGCGCTGAGTCGAACCCCGCTGATCCGACCCCTCGGACACGCTGGCACCAACGCCCCCGAACGCGCGACGTTCCATCTTCCAGCGTTCTATCTGCCAGTCAATGCTCCGACGTTCGATACGCGCGTTCATACGTCGGCGCGACGCCGAAAACATGCTCGCGATGTGCCCGCAAGCGCAGTCGAGTCCAGTGCCGTCGAAGGACATCTCGTTCGACAGACCTTCGGCGGCGATCAGATCCGATCCAGCAGAGGGCGACTGAACCCAGACGAACTCCGGTTTCGGGAGCCCGGATCGTCGGTATAGTTGCGCGACAGCAGATTCTGCAGTGGATCGATCGGCCGGACGTGTACACAGACCGCGTTCGAGCCATACGTCGCGGACTGCTTCCAAGGCCTGATTGTCTTCATCGAAGATATCGATGTTCTCGGTCGATGTCGCTCGACGTGACGTCGACGAGCGAAACGGTGCGGCGCTCACGCGACGGTGGCGGTGTCCGCCTTTCCTGTAGTCATAGTTCAACAGCCTGGCACGCAAACGCTCCGGACGCAAGGGTTGCCTAGAGTGCGACACCGAGAACCTGCCACCGCTTCCCCACACCCAACACCCTCTCCAGCGACGCGAAACCGGTTCGAACTGTGGACAAGTGGTGTTCACTCACGGCTATCCACAGCCCCGGGTTCACGGCTTCCTTTCCAGCGCCGGGCGCAGCAGGATCGATCGGTATGGGGGAACAAATACACATCATCCGTCGGCCAGAGCAACTGTCGACAGGTCGTACCGATTCCGAGATCCGGCAGGCCTGCGCGAGTGGAAACTGGTCCAGAATCCATCGCGGTGCCTACGTACCCAGCGACCACCTGTCACGCCTCGGCGCCTACGGGCTACATCGATTGCGCGTCGAGGCTGTGGCCGGTACCGCTTCGGCACATGCAGCGGTCAGCCACATCTCGGCAGCGGTGGTGCACGGCTTCGAACTCTGGAACACTCCGCTCGAAGTTGTGCACCTCTCTCGGGACCGACGAGGCGGTGGCCGTAAATCCGCTCGACGACACGTGCACTCGGTATCGTTCACCGACGACGAGGTCACCCACGTCGACGGCCTGCGCGTCACGACTCCGGCACGAACTGTTGCGGATCTCGCGAGGACGCTCCCTTTCGAACCGGCTCTCGTGGTGGGCAATTCAGCGTTGCACCGTTCAGCGTTGACCAAAGATGCAGTTGCGGCCTCGCTTGCACTCAGCCCGAACCATCCGCGCCATCGACATGCGCTCCACGCGCTCACCGCGATGGACTCGCGCATCGAAAGCGTCGGTGAATCACGGAGCCTCGCATTGTTCCTGCAGGAGCACTTACCACTCCCCGAACCCCAGGTCGAAATCCACGACGCTCGAGGGTTGGCCGGCCGCGTCGACTTCCTGTGGCGTGAGCAGCGCACCATCGGAGAGTTCGACGGCCGCATCAAATACGGCCGACTGGTGCCCGCCGGGCGCAGCGCCGAGGACGTGCTCTGGAACGAGAAGCTCCGCGAAGACCGACTCCGTGACGCGGGGTGGGAAGTCGCGAGGTGGACGTGGGCCGACCTGTCGACCCCGTCACTGGTGGCAGGTCGGATCCTCGCGGCCTTTGCGCGCAGCCGCGGGGCCGTCAGCTACTGATCGCAGGCTTCCACAGCTCGAGCGTCGCAATGCCGGGTGGGGTGAATCCGAGCACCTGCCCGTAGAAGGACAGCTCGGCGTTGCGTGAGCTGATGATGGTCGACTGCTTGCGGAATCCGTGAGATTCACCCTCGTAGGCCAGGTAGGCATGCGGAATACCCTTGGTCACCAGAGCATCCCGGAATCGCTCCGCCTGCGAAGGTGGCACGATCGGATCGTCGAGACCCTGGAGCAGCAACACCGGGCAGTTCAACCCGTCGACGTTGTTGAGCGGAGCACGTTCCGCGTACAGGTCGGCAGATTCCGGCAGCGGGCCGATCAAACCGTCGACATAGCGCGATTCGAAATCGTGAGTTTCCTGCACGAACAGGTCCAGTTCGGCCACGCCGAAATAGGAAGCACCACAAGCGAACACGTCGGACGTCGTCAGTGCGGCCAGAACGGTCCATCCACCGGCAGATCCGCCTTCGATGGCAAGGCGGGCCGGATCGGCAAGCCCTTGCTCAGCCAACCCGGTGACGGCGGTGACGACGTCCTGCACGTCGACGACACCCCACTGTCCGCGCAGCCGGTTGCGGTACTCACGTCCGTAGCCGGTCGACCCGCCGTAATTCACATCGACGACGCCGATTCCGCGGCTGGTGAAGAAGGCGTAGACGAGGTTGAGGGCCGGGGCGACGTGCGCCGTCGGCCCACCGTGAACAAACGCAACGTATGGCGGCAGTTCGCCGTCGAGTCCTTTGTATCGCGGACTGCGCGGCGGATACGCAACGGCGTGAACTTCTCGCCCGTGTCCGTGAGCCACGACAGCTCGCGCTTCCGGAAGGTATGCAGACTCGGGCAATTCTTCGACCGACGAACGGATTTCGGTGAGTTCGCCGGTACCGAGGTCGAACTCGCGTAACGCGCCCGCCAGTTTCGCGCCTCCCGAGGTGAGCAGCAACCGATCGCCGCGAACCTGCATGAGGCCGATGCTGGTGACACCCGGGATCGCGATGTCGCGCAGTTCCCCCGACGCCGGATCGAGTACCGCCAGCGTGTCGGTTCCCACCGTGCGTGCGGTGAGAAGGTGCCCGTTGTCGAGTTCGACGAACCAGCGCGCACCGAAGCGCCACTGTGGGCCACCGAAATCCGCATTCACCGGGCAGATCGGGGTGATCTTGCCGCCGACTCGATAGATGTTCCACCAGCCGCTGCGATCACTGATTGCGTAGAGTTCGTCGTCGGTGATCCACTCCGGTTGCAGGACGGACTCTTCAAGTCCGCCGATCAGCACGGAGTAGTTCTGAGCGACGCCGTCGACGAGTGGAGCTACCCGCAGTTCGGTACCGTCCCAGGGCATTTGCGGATGGTTCCACGCGATCCAGGCTATTTTGGTTCCACTCGGCGAAAGCCTCGGTGACGAGAGGAAGTCCGAGCCGCCGACGATCGAGCGAACCTTGCCGGAACCGTCCAGCGGAATCGCGCAGATATCGCGAGTGATCGCCCCGCCCTCCGCGTGCGCTTCCCGAACCGCCCACACCTCACCGTTCACGATCTGCAGGTCTGCGTATCGCAACGCGGCCGGCGACGCGGGTTCAGGCGTCAGAGCCCGCGGAGTGACTCCTTCGAGGATGTACACCCGTTGATCGGAGAATTCACTGAAGACCAGTTTTCCGGACTCGGTGACGGTCCAGGCGCCACCGCCGTACTCGTGAACCCTGGTCCGGGCGTTCCACGGCGCGGGGAGGATGTCGACGGGTTGGTTGTCGAGACCGGATCGACGGATCGATGTCCGACCACCCTCGGTCGGACGAAGTTCAGCCCACCAGATCTCGTCACCGACGTATCGTCCACCCTCGACAGGGTGGCCACCTGCAGCCAGATCCGCTGCTCCGATCGGAGAAGTCCACGATCCGTACGGGGCTGCAATCTGCTCGCTGGGGGTCATCGCTCGACAATAGCCAACTGGTCGCGCGACACGGTCCCCGACAATGCACTTGCACAGTGGTGGAATCATGTAACTCGTGAGCACACCAGAACCCGTCCGCCATCGTCAGCCGCAGCGCGAGCTGGAGCAGTCGTCGAAGCTCCAGAACGTCCTGTACGAAATCCGTGGGCCGGTGCACGCGCATGCCGCCCGGTTGGAGGCGGAAGGACACCGGATCCTCAAGCTCAACATCGGCAACCCGGCACCGTTCGGATTCGATGCTCCCGATGTGATCATGCGCGACATGATCGCCGCCCTGCCCTATGCGCAGGGCTATTCGGAGTCGAAGGGCATTCTGTCGGCGCGGCGCGCAATCGTGACGCGTTACGAGCTGGTTCCCGGCTTCCCCGAGCTCGACGTCGACAACATCTACCTCGGTAACGGTGTTTCCGAGCTGATCACGATGACCATGCAGGCCCTCCTCAACAACGGCGACGAGGTTCTGATCCCAGCGCCCGACTACCCGCTGTGGACTGCGATGACGAGCTTGTCCGGAGGCACGCCCGTCCACTATCTCTGCGACGAGGCCAACGACTGGAATCCCGATATCGCCGATATCGAATCCAAGATCACCGACAAGACCAAGGCTCTCCTCGTCATCAACCCGAACAACCCCACGGGTGCGGTGTACTCCATGGAGGTTCTGCAGCAGTTGGTCGATCTGGCACGCAAGCATCAGCTTCTGCTGCTCGCCGACGAGATCTACGACAAGATCCTCTACGACGACGCAAAGCACATCTCGCTGGCAACGCTTGCCCCTGATCTGCTGTGCCTGACGTTCAACGGCCTCTCGAAGGCCTACCGCGTCGCCGGCTACCGCTCCGGCTGGGTGGCGATCACGGGCCCGAAGGATCACGCCGCCGGCTTCCTCGAGGGACTCGACCTCTTGGCGTCGACCCGCCTGTGCCCCAACGTCCCCGGACAGCACGCCATTCAGGTCGCCCTCGGCGGACACCAGAGCATCGAAGACCTGATCCTGCCCGGCGGTCGCCTGCTCGAGCAGCGCGACGTCGCGTGGGAGCGATTGAACATGATTCCGGGTGTTTCGTGTGTGAAACCCCGCGGTGCGCTCTACGCGTTCCCTCGTCTGGATCCGAACGTCTACGAGATCCACGACGACGAGAAGTTGGTTCAGGACCTGCTTCTCCAGGAGAAGATCCTGATGGTTCAAGGCACCGGGTTCAACTGGCCGAACCACGATCACCTTCGGATCGTCACCCTTCCGTGGGCCCGGGATCTCGCCGTGGCCATCGAGCGATTCGGCAACTTCCTCACCAGTTACAAGCAGTGATTTCGGCCCGTCGAATCGGGCAAAATCAGGTAAACAATTCGTTGTACAAATACCCCGTAAACGTAAAAGTGCGGGGTATTTGTGAGACCTTCGTCACAACATTCGCATACCAGGCGGTTTGATTGACACTTTAACTATTTAGTGACCTGCCCTGATGCGAAAACGGTCCAACCGGTACGTGATTCGTCGTGAAATTGGTAGTTGGACAACGCGCCAAACCCGATTGAAATTGGGTACATTGGTTATCAGCACTTCGGTGCCGCGAGCACCTGGTATCCCTCCCCCCCCTGTGGATACCAGGTTGGTGGCGGGGACAACCCCCCCTGTTCCCCGCCACCCAGCTCGACCAATCCCAGTTTCGCCTCTTTCCCGGAAATCATCTGTGCCGACGCTGTCGTCGATCGACACTATCCACAGAAGCTGACCATTCGCTTCGGAGCCGATAACATTGCACCGGTGCAAATCCCCAGTCCGACACTCAGTTTCCGATGAGTCACGGCCACGGCCACGGTGGCCCCATTCAGATCGGCCCCACCGCATCACGCGTCGTCATAGGCTTGCTCGTCGTCATCGGCATGGTTGTCGTCGCGGCAGCTATCGCGCTGTGGCCGGACAAGAACACCATTCCCGTCCCGCTCCCCTTTCAGAATGCCGACGGCAGTTCGGTGGAGACCGAGGCGGGCACCGTCACGATGCAGGATCTCGGCGACTGCGGAAGTTCCTCCGCAGGAAGGGTATTCGTCGGTGCACCGCAACCGCCACCCACCTCCGCCTATCAGTGCCAGCGCAGTATCGTCGATATCGAGTCCGGGCCGAATGCCGGAACGAAGACACTCCTCGAGATCATCCCGGGTGCCGGACAACCGGATCTACGGGTCGGTGACCACATTCGCCTGGTGCGTCAGACCGACCCGAACGGAAACACGCAGTACTCCTTCGAAGACTATTCGCGTGGTCTCCCACTGGCGCTGATCGTCATCGCGTTCGCCGTCGTCATCATCGCCGTTGCGCGGTGGCGCGGACTGCGCGCACTCGTCGGTCTGGTGATCGCCTTCGGCGTCGTCGTCGGGTTTCTCCTGCCCGCATTGCTCGACGGTAAGCCTGCGATACCGGTTGCACTGGTCGCCGGCGCGGTGATCTTGTACGCGGTTCTCTATCTGGCGCACGGTGTCTCACTCAAGACCAGTTCGGCTTTGCTCGGCACCCTTGCCGCGATGGTGCTCGCTGCCGTTCTCTCCTACCTCTGTATCGAACTGACGCACCTCACCGGGCTGTCCGAAGAGCAGAACACCAATGTGCAGACATACATCGAGCACATCGACATCACGGGCCTGCTGCTGGCGGGCTTCATCATCGGATCGCTCGGTGTTCTCAACGACGTCACCATCACCCAGGCATCTTCGGCGTTCGAGTTGGCCGAACTCGACAAGCACGCACCCCGCCGAAAGGTGTTCAGCGGGGCGATGCGGGTCGGACGCGATCACATCGCCAGCACGGTCTACACCTTGGTTCTCGCGTACGCCGGCGGGGCGTTGCCACTGCTTCTGCTTTTCAGCGTCAGCGGTCGCCCTCTTCAGGACGTCCTGGTCGGTGACGCTGTAGCGATCGAAATCGTACGGTCCGCGGTCGGCGGGATTGCTCTGGCGCTATCTGTTCCGCTCACTACTGCTATCGCCGTGATTCTGGCTCGCCCACCCGGTAGTGCGGTCAAGGCCGGCCCCACGTCAGGCGGCCGACACTCCAAACGCTGAAAGCGAGCCTCAGAGTCCGGGAATCGGTGGGAGAACCGGTAACAGAATCGGCGGAAGCCCCGGAATGTAGATCGCGGGCGGTGGCGGCGCGGGAGCGGGCGCGGGCGGCACGTAAGTGTCCTGCACGACTGGCGGAGCCTCGACGACCGGAGGGGCTTCCTCCGTCGTCGTCGGGGGCGGGGTCGTTGTGGTCGTAGGCGGCGGGGTAGTCGTGGTCGTCGGCGGCGGCGTAGTCACCTCGGTTGCCACAGGTCCGGCATCCTCGGAATCGAAGACCTTTCCTCCGTAGCCCAATCCCAACCCCACGATCACGATCGCCGCGATCACACCGGCGCCGAGGCCCGCGAACCGTAGCGGGTTTCTCGGCTCTTTGGATGTCGATTCGACGGGTTGTGTCCCGGCGAGCCAGGACGGGTGTGCGGTTCCTGCCCCGGGTGCCTCGCCTTCGTACATCGCCGAGTACGCCTGGGCGTCAACCATCACAGCCTCGGTGTCGGCGTCATGTTCTGTGCCGAATCCGTCCGTGGCCTGGTCGCTGTCGGCGACCGCGAGATTTGCGGCCGGATCGAATCGTTGCTCGTGTCGGTTCGGTCGCGGCTGAGGCAGTTCCGCCGCGTAAGGGCTCGGCACCTGTTCCTGCGGAACGGACTTCGTGCCGGAAGCGGCTTCGGACAAGGCATTCGGCCGCTCCGATTCCGCGAGCGTTGCCACCCCTCCGTGGCTGAACGCCTGAACCGGAACGGGTACCTCCGCCGGGGTGTGGATCGGATACGGCGCAAAGATCGGCGCTACAGCCGGAACCTGAACCGGGGCAGATACCGCGCGCGCCGATGGCGTCATCGACGACTCCGCGATCAGCGCAGCGCCTTGCGCAGTCACGAGTTCCGGCTGCTCGGGCGCGATGAGGGGGCACTCCAGCCACGCGGCGAGGGTCGCCCGCACGATCGGAATGCGTGCACCGCCACCGATCAGGAGAATCGCGTCGGGGTTACGGCCGGACGTTGCGATGACCTCTCGTATCTCGCGTGCGAAGGCCTCCACCGACGTGACGACCAACGAATCGAAGACTTCCCGCGACAGCAGGAGAAGCCCGCCGGGCCCGGGCAGGCACACCGCACTTCGTGAGGACAGCTGTTCCTTCGCGAGTCGGCATCGCGCCTGCAGTTCGGCATCGCCACCCGGGTCGGCCGGCGTAGCTATACGGCGACGCACGGTCTGATCCGAGTAGACGAGCTCGTCGAAGTGATCTCCGCTGACCCGCGTCGACCGGGCGGTGACGACGGTAGACCGCATCTGCCTGTCCACAATGCTGATCGTCGATCCAGAACTACCGATGTCGACGACGACGAGTGTGCTCTGGTCGGTCAGCGCGCCGGACTCCTCGAGCATTCGAAGCGTCGCGACTACTTCGGGAACCAGCTCGAAGTTGTCGATGCCTTTCTGTTCGAACGCTGATTGGAGTGCGCCGGCCTGCGCTTGATCCCGGTAGGCGACGACCGTATTGCTGCCGAGATCGGCATTCTCGGTCAAAGCCACGCCGGTTGCCTCCGCTGCGACTTCCTCCGGAATCTCACGACCGCGATCGACCGCTCTGGATCGGAACACCGGACCACTGTGGTCGGGCGTCCCCGGGCGCGCCAAACGCACAGCGCTGGCTCCCACCGTCACACCCAAAACCAAGTTCATGATCCACCTTCGTCGACCGGCGACGGGTTCCGTCAGCAGACCCCGTCATTCCCCGGCCGGAAGTCTACCCACTGGGCATGGTCTGCGAGGTTCGCGCATCTCACCTAAGGCCTTCTCGCAGCTATTTTTTCGCAACCTGGACGGTCGACCTACCGCCCCAATCCGCGGTAGTTCCAACCGGCGCCGCGCCACAGGTCCGGATCGAGGCAATTTCTGGCGTCAACGATCACCCGCCGCCGAACGAGTGGTTCCAAATCGCCGGGCACGAGTGAGGCGAACTCGTCCCATTCCGTGGCGATCAAGACCACATCAGCATTTCTGCAAGCTTCTGACGTGGAGGTTGCATAGTGAAGGGTGGGAAACAGTCGGCGAGAATTGTCCATGGCCTTCGGATCGAAAACGGTGACCGCTGCCCCGTGCAACTGCATCATTCCGGCAACGTTGAGCGCGGGCGAATCGCGCACATCGTCGGATTCGGGCTTGAACGCGGCCCCCAGAACCGAGACGTTAGCTCCCAGCAAACTGCCTTCGCAGGCTGCCGTCACCAGTTCCACAGCTTTTGTGCGTCGTCGCATGTTGATGCTGTCTACCTCGCGGAGGAAGTACAGAGCCTGGTCGACACCCAATTCCCCGGCGCGTGCCATGAACGCCCGAATGTCCTTCGGCAGGCACCCACCGCCGAACCCCAAGCCCGCATTGAGGAACCGCCTACCGATCCGAGCGTCGTATCCGAGAGCGTCGGCCAACATCGTGACGTCGGCGCCGGTCGCCTCGCACACCTCCGCAATCGCATTGATGAAGGACACCTTGGTCGCGAGAAACGCGTTCGCAGATCCCTTGACCAACTCGGACGTCGCCAGATCGGTCACGAGGAACGGCACCCCCGCGCCCAGTATCTCGGCATACACCTCGCGAAGAACGCCTTCGGCGTTTCCCGGCCGGTCACGATCGATCCCCAGAACCAACCGGTCAGGGCTCAAGGTATCCGCGATCGCGTGTCCTTCACGCAGGAACTCCGGATTCCAGGCCACCTCTACCGAGCCACCCGCCGGCGAATTCGCTCGGAGTCGCTCGCCGAGCGCCGCTGCCGTGCCTACCGGCACCGTCGACTTCCCGACTATCAGCGAAGGCTTTCGCAACAACGGCGCCAACATGTCGATCACCGAATGAACATGACTGAGATCTGCGGCGTACTCCCCCTTCTTCTGGGGCGTCCCCACACCGACAAAATGGATGTCGGCAAAATCCGCGGCATCGGCGTAGGAAGTCGTGAACTGCAGCCGACCCGACGCCAGATTCTTCTCGAGCATGTCGGTCAGACCCGGCTCGAAGAACGGGACCTCCCCACGAGACAACTTGTCGACCTTGGACTGGTCGATGTCGACTCCCAGCACGTCGTGACCAAGTTCGGCCATACACACTGCGTGGGTCGACCCCAGGTATCCCGTTCCGAACACGGTCATCTTCATGTGTAGTTGGTATGCGTCCGAACTTTCCGAAACGCGTACGCCAGGTGGGCGCGAAACCAACATCGGGCGTACGACGAGTGCGTCGCGCGTGCAACCTATGCTTCTGCCATGCACGTTCTCTTCGTTTGTACGGGAAACATCTGCCGATCACCCACTGGCGAACGCCTTGCACGTGCTTATGCCGCCGAAGCCGGAGTTTCCGGATTCACCGCGTCGAGTGCCGGAACCCGGGCGATGGTCGGACACCCGATCGAGCCGACTGCTGCGAGGGTTCTCGCGGGGCTCGGCGGCGACCCCACGGAGTTTCAAGCCCGACGCATGACAACAGCGCTGGCCTCGGACGCCGACCTCATTCTCACGATGACCGAAAGTCAGCGAGACAAAGTCCTGGCGATGGCTCCGGCGCGGCTCAAGCGCACGTTCACACTTCGAGAAGCCGCACGGTTGAGCTCGCTCGCAGATGCACGAACTGTCGAGGACCTCGCCGCCGCCAGGCCCCGATTTCGTGCCGCCGAACCCGAGGACGTCATGGATCCGATGGGTAAGGAAGAGAACGTGTTTCACGAGATCGGACTTGAGATCGCCGATCTCCTCGGCCCGCTGCTCAGCCGACTTCGCTTCGGTGAGCGCTGAGCGCGGGCACCGCGGTCAACTGCGGTAGCGACTTGTCCGACTCGTAGTAGTAGCTGTACTCGTAGGCATTGCGTCCGCGAGACGGCGTCATCGTGATGACAGTGCCCAGGACGTGTGCACCCACACTCTGTAGGTTTCCGACCGCGCGCGCCAGTTGATCGCGCTTCGTGGAGCCGTGTCGGGCGATCACCAGGGCACCGTCCGACATCGCGGCCAGGACCGCGGCATCCGTGACGGGTAGCAACGGCGAGGCGTCGATGATGACGTAGTCGTATCGCGCCCGCAGTTCATCGAGAACATGTTTGGCCGTGTCCGTGCCGAGTAGTTCGCTCGGGTTCGGCGGGATCGGTCCGGAGGCGAGCACTGTCAGCCCGTCGAATTCGGTCGGCTGAAGCACATCGTCCAGCGTCGCTTGACCGGAGAGCACCGAACTGACGCCGACGCTTCCGATCAACCCCAGATACTTCGACACTCGCGGCTTCCGGAGGTCGCCTTCCATCAGGCACACTGATTTACCGGCCTCCGCCAAGACAAGAGCGATGTTCACGGCGGTCGTCGTCTTACCCTCGGAGGGAAGCGAACTCGTGACGACAATGACACGCGGTGGATGATCCACCTCGAGGAACTGAAGGTTGGTGCGCAATTCACGGAAGGCTTCGGCACTCACGGAATTTCCGTCACTGAAAGTGATCGCATGGTTGACTTCGACGACTTTGTCGAACGGGATCGTGCCCACCATCGCCGCACCCGCAATCTCTTCCACCGTTCGACGATCCTTCACCGTGTTGTCGAGTCGATCGCGAATCAACGCAAGCGCGATTCCCGACACCAGTCCCGCCACTGCTCCGAGAGCGAGATTGCGCGAAGTCTTGGGCGAAACGGGAACAGACGGCTCTTGGGCCTGTTGCTCGACGACCACACGTGCAGGCGGCGTTCCGCCGTTCTCGGGTGTCTCCAGTTCCTTTGCCAGTGCGACGAATTCGGACGACAGAGTATTTGCGATCTCTCGCGCGAGCTCCGGTGAAGGATCCTTGACTCCGAGGTCGATCAACACAGTGTCGGGCGCCGACGTCGCAGTGACCTTGGAGGCCAACTCTTCAGCCGACATCCCGCCGACCACCCTCGGTCCCAGTTCGTCGATCGTCCGCTGCGCAAGTGTCCGGCCGGTCAGGAGTTTTGTATAGGACAGAACTCGCTGCTGTGAAAGTTGACTGCCCTGCAGTGCCTCGTTCACCGAGGTACCCGCCGACGTCGAAACGAACAGCCTCGTCGAGGCCTGGTAAACGGGCGTCGAAAGAAGAGAAGCGCAAAGGGCTCCCAGGATTCCGAGCACGGTTACAGCAGCGACTATTCGCCATCTGGCTTGCAATATCTTCAGGTAGTCGACAATTTCCATCTTGATGTCTCCTTCGGCTCACGCATGTCCACTGCGGGTCTGAGCGGTCTTTGCCGGTCAGACCGCGAGGGCGAACCGGGCTTTCTCAACTTCGATATCGATCAGCTGCGACGGACGAAACGTCCTGTTTTCACGGGCGTCCCAGTCCGCGGTAGTTCCAACCTGCGCCGCGCCACTCGTCGGGGGAAAGGCAATTGCGCCCGTCGACGATCACCTTCTTGCGAACCACTGCATCGAGATCGGACGGCTGCAACTTCAAAAATTCGGGCCACTCGGTCAACACCAGGACGACATCGGCGCCTTCGCACGCCTCCAACGCATTTGCCGAATAGGTCAACGTCGGGAACAGCGCACGCGAATTGTCCATGGCCTTCGGGTCGTACACGTTCACTGCTGCGCCTTGAAGCTGAATCTGACCCGCGACGTTGAGCGCCGGCGAATCACGAACGTCGTCCGAGTCCGGTTTGAACGCGGCACCCAGAACTGCGACTCTCGCACCGAGAAGCGATCCGCATGCCTCCCGCGCCAGTTCGACCATGCGTGTCCGTCTGCGCATGTTGATGTTGTCGACTTCGCGTAGGAACGTCAGTGCTTGGTCGGCACCGAGTTCACCGGCACGAGCCATGAAGGCACGGATGTCCTTGGGTAGGCAACCGCCGCCGAAACCAATTCCCGCGTTGAGGAATCGACGTCCGATCCGAACGTCGTACCCGATCGCGTCGGCGAGCACTGTGACGTCGGCGCCAGCAGCCTCGCACACTTCGGAAATCGCGTTGATGAACGAGATTTTCGTGGCCAGGAATGCATTCGCTGACGCTTTGACCAACTCGGCCGTAGCGAGGTCCGTGACGAGAAAGGGAATTCCCTCATCGAGGAGGTCTGCATAAACCTCGCGCGCAGCGGATTCCGCGCGACCGTGTCGACCGCGGTCGACCCCGAGCACCAGACGATCTGGATGCAATGTGTCCTGGACGGCAAACCCCTCGCGCAGAAACTCGGGATTCCATGCGACTTCGACGCCGTCACCAACCGGTGCCAGTTCCCGCGCGCGCTTACCGAGCCGTTCCGCGGTTCCCACCGGCACCGTGGACTTCCCGAAGATGACCGCGGGTTTGGTGAGCAGCGGTGCCAAAGTTTCGATCACGGCATCCACGTAGACCATGTCAGCGGCGAACTCACCCTTCTTCTGCGGCGTACCGACCCCGAGGAAGAACACGTCCGCAAATTCAGCGGCTTCCTCGTAAGACGACGTGAACTTCAGCCTTCCTCGATCGATGTTTCGTCGTAGGACCTCGCCCAAACCTGGCTCGTAGAAAGGAACTTCCCCTGCTGCCAGTTTCTCCAGCTTGGCCGCGTCGACATCCACTCCGAGGACCTCGTGACCGAGTTCGGCCATACACGCCGCGTGTGTCGCGCCCAGGTATCCCGTGCCGAAAACTGCTATGCGAGTGCTCATGTTGCTCGATCTGCTTTCTCGACAGTGTGTGAAGTGTTGATGGGATGGGTAATTCAGGTGCGTACGGCACCGATGTTGTCTCGGTACCACGAGACCGTCGACGCGATTCCCTCGCGCAATCCGATTGTCGGCCGCCATCCGAGTTCACGAATCATGCTCACGTCCAAAAGTTTCTGCATTGTTCCGTCAGGCTTCGAGGTGTCCCACCGCGTCTCGCCGGTGTATCCGACCTCGTCGGCGACCATCGAAGCGATCTCACGAATTGTGTGGTCCTCGCCGGTTCCCACGTTGACGTGCGATGCACCGTCGTAGTTGTCGAGCAGATGCAGACACGCCGACGCCAGATCGTCGACATGCAGAAATTCACGGCGAGGATTGCCACTCCCCCAGTTGACAACCAACGGCGCTGCGGACGACTGCGCCTCGTCGTAACGCCGAACGAGGGCGGGAAGTACATGCGATCCACGCGGCGAGAAATTGTCTCCCGGGCCGTACAGGTTGGTGGGCATCGCCGAGATCCAGGATCGACCATGCTGCCGCCTGGCAGCTTGAACATGGAGTATTCCCGCAATCTTTGCTATTGCATAGGCGTCGTTGGTCGGCTCGAGATGCCCGGTGAGCAGGTATTCCTCCTTGATCGGCTGCGGCGCCAATTTCGGGTAGATGCACGATGATCCGAGGAACAGGAGACGCTCGACGCCGTGTGCAAGGGCAGCGTCGAGCACGTTCACCTGGATACGGAGATTCTCCGACAGGAAGTCGACGAGGAACGTGCTGTTCGCCGCAATCCCACCAACTTTTGCTGCTGCAAGGATCACGCTGGTCGGCTTTTCGCGGGCGAAAAACTCGAAAACAGCTTCCCGCTCACGCAGATCGAGTTCGGCGGAGGTCCGTCCGAGCAACCGGGAGAAGCCGGCAGATTCCAGTTTTCGCCACACCGAAGAGCCGACCAAACCTCGGTGTCCAGCCACGTAGAACGGTGCGCCTCGATCGAGTGGTCGCGCTGCGAATGAATCACTCATCGCGTCGCCAACCAGTCGGGAAGTGCCGGAGTGTCGATCCACGGGCGCCCTTCATGTTCGAGCGCTTCGATGTCTGCCTCGACCATGATCCGGGCCAGTTCGGGTGTGTGCACGCCGGCCTTCCAACCGAGTTTGCGCTCGGCATGGCTCGGATCCCCGATCAGTGCGTCCACCTCGGTCGGCCGAAGATACCGTTCGTCGAATCGAACGTGGTTCTCCCAGTTCAGACCTGCGTGTTCGAAAGCGACTGTGAGGAAGTCGCGCACCGAGTAGTTGCCACCGGTGGCCAGCACAAAATCCTCAGGCTCGTCGACCTGCAGCATGCGCCACATTCCCTCGACATACTCCGGCGCGTACCCCCAATCGCGTATCGCATCGAGATTACCCATGTACAGATGATCCTCGATCCCGGCCTTGATACGTGCGACTGCCCGCGTGATCTTGCGCGTCACGAACGTCTCACCGCGCCTGGGGGACTCGTGATTGAACAGAATTCCGTTCACCGCGAAGATTCCGTACGCCTCACGGTAGTTCTTGGTGATCCAGTACGAGTACACCTTCGCCGCACCGTAGGGCGAGCGTGGATAGAACGGTGTCTCCTCGTTCTGCGGCGGTGGTGTGGCACCGAACATCTCAGAGCTCGACGCCTGGTAGAACCGGCAGTCGAGTCCGGCCATCCGAACCGCTTCCAGTAGTCGGATCGACCCGACACCTGTCGTGTTCCCCGTGTGTTCGGGTTCGTCGAAGCTGACTCTGACGTGAGACTGCGCAGCGAGGTTGTATACCTCGTCCGGTTTGATCTGCGCGAGCAGCGTCACCAGGCGCGCTCCGTCACTGAGGTCACCGTAGTGAAGGAAAAGCCGTGCATCCGCATGGTGGGGGTCCACATAGATGTGGTTGATCCTCGAAGTATTGAACGTCGACGATCGACGGATCAGTCCGTGAACCTCGTAGCCTTTGGAGAGCAGCAACTCGGCGAGGTAAGAGCCGTCCTGTCCCGTGATTCCGGTAATCAGTGCGCGTTTCATCCTGCGTTCCTTCCGTTGCGGGACAGCCCGCCTGATAGTTGCGAAACCACGGTTGTGGTCCGTATTCCTCCGAATCGCCCGGCAGTCTTGATCTCGCTCATGTGCGTCCCCCCGAACGGCCGAGGAACTTTCGAATGTCGCGCGATGCCAACCGAACGAATGTCGAGTTACCGAACAGGTAGCGCCGCCACAGACGTTTGGGTTCCGATGCAAGTCGATACAGCCACTCGAAACCCGAGTTCTGGACGAACGATGGTGCCTCCGAGACAGTTCCGGCCAAAAAGTCGAAGGCCGCGCCGACACCGACGGCCACGTAGTCGGTTCGATCCGCTATCGCCTTCGTGACAAAATCCTGCTTCGGAGCTCCCAAGCCGACCCACACGATGTCCGGGGCCGACGGACCGACCTTCGTGATGATGTCATCGACGAACTCCTTGCTGAACGCGGCAAACGGCGGGGCATAAGTGCCAGCCACCTCGATACCCGGATACAGCTCCTCGACTCGATCCGTCAAGAGGCTCAACGTCTCTTCTGTCGTGCCGACAAAATGGTGACGAAGGCCGTAGCGGCGCCCCTTGTCCAGGGTGGCCTCGAAGAACGACGGACCCCGGACTGGTCGAACACCGACGTGATCGGAAGCGGTGCCGCCGATCAGGCGCATCACCCAGTTGACCGGGGTTCCGTCTGCGAAGTTCACACCGGGACCCTTCAAAACCGCGGAGTAGTCGCGATCGCTGTGCGCCGCCGACACGCAGTAGGAATTCGACAACCTCACGGAGACTCCGGTTCCCGCTCCCTCTCGTCTGTCGTTGACTACCCAATCGGTTGCTCCCTCGAGATTGGTCGCGGCAAACGGAATGCCACCCACCTCGATGACCTCGAACGGACTGCTCATCTGTCTCACCACTTCTTCGAGTTCGTTTGTTGACGTTCATTGCACTGGCCGTAGCTGCGCGACAAGACCGATTTCAGCCGAGATCGAGTCCAATCACGCTGCGGTTCAAAGAAAGAAAGTTCTGTCTCGACAACCGATCGAGCGATACGAGAGGCGAGAGTCGACGCCGGAGCAACCGGGATCGCCACGGCGTTCCTACCGGCCAGTGTCGGCACACCGCCGAGATCCAAACAGACCACCGGGAGGCCCACCGCAGCTGCTTCGGCCGCCACCCAGCCGCCCGAATCGTGCATGCTCGGGAAGAGCAGAACGGAGGAGGCCCCCATCTCGCCCACCACTTCCGATCTGTCGCGCCACCCGCGAAGCGTGACCTGACCGCGCCGATACGGAAGCGACTTCTCGATCCGCCCGCGGGCGGGTCCGTCCCCGACAAAGGTCATGGACCACTCGGTGCCCAAATGCTCAAGCGCGTCCAGAATCAGGTCGATTCCTTTGTACTGCAACAGTCTTCCTACGAACAAGAGCCTTCGTTTCGGCCTGGGTACCGCTTGCTTCTCGATTCCGTCGTAGTCCAGAACACAATTGGGTTGAATGACGACGTTGCGTGCCCGCGGTGCGCCACGTCCGCTGTCGGAGTTCATCGCGATGAAAGTGTCAACTCGTCCGGCCATGAAGATATGTGTCAGTGACCGAACGGCTTTCGTCGAGCAGGTTCGAACTACCGTGGATGCCAGATACCGCACACCGACGCGCTTGGCGAGCAGCATCGGCGGGTAGGTGTTGCCCCCGGCAGGCCCCCATACGAGTCGTGCGCCGCCGGCTCCACCGAACAGCACCGGTGGAGGCAGCCAGTCGGAGGCGAACGTTGCATGGTGCAGGACGTCGAAGTTTGCCGCTTCACGCCGAACGAACACTGAAGTGCGCCAGAGCCATCGGAGGTAGCGACCGTACGATCCGGCTTCTTCCGCGGTCAAAGTCGCTATTCGCACGACACGAACTTCGCAACCGAGCTTTTCACACTCCGATTCCAATGCGGGAGCCTCACCGGAGCGAGTCACCACCGTGATCGACTCACACAGTTCGGAAGCCGCCGAGAGAAGCGCCCAACCCGCACCGGATTCACTCCCCTGATTCGGATCGCAGGCGTATGCCGTCATCAACAACCGTGTCATCGCGCTACCACCAGCCTCTGTGCGCGCGGCGTCCGAGAATCGCGGCGGCTGAATCGCTCTGAGAACCAACCAATGTTGCGTGCACCGTGGTCGAGAACCACGCGTTTGATCCGTGGACTGATCAGGGCAACGGGGATCAACGTCGCCGACGCGAGTACGAGCAGAGCGCGTTTGGCACTCTGAGCCGTCAACAGTGGCAGGTCGAGCTGTCCCTGACAGACCGCGAGGATTCGTCCGTTGTTGACATACCGGGCGAAGAGCCAGGAGTCCCGACGCCGATTCTCGTCGACGGGTTCGTACGCAAGCGCCTCGTCGCACCACAACAACCGGACACCGCCGGCGCTCATCCTGAGCGTGAACTCGGTGTCCTCGCCGCCAGGTAGATCCCAGTCGTCACTGAAGTTCAAGCCGTTCAAAGTCTTCAGGTCCAACAACAGATTTCCAGCGCCTGCAGACGCAACCGGGGTGCCGGTCGAATGGCGAACGCGAGTGTGCAATGGAAGTTCTGAGGCAGGCAGACCCACCGGAATCACAGGACCGGCCACAGCACCTGCGTCGAAATCTGCGGCGCAGGTGAGGAGATTCGACAGCCAGTCGACATCGACGTACTCGTCGTCGTCGACGAAGACGATGTAACGACGATCTCGTGCACGGGCGAGATCGACCAGCGCACGTCGCGCCGGAGATACCCCGCCAAATCCGAGATGTAGTCGTTCGATCCCGTCGGCAACATACGTCGGTGTGGTGGATTCCGGATCATTGTCGCCTACTACGACCTGGGCGGAGACACCGGAAGCCTGGATCGATGCCCGGACGCTGTCGATGCACACAGCCAGTTCCGATTCGCGACGGAAGGTCAGAATCGCCACTATGACGCCGCTGGGATTCTTCATGAGAGGTCAACTTTCGGTCGGGCGCCACGGTTCATCGAGACCAGGAGTGCGACGCTCGCGCTGACGCACGCCGACGCGGCCAATGCTCCTGCGACGTGCACGGCGCTGTCGGTCAGTCCTGCCCCGAGAACGATCAGAAACTGTAGAGGCAACAGCAAGGCTCGAAATCTGTTGAGGTTTCCCGTCTTGTCCACGACGCGGATCGACGTGCCGACTCCCAGCAGAATCCCGTTGAACGCCACCGCCAACCCGCACAGCAGAATGACCGGTATCAAGTTCGGAAAGTGCGGCCCGACCAGATGATCCATCAATCGCACTCCCGAGAGTCGAATCTCGAGCGTGAGACAGATCAGCGAAACGCAGATGATCGAAACCCAGAAGATCTGCAAGCCCACTCGGCGGCCGAGTGCCATGCACTCGCTCGGGCTCATCGCTTCGACACCACTGCCGAACTTACGCATCAGAATTGGCGAGATGCCCGCGAACATCAAGGACAGTGGACCGAGCAGTGTCTGGGCAGTTCTGATCTCACCGATCATCGATATCGACGCCACCACGGTGAGTATCAAGAACATCGCCTGCTGCGCAGCTGATCCCATCAATATCTCGATCGCAAACGGCACGGATCTATATCGGTGAGTGCGCGAGTAGCTGATCGACGGCACCGGCGGTACCAGACGCATGGATGCGTGACCGAGAGCGAGCGCGACGAAGACACCGACCGTATAGGTCACGAGTGCAAGTGTCAGATTCTCGACCAGGAAAGCTGCAATAAGGACGAACGAGAGTGTCACGATCTGTATCGACGCAGAGATCCAACTCGCTCCGTCGTGCATCAGCATCGTGCGTATCACGTCCAAAACCACGAAACCAGCTGCAGCCAAGGCGTATACCGTGAGATTCATCGAGTCCGAGCCGGCGATCAGGAACAGTGCCCACACCGATGTCACCGATACCGCCGCCAGCACGATCGTGGGTGCCAACGCCGGTCCACGCTCGTCGGACCCCGCCCCTCGCGACAGCCAGACGTCGACGCCGATCGCTCTCCCCAGTGCCAGTGCCAACAGACCCGCCGATTGAATCACGGCAACCTGGCCGACTTCGATCGGACCACCGAGTCGTGCCACCGAGGTGAGAACGACAAAAGTGAGGACGCTCGAAAGCCCTTGATCGGCCATGAATGTCACATGCCGAGTGCGATCGTTCACGATCTCACCTCGTTGATGAGCTCACGCATCGACGTCGCCGCTTTGCTCGATGTGAAGCGATTCGAGTAGTGACGATAAGCGGATCTGCGTATCGCCGATCGGTCGTCCGCTCCGAAGATTCGGTCGAGGGCCTCGCGTATCGACGACTCTTCCAAGGTATGGAGAGGCGTTCCGCCCGGTCCGACGATGTCCGCGAGTGCACCGCTGGTTGCGTAGATGACCGGGGTGCCAACCGACATCGACTCGATCGCAACCCGCCCGAACGGTTCTGCCCATTGAGACGGCACCACGGACGCCGCACTGTCGCGGAGTATCTCGATCACATCTTCGTGTGAAGTGAATCCGGCCAGCGTGACGTTGTCGAGAGCTGCGCTTATGCTGGAGATCTCGCCGTACTGCGGTCCGTCACCGAGAACTGTGAGCGAGGGACTTCCAGCGCCCTGCGGCCAGTTGCGCACCAAGTCCAGGACGCCCTTCTCCGGTGTCAGTCGGCTGACGCACACAACCGAATCAGTGCTCCGGAACTCGGGTTCATTTTCTTCGAATCCGAAGTTCGGACGAACCACGACGCGACCAGAATCGATCAGTCGTCCCTCGACCAGACGTGCTGTCATTGCGCTCGTTGCGACGAACCTGTGCTGCTTCCACCCCAAGACGCTCAGCTTGACCGCCGCAGCGCTCAGGTAGCAGACAAGGCTCTGCAGTCGGCTGTTTCCGTAGCATCCGTTGCGGACACAACTCGTGAAGTAATTGGTGGAACCGCATTCGGTGCACGTGCCATCTGCGCGCAACTTGGCTGACGGTGTGGCCAGGCGATAGTTCCGAACCGCCTGCAACGTAGGAATTGCGGCGGTTCGTGCGGCCACGAGCAACGAAGCCGAGAACGCCGGCCAGAGATTGTTCACGTAGACGATGTCCGGTCGCTCCGAACGAATGATGCGCAACGCATCGACGAGTACTCGAGGACTGAACACTGCGGTGACTGCCGCCCACGGTCCCCGGGAGATCTTGGAATTCTCGGTGGTGCACTGAACCGTCTCGTATCCGATCGACTCGAGGAGCTTGGATTCGTTCGCGAAGCTCTGCTCCTCACCACCCGGATTCCGATAGATCGCATGGAACATCAAGGCTTTCGGCGGCGTGGATCCACCGGCGGACGTCGGGTTCACTTCAGGCTTCGAACGCGCCACATCGAACGACTTGTACATCTCACTGACCTCCTCTTCGCTCCGGAGCGAACCCGTACGCACGACCCCTACGGATCGACAATTCGGCGTTGCCTGCACTGTGAGAGCGGTGCGTCGAGGGTCCGTACGGCGCCAGGAAGACCCATGCGATCAGCCACATGGCGCCGAAGAAGAGCGTCGACTCCGTCAAGTCCATCGAGAAGACGAGAACCATGATCGCGACGACGGCGATGTACTCCGTTCTGCTGCGAGCTCGCCCGAGCGCCGTGTTCAGAAGCAGGTAATAGCCGGCCAACAGCAGCAGGAATCCGATCCAACCGATCTGGAGACGAATGTCGAGCATTCCGTTGTGCGCGCTGGTCGCCGGAAAGGACAGCTTGGACCGGATCATCTGTCCGACAACGCTGTCAGGTGCCCAGACCGAGCCGAAGCCCCATCCGAGCAGGGGCCGCTGTTCGGCGTAGTACTCGGATACCGTCCAGAGATGCAGCCGGCCGGTCAACGTGACATCTCGCGAGAGTAGCGCTGCGACATCGGGTCCGAGCACCTTCATCGCGCCGGACACCCCGATGTACAGCCCGATGATCACCGTCGAGGCGAGGCGAGCGTTAGGTGTCCGTCGAAGGCACTTCAGAGCAAGCACTGTCGCCAGCGCAATCCCTGCAGCGACGAGACTGGTCTGGCTCCGGGCTTCGAACAACACGATGCCGGCAACAGCCAACGCCGCCACCCACGGAATACGCTTGACGTCGGGAAGCATGAGCATGACAGCAACAAGGACAACTTCGATCGCAGCCATTCGGCCCAAAGTATTCTTGTGCGTGAAGATTCCGCGATAGGCAACAGTGCGGGTGTCCACATCGATGCCGGTCGAAGGATCGAGGACCACGACCATCAGCGACAGCACGAGTAGTACCAGCAAGGTGACGGCCACAGTCCGCACTCGCACCGGGAAGGTCAACTCGCGGGCGACCATGATTCCCGTGATCGCCAGGCACACGATGACGATGCCGGCGACGACGGAGTTCCGGGGCAACGTCGACCAGTACCAGCTGGTTGCCGGAACGCCGGCCGCGATCAGAAGCGTGAAGACAGGCCAGGACGCGTTGCGTGAGTATCGCCGGTCGAGGAAGTAGACCAACGCGAGTGTCGCCGAGAGAACAGCCGAACCGTGTACGAGCAACGATCCGAGCGCTGTCTTCTGCGTGTAGGCCTGAAAGGCTCCGCTCGCGCCGATGACCGCGATCACCAATGCCGTTCGCAAGATCAGCGGATTGTTCGGTGCCTCATTTTCGCAAGGCGCCGGTGCCGCATTCTTGTCAGTAGGCGCCATCACTTCCCACCACCGCCTTGAGCGTCTTCGCGACGATCATGACGTCACCCATCATCGACCAGTTGTCGACGTAGGAAAGATCAAGGCGGACAGTGTCTTCCCACGACAGATCAGAACGTCCGCTGACTTGCCACAGACCGGTGACACCGGGCTTGACCAGTAGCCGGCGACTGACCGCACCGTCGTACATCTCGACCTCGCGCCGAAGCGGTGGCCGCGGTCCGACGACGCTCATCTCGCGCCGAAGAACATTGACGAACTGGGGCAACTCGTCGATCGAGTACCGACGCATGAAGCGACCGACCGTCGTCACACGCGGATCATCTCGCATCTTGAAAAGCACTCCGGCGCCTTCGTTCTCCTTCATCAGCGCCGTGACTTGAGAATCCGCATTCTGGACCATCGAGCGGAACTTGAGCATGGGGAACGGCTGCCCGTCCAACCCCATCCGCTCGGACTTGTACAGAACCGGCCCCTTGCTCGTGAGCTTGACTGCGATCGCAGCCGCCAGAAGCACCGGACTGATCACGGCGAGTACCACGGTCGAGAAGACGATGTCGAAGGTCGTCTTCGTGAACTTCTGCGCGCCGTGATAGCGCGGACGCTCGACATGGATCAGCGGAAATCCTGCGACCGGGCGCATCGACAGCCTCGGTCCGGACACATCCAGAATCCCTGGTGCAACAACAAGGTCCACATGATCGCGCTCGAGAGCCCAGGCCAACGTGCGCAGCCTTTCCGGTCCGAATCGCTCCGACGCCGTCACTGCCACCGTGTCGGCACCGACCTGTTCGATTGCGTCCGTGACACTGTGCTCATCTCCGAGCACCGGAATGTCCCGACCGTTCACTGTGACAACTTCGCCCACGTCTCCTCCGTAGCCAGGTACGCAGACTCCGACGACTCGGTATCCATGGGCATCGTCTCGCTCGAGGTTGCGTGCAAGATCGACAACCGCCCCTCGCACACCGACCACGAGTACGGCAGTTCGAAATTCACCTCGGGCTCGCTCACGAGCAATCACCCGTCGCCAGATCCAACGACTCGCGATCAAGGCGGTCAATCCCATCGGAAACGCCACGGCGAGGTACAGGCGCGCGATCTCCAGGTGAAGGAGAAGGCTGGCGATCGCAATCAGTCCGAACAGGCGGAGCGTTCCGACGGCGATCAATCGGTACTCTTCAGGGCCGCTTCCGATCACGCGAGGGGATCTGGTGCGAAATACTCTCAATACGGCGAACCAGCCGATAATCAGGGCGAAAGACAGTGCGGTGTAGCTGAAATGGCCGAATGCTTCACCGTCTACGACATCCGCGTCGCTACCGAATCGCCACCATTGAGCCAGAAACACAACTGCCGCAACAATGATCGTGTCGGTGATCGCCAGACGACGAAGATACGCAGATTGCCATTTCCTGCGTGCGGAAACTCCACCAGCCCTCTCCGGCGCTACTCGTCGGTGTTGTTGTGGCCGTTCTTTCGTGGGCGCGGCCATCTCGAGAACCGTCATGTGTTCAGAAACCTTTCCCCATGCACAAAATTCGGCCTGAAGCTGTTCGCCGGCCGAGGTCCATCGGACCGCCTTGCCGAATCCCGAAACTTCGACAGCGAAGCAACTGCTCCGCATTGCTGCGTTCAGTGCGAATGGTCGCATTACGTGCGCCTTGCAGTTAACCCGGCGACTGTTGTCAGGCCTCGGCCCAACTGTCGATTATTGCGGCATTGCCGCAGCTCACACCCCATGATTGAAGCAGAGTCCACTAACGACCCAAACACAGGACGATCGGCGATTTCTCCTCGCCCGCTGACGTCGCCAGCCTCGATATTGTCAGGACTCACGCCTTGGCAATTTTTCGGCTAGCTGGTCAGTACCAGTGAGGAGTTTGCCACATTCCGGACAGTGTGGCAATAGCGCTTTCCGAACTTCTTCCGAACGCCAGCATTGAGGTCAGTTATTCACCCTCTAAGCAGGAGGGTGCGAACATTCCTCACCATTACCATTGCGTACCTATAGTTTTCATTGACTTGGCCAATTGGACTCCGCGTTTGGACGGAAACCAGCACACAGTTGGTGAACGCTCTGCAAATAGAACCAACACCATTCCGGCCGATTGGCAATTCTGGACAATCGTCCGATGCTTCGCCGTTGAGAGCGTCATGCGATAGTTGAAGACGAACTATTCAGCGAATTGGGCCAGACCCACCATAGGTTGATCTGCAAGTCGAAAATGATTGCAGTACCGGATTATTCGTAAATTGAGCCGAGCGCCGGCCCGAAGCTGTAGTGCGCGGAGACTGCTGCCGCATGTCACTGACCCGATGATCATCGGCACTTATGGGAAGGAGAGCACGTCGACTGAGTTCGTAAACTGCTGAATCCCAATCGATCCAGCTCACCCAGACCGAATCAGACGTTGACAGGCCGGGCACTCACCGCATCCATGGGCAGGTTCCGAAACATCGAATCGGTTGGATGTAACTCGGCTCGGCGCAATTCCGCCGAGAACAGCGGATGCGCTGTAACGAGAACGGGCCCCCGAGCATTGCTCGGGGGCCCGTCAGCGCGGACGCTGGTGTAACAAAGGTCAGTACTTGACCCGTTCAGTTGACCGTCGACGGCGCCCGCACTTCGCTGAGTGCCCTGGCACCGACTGAACTTTCCGCAGCTACATCAGCCACAACAGGATCGGAGTCGTAGTAGTACTTGTACTCGTAAACGCCGCGACCGTTCAGCGGAGTCATCGTGATGACAGTGCCGAGAATCGTTGCACCTACGCTGTGGAGGTTGCCCACCGCCCTGCTCAACTGTTCCCTCTTCGTCGAACCATGACGAGCAATAACGAGAGCGCCGTCAGCCAGAGCAGACAGAACTGCAGCATCCGTAACCGGAAGCAGCGGCGAGGCGTCGATGATGACGTAGTCGAACCTTCGGCGCAGATCGGCAAAGACCGCATGAGCCGTGTCGGTCCCCAGCAATTCGCTCGGGTTCGGAGGAATCGGGCCCGAGGCAAGAACCGTCAGGTCCGCATTGCTCGTCACTTGAAGCACATCGTCCAGGTCTGCTTGCCCGGCCAGGACCGAACTCAGGCCGACACTTCCGATTAGTCCGAGGTACTTCGAAACACGCGGCTTGCGAAGGTCGCCTTCAACGAGACATACCTTCTTGCCCGCCTCGGCCAGCACGAGTGCAATGTTGACGGCGGTCGTAGTCTTGCCCTCCGAGGGAAGAGAACTCGTGACGACGATGACGCTCGGGGGGCGATCCACGGCCAAGAACTGCAGATTGGTTCGTAGTTCACGGTATGCCTCGGCACTGGCGGAGTTGCCCTCGTGGAAGTTGATCGCTTGATGAACTTCACGTTCCTTGTCGAACGGAATGGTTCCCACCATCGCAGCACCAACGATGTCTTCGACTGTCTTGCGTTCTTTGACAGTGTTGTCCAAGCGGTCACGCAACACGGCCAGACCGATCCCCAGCAGTAGACCGATCACTGCTCCGAGAGCGACGTTCCTCGTGGTTTTCGGAGATACCGGTTCTACCGGGGTTTGGGCTCGCTGCTCGACAACTACGCGCGCAGGCGCAGTGCCGCCGTTAACGGGCGTGCTCAGATCCTTGACCATGAAGACAAATTCGTCCGAGAGCGCATTGGCGATATCGCGGGCCAACTCTGGCGACGTATCTTGCACGCTCAGGTCGAGAAGTACCGTATCCGGTGCCGATGTGGCCGTCACCTTCGATGAAAGCTCCGCGGCAGAAAGGCCTCCGAGGCGATCTGGTCCCACTGAATCGATTGTTCGCTGGGCGAGCGTCTCCCCGGTGAGGAGTCTCGCGTACGAAGTGACCAACTGTTGCGAGAGCTGATTGCCTTGGAATGCCTCGTTCACAGTCGTTCCGGTCGAAGTAGACACGAACAGGCGAGTAGACGCCTTGTACACCGGCGTGGCAATCAACGAGGCACCTAATGCACCCAAGATCACGACCACAGTAACGACAGCGACTATCCTCCACCGTGCCTGCAAAGTCTTCAGGTAGTCCCGTACATCCATCGTCGAATCTCCTTCGGCTCGAATACGTATCGCGCATCCGAGCAGTAATCACCGGCCGTCGGTCGAGCCACTACCCCCGCTCTTGTCTGAACAGGACAGCCATCCGTATTGACGTTCTTCCACGTATCGCGGCAGCAAGCTGGCGGAGTAAAGACACGACGATCCCATTGAACGGAAGACAATGCAGGGTGAGAACAACTCACTCCTCGCCCTCACCGGCCCGGTCTGTCAGGTCTTGAACTGCGGCTGATCCCGTGAATCCAAGGGAGCGAACACCACGAAGGGCCGAACTGAACCTTACTGTCTCATCACACTTTTCACCACTCCAACCACTGTATACACCCCGCGGCTTCGCATCTCGTCGCACCGATCATCAACGTAGGCCACTCATCACGCGCTGCGCTCGGGACCTAAGTCCGACAACGAATGTCAACGATGAATCCGCAACACCCGAAGGGAACGTCCGGGACATGACGCTTATCTCATCCGATCAGTGCGTCGAATCGACAATCGGCGAGGGAATCGTCGACCACCGCGGTGCGGTGGGTTGCAAACGGTGCACTCGCCGGCAGTTGCCGTTCGACAGCACACGAATGCCGATGCGTTACTGGATATCCGATCGGAATCTCCGGTGACGGCTGGACAATCAACCAACAGACCTTGGTCCCGACTTTCCAAACAGAGTTGAGGTTCGAGCCGATTGAACTGAGCCCTAGGGTCGTCCGAGCCCTCGGTAGGTCCACCCGGCATCTCGCCAGATTGCCGGTTCGAGACAATTCCGCCCGTCGATCACAACCTTCTTTCGAACAATGTCGTCGAGATCCGAAGGCAGCAACTTCCGAAACTCCGCCCATTCCGTCAAGATCAGGACGACATCTGCACCCGCGCAAGCTTCCTCCGTGTTCGCCGAATAGGTCAACGTCGGAAATAACGATCGAGAATTTCCCATCGCCTTCGGGTCGTACACGCTGACAGCCGCACCTTGAAGTTGAATCTGGCCGGCGACATTCAAGGCCGGTGAGTCTCGAACATCGTCGGAGTCCGGCTTGAACGCAGCTCCCAGCACAGCTACTCGGGCTCCCAACAACGATCCACAAGCCTCGCGCGCCAACTCGACCATCCGTGTCCGACGACGCATGTTGATGTTGTCTACCTCGCGCAAGAATGTGAGAGCTTGATCTGCACCCAATTCGCCTGCACGCGCCATGAATGCGCGAATGTCCTTGGGTAGGCAACCGCCGCCGAAACCGATTCCGGCGTTGAGGAACTTTCGACCGATTCTCTCGTCGTGCCCGATTGCGTCCGCCAGTACCGTCACGTCGGCACCCGATGCTTCGCATACTTCCGAAATCGCATTGATGAACGAGATCTTGGTTGCCAGAAATGCATTGGCTGACGCTTTCACCAACTCCGACGTTGCGAGATCCGTGACGACAAAGGGCGTACCCTCGTCCAGGATCTTCCCGTAGACCTCGCGAGCGACGGATTCAGCACGCCCCGGGCGCTTGCGGTCCACGCCCAGTACCAACCGGTCCGGGTGAAGGGTGTCCTTGACTGCAAATCCTTCTCGGAGAAATTCCGGGTTCCAAGCCACCTCGACGTCCTGACCAGCCGGTGACAATTCTCGTGCTCGGACACCAAGCCTCTCCGCGGTGCCGACCGGTACGGTGGATTTTCCGAAAATCACGGCAGGCCGCGTCAGTAGCGGTGCGAGACTGTCGACGACAGAATCGACGAACCGCATGTCCGCCGCGAATTCCCCCTTCTTCTGAGGAGTACCCACACCGAGAAAGTGAATGTCGGCAAATTCTGCGGCCTCTTCGTACGACGATGTGAATCGGAGACGACCTGCCGCGATATTGCGCCGCAGCACCTCCTCGAGGCCTGGTTCGTAGAAGGGAACTTCTCCGGCTTCGAGCATGGCAAGCTTGCTCGGGTCGACGTCGACGCCAAGGACTTCGTGGCCCAACTCGGCCATGCACGCCGCATGGGTCGCCCCGAGATAACCGGTACCGAATACAGTCATCCGGCGCGAAATCGATTCAGTCGGGCGGAGCTCAGTCATTGAAAACCTTTCGGTCGAAGTTCATGTGGACGAGGTCGTCGGGGCATCCACTCCCGTGTGGCCGAGTACTCCGTTTTCGGAGGTCGTTGAACGGCACTGTCAACCGACCACCTTTCTGCACGTGTCCACCAGTGCATTCAAGTCCGAACGCACCGACTTGGAAGTCAGGGCAACAACTCCCACGAAGACGACACAGACCATTCCCGCAAGTGCGAGCGCTACGAAACTCGGAACCTGTTGAAAAAGGGTGAGAGAAAGTGAGGCAACGCCGAACATCGCAGCGAAGAGCACCATCGGCCGCACAGCGCTTCGGACCAAGGGCCCTGTCCCGATTCCGATCCGTGGAATGGCGACAAACGAGTAGATCAACCAGACTGCAACAAAGCCGACGCTGCTCCCGATCGCCGTGCCCAAGCTTCCGAATATCGCACCGACACAGACTGCAACGATCATCAATCCACGCCCCACAAGGCTGTACCGAAGGTGCACATCGACTCGGCCAGTGGAAAGGAACACCCAGTAATAGATGTATGACAAAGCTTGAAATGCACCACCTACAGCGAGGATCCGGAAGATCGGTGCCGCAGCATCCCAACCACTTCCGAGCACAAGATCCATCAACGGGTACGCCACGGCTGCCGCGTAGGCAAACGCACCGAGCATGACGTAACACAGTACGGTCTGAGCTCGGACCAGATATGCCATATAGACAGCAGGATCGGTAATTCGCGAAAGCACCGGCAATGCAACACGTGTCATCGGCGTGGCCAATTGCGCAATCGGTATCTTGAAGAGCTGATATGCCCGATCGTAAACACCGACTTCGGTGCTGCCGTGCAGTTTTCCGAGTGCAACGGAATCCGCGTTCGCACTCGAGTAGGTGACCAGTTGCGTCAGCATGGTGTTGGTGCCGAACGACAGCAAGGACCGCATGTCTGCATTGCGTGTCGGGCGATTCGGAATCCAGCGAAGCAGCAACGCCGAACTGCCCAGGAGTACCGTCGAAACGATGATTTGCTGAGCAACGAGTGACCAAACTCCGTAGTGCAACAGGGCAAGCGGAATCGTTACGGCCAACGCGATCCCCTGCGCGGCAATTTCGGTCACCGTCAGTTTCACGAACTTCAAATTCCGGGTCAGATCCGCTCGCAACTGTACGGTGAGCCCGTTCAGCACGAAGATCACCGATACCGCCCTGACAATGTCGGAAAGCCCGTCGACGTCGTAGAACCGGTCGAACAATGGCGCTGCGGCGAAGACCAGGAGCGTCAGCAGCAATCCTATTGCCGTGTTGATCCAGAAGAGATTCGAACGCTGATTCTCCGAGATCTCCGACGCTTGTACGGAGGCAAGGGAAAGCCCGAAATCGCCGATCACCGTTGCAGCTCCGACCACCGCCATGACCATCGCCATCTTGCCGAAGTCGTCCGGGCTCAGGACCCTCGCAAGTACGGCGATCGAGGTGAACTGAATGAGGAATTTGACCCATTGTCCCCCCAACGTGATTGCGGAGCCGCGCGCAGCGGTTGTACCCAATCCCACCGCGTGCGCCTACTTTCCGAAGAGATCGTGGGGAAACGCTTCGCGAAGCGGTCCGTCATTCCACGCCAGGCCCGGCGCGCCACCCATTGAAATAGCAGCCTTCACAGTTGGTGCGGTGGACAATTCGCGGCCAGTGCCGAGGTAGTAGTCCGCATACTTGAATTCCGCTTCCGAACCTGAGGGAATCAAACGCGCTGGAACGCCCAGCGCGTCGGCAACGATCACGGCGTGAAGCGAACTGCCGACGACGAGTCGACTGCTCGCAATAGTTCGGAGGCAAGTCTGCAAATCCTCGGTTGGGTCGAGAACCGACGGTGTGTCGAACCACCGCGGCAGGTCGTTCAGATTCGGAACGACTACGACGTCGCGCGAAGGGTTCTTCGTGAGTTCGACAAGTTCAGGAAAGACGGAAGGAATGAGCAATCCCGGGTCGCCGTACGTAGGCGGAGTGTGAATTCCGCGCATTTCCAGGAACTCACGCGAAAGCGGTCCACGAACTGCCCGGACGTCGAGCGCATCGAAGCGATACTCGTCCGGAGTTATCTTGCCGTTGACCCCCGTTCCCCAAATGCAGTCTCCAGTTCTCGCCATGTGCATGATGGACCCGACCGCCAGCAGCCGCTGGTCGCGTTTGCTGCGCGCCCGTCTGGCACTCTGCTTCGACATCCATGCGACCACGACCGGACCTAGAAGGTCGCCGAAGTTGTTGATTCGTCGCCCGATTCGCAGCTTTCGCGAAATACCTGGGATCACGACTTGGTTCCTGGGATTCCAGTTGACAACCTCGACCTCAGACATTCGCGACCCTAGTCGAGGGAACATGAGGAATCGTCTCGTCGAGCACCGTGCGGACAGCAAGCGCCCACTCCCTCGTCGCGCGGATATCATGATTGCGAGCGCTTTCTGCAACAACAGCGCGGTCCGCCTCGCTTGCGCGGACAGCACAATCAGCGAGCATCTTCGTGTCTCCGGTATCGGCGAGGCTGTCGGTGGAAAGAGTTTCCAGGAGAACGTCCGATGTGAAGGCGGCCACAGGCAATCCCACTGTGAGTGCCATCAAGATGGTTCCGGATGCAGTGACATCCCGGTATGGCGCCACCAACACGGATGAGGACTCCATGTATCGGCGTACGTCCACATCCGACATATGTGTAGACGGTTCGGCCAGAACATCGATGTTCTCGGATCGACGGAGAAGGTCGTTCTCCCCAGATGTCAGCCTTCCGATTGCACACTGCAGCCTGATGTTCAGATGCGCCAGATCCTCCGCCAGCTTCGGCAACACGTCGAATCCCTTGTCTGCGCGAGCACTTCCGAGATAGAGGGCTGCCGACGAACTATCTCGAGGAAGGCGCATCGCTCCTTCCGTGGACTCCGACCACGCAAGGTAGGCGGGGTGCGCGGCGACCAGGACGTTCGCATACTCTCCGACTCCCGCACGGAGCGAAGAGTCGTGAACCAACAAGCCGGTCGCGCCCGAACGAATGGAACGGATGATCGGGTGATCGTCCGCATCGTCCCGACTCTTGACGGGATTGTGCACTACTACGAGCGTCCGGCATCCCGAAAGCTGAAGTCCACGAATGATTCGTCGTTCCAATTCGGAATTCATCCAACAGACCACAACGAGTGGCCGTCGAAAGATTCCGTAGACGACAAATGCCGCAAGCCCCGCCAGGTACTGCACCAGCACCCAGATGTTGCGAGAGCCTGCTGCAGGCGGAGGGAGCAGACCGACGGATCTGACCAGATCGTGAGTGATCCCCTGACCGCGCCGGCCGAAGCGAAGCACCGACTCATGCGTATCCGCAATCACTCGGGCGACTTCCACCCCGTAGGGATTGAAGGGATTGGGATCCCACACCACGATTTGCCGACTCACGACGCCACCCGCTGACGAAGTCGCTTCCCGAACTCGACCGCACCGTAGAGCGAGACGATCAGTGCCGCCGGATGAACACGGGCCTTCGAAAGCCCGGATGCTGCGTACACGATTCCCTGTCCGTCGCCGGCAGCCAGTGCAGATCTCAGTATTTGCGTGGCGATGAAGTCGCCCCTCGCCGTCTTCCCCAACGACGAACCGTGCTTGTCGTAGAACGGGACGCTTCGCCTCCAATTCCGCACAGTCGAAATTGAACTCTTGCTGGCCTGCTGGACGTGAACGAGAGGCTCGTCCACATACGACACCTTCTCGCCTACTTCTTCCTCGAGCCGAACCACCAGGTCCCAATCCTGATGCTTGGAAAGTGATTCGTCCCAGGCGACGTGCTGGGCGAGTCGACGAGTCAGCATGATCGAACTCGACTGCACGTATCCGTGCCCGTGCCGCAACCCAGGCCGCAAGACCAGGTAGTCGCCCATCGACGAGCCCGCACCGTACCGAGTGATCGGAAGAGTACGCACTGCGTTTCCTGAGTGGAAGTAGGTTGCGGTGTAGGAGAACTCGGTTGATTGTCGAGTCATACTGGCGATCTGCTGCTCGATCTTGGTTGCTTCCCACCAGTCGTCGTCGTCGAGAAACGCGACGAAGCGTCCGGACGCTGCTGCGACTCCCATGTTTCTTCCCACTGCTGCGCCGCGACCTCCCCCGGTGGTCAGCACGATGTCCGCACCGGTTGCAGTGGCACCCTCGTCCATGGCGGTATCCAGCACGACGATGATTTCGATATCGCGGTGCGTCTGGTTCCGAACACTCTCGATCGTGCGAACCAGTTCACCCCGCCCCAGCGACGGAATTACGACGGTGACCAGTTGGTCGTTTACTCCATCGGTCACAGAATTCCTCGTCTCTCGAACTGAAACTCGACAGTCACACGCATCAGCTTGAAAGGCTCCACCAGATACCTCGACGCAAGCCTCTTCGGGTCCGAAGCCAGCCTCCACAGCCATTCGATACCCAACTTGCCTGTCCACCGAGGAGCCAGGCGCTGCTGTCCGGACAGTTGATCTATGGCCCCGCCTACAGTTGCAAAAACGGCGGTGGGCAATGCATCCCAGTGATCGAGCAAGAACTCTTCTTGGATCGGCATACCCAATCCGATCAATACGAGATCTGGTCGAAATGTGCGCAGGGACTCGAAGCCTTCGGAAATCAGCGCTTCCTTGCCCGCGTATCCGCTCCACCCTCGAACTTCGCCATGCTCGGCCATTCTTGAAATCGCATCCACAGCAGATGAATTGGAACTCGGGCTGGCGCCGATGACCGCGATACGAATCCCATCGTCGATGTCACCGACCAGCGGAATCCAGTCCGTCGAACCACAGCGTTGCGACACGCTCAGCGACGGTTGTTGTCTCCGAAATCTGCGAATTGCCAAGGCCGCCAGTATCGGCATCCCGTCGATCAGAGTCAGATCCGAACTGGAATAGAGACTGCGAAACTTTTCATTCGTGAGGTGGAGATACGTGCTGTGCAGATTATGGTTCAGCAAGACCTTCTTTTCACCCTGATTGTTCCTGATCCATTCGATGACATCATCGGGCGCACAGGGTTTCACGCGTATTCCCCACAGATCGATGGTATCCATTCAACTGACCCGCCCATAGTTGTTCTTGCCCGACATAGTCAAAGAATCCTGCGTACTCAGAACAACGGCGACGACCATCCAGAACATCATCGCCACCGACCCGCTACTGAAATGCGAATGAAAGGAAGAAATGACGAGAATCCCGACGAGTGCGATTCCGATTGTGCGAAAACTGGTGACGCCCGGTAGGTCCGAGGCCGTCCATACCTTACGGACGGCGTAGACGAGAAGTGCCACCTCCAGCACGGCCAACACAACACCACTGGCAACAGCCGTTCTCATCCACTCGGATTCAGGAGACGGCCATCGCAACGTCGAAGGTGCCGTCCCTGTGGAAATGCGGTTGTAGACATTCGCCCCGTGCCCGAACAGCGGACTGTCCAGGATGGCCGGGACGGTCTCGTTATTCCAGATCCCGACGCGGTATCTGATGGTCTCTGGAATCCAGGGAGGGAGACCATCTTTGGACGGGCTGCTCAGTTGCGAGGTCAGTCGATCGCCAACTTGCTCGTCGAACAGCAAATATGCCGCGCCCCCGATACTGACCAGAGAGAGAAGGCCGATGAATCGAATCTTGACCTGCACTGCCGTGTAGAGCATCGTCACGATCGCGACCAAGATCGGCGCAAACGTGAATGTCGACACTTGAGCGACGAAGAGGATGCCAACGCCGAGAACCAAAGGCTTGGGGATCAGCTGCGAACCCGATTTCTCTACAATCAGATAACAGCCGATGGCGATTGCGATGGCCAGGTATCCACCCAGCGCCGTCCAGTGGCCAAGGGTGCTCGTGGCGCGCAATGGCCATCCGAGATCAAGCCTGCCCTGCAATCCCGGTGCAATGGTGAATCTCACCAGAAGTTCGCTGACCTGACGGCCGCCGAGCATCTGGGAGATTCCCAGCACTGCAACCGGAATCGCTGCAATGAACACGCCCTGGAGCACACGGAGACCGTCGTTTGCGCTCGTCACGACCAGTCGGCACGCGAAGTACACAGCAAGCACACCGACCAGGTTCAGGATCGTCGACAGCGAAAAGGCGGCGTCCGAATAGGTTACGTCGAAATACTCGACCAACGCGATGGCCGTCACGTACAGCAGGAGGAATGCATCCAACGCCCGCAAGCGAAACCGAACCATGCTTCCCCGCGGCGATGCCAGGCATGCAATGACCAGAGCCAGTGCTGCGACTGGCAGTGATGCATTGACCGTCGAGGGCAGGCCAGGCAGAGAAACTCCGGTAAGAGCCGCGGCAGCACCGGCAACGATGCCTACCCAGGAGGCGCTCGACATCTTCCGGCTGTGATCGTTCGTCGATTCGCTCGGAGCGCGAAGCGCCGACGCGCCAGTCATTTCGTTGCGGGCATCGGTAAGCGGGAAACTAGTAGGCGCCGTCACTGGCCAATACCGCTTTCAACGTTTTGCCGACGATCAAGACATCCCCCATGAGCGACCAGTTGTCGACGTACGAGAGATCCAGTCGTACAGTCTCTTCCCAGGAAAGATCCGAGCGTCCGCTGACCTGCCACAGCCCTGTGATTCCCGGCTTGACGAGGAGTCGGCGACTGACTGTTCCGTCGTAGGCCTCGACCTCGCGACGCAGCGGCGGCCTGGGGCCGACAACGCTCATCTCGCGCCGCAGAACATTGACGAACTGGGGCAGCTCGTCAATCGAGTAACGGCGCAAGAAGCGCCCGACCGGTGTAACGCGCGGGTCGTCGCGCATCTTGAAGAGCACACCCGCGCCGTCGTTCTGGGCCATCAACGATGCCACCTGCGAGTCTGCGTTCTGGACCATCGAACGGAACTTGAGCATCGGGAACGGTTTCCCGTCCAGCCCCATTCGTTCCGCTCGATACAACACCGGGCCCGGGCTCGAGAGCTTGACCGCCAGAGCAGCGGCCAGGAGAACAGGTGCAATTGCCGCCAGTATCAGTGACGCGAAGATCACGTCGAACGAGGATTTCGCAAAGCGTTGCGCACCATGATATTTCGGACGCTCGACGCGTATCAAAGGCTGACCGGCCACCGGCCGCATCGACAGACGTGGCCCCGACACATCGACAATGCTGGGCGCAACGACGAGATCTACGTCCCGCGATTCCAGATCCCAGGCAAGCGCACGGATGCCATCCGAGCCGAGATGCTCGGTTGCCGTTACCGCAACGGTGTCTGCGCCGACCAGTTCCAACGCTTCGACTACCGATGTCTCACCGCCGAGGAGCGGTATGTCACGCCCGTCGACCGCGATGGACTCGTCCGCGTGCCGAAGGAACCCCGGCACACATACTCCGACCACGCGGAAACCGTCTGCGCTACCTCGCTCGAAATTTCGTGCGAGTTCAGCGCCGGCGTCCTTGCTGCCCACCACCAGTACAGATGTGAGGCACTCACCGCGAGTACGCCGTCGCACGATCACCCCACGCCAGAGCCAACGGCTCAACAGCAGCGCGAGAAGGCCGACAGGAAACGCGAATGCGAGGTAGAGCCGGGCAATATCGAGACGGAGCAAAAGGCTTACGATCGCAATGACGCCGAACAATCTCATCGCGGACACCAGGATTCGTCGATATTCCTCGGGACCGCTTCCGATCACACTCGCAGATCTCGTCCTGAATATCTGCAACGTCGCCAGCCACGCGACCACCACACCGATGGACAAACCGGTGTAGCTGAACTGCCCGAGCTCACGAGCGTCGACGGCGGTCGGCGCGGCGCCGAATCGAAGCCACTGAGCGGCCGAAACCGCACCAACGACAATCAGCGAATCCGTCACTGTCAAAGCACGTATGTATCGATGCTGCCACGCAGCGCGCGAGGAAAACTCCGCACGGGAGTCCGGCACGATGCGCGGACGCCGATACCCGAGCGACGGCGCCATGGACATGTCCAATGCCGACATCTGACCAACCTTCCCGTTTGCGAGCCGCCAGGCCCCGACCGTTCTTCGGAATTTCCGGTTTGCGCCCGAAATCTTCAGGCACAACTAAAAGATGGAGAAGAGCAAATGTTCCGCTTAGGTGTCGGCAACATTGCAACTCGATAATCTGGAGGCATTGCACGTGCCGCGTGAGTACTATGAGAACATCTCGAAGGCCGGAGTTCAATTCGAATAATGTTGCAGGTCAAGACTCTAACCGGCAATTCTTCTTCCCCGCAGACACCCGAAGAATGTTGGACGATCGTTCACGTTCGATCGTCGCAAAGCCACGGCGCCATTTACGATGTAGTTACCAATTGGTAGCTATAATTCAGCTATTCAGCAAATGCACGGAAACCTCCAGGGCTTAGGTCCCGACGACCGCAATAGCTCACAAAGCGGACATTGCCTCCCACTGCTGACCACAGTTCTTTCGCATGGGTAACTGGACCCGCATCCACGCAACCGAGAACCGTCCCTGCACGCCGGGGACCTATGTCCCCGTAGGTCGAATCCGCGGAACTTGATTGAACTTTCTGCAATCCGAAAGTGAATTACCCTTCGATACGGAGGAATTCGGCAGACCGAAAATCTTGTCATGTCACCCGGCCGGCCAAGGCCCGCACTGGGTACCGGAAAAAAAGATTTCAAACTTCCCACTATGTGAGATTCGAGCGCGTGAGACCTCCGGCCGGACTGCTCAGAGACCGGCGCCTCGACGTGGCGAGGGCGATATGTCTTGATCAAGTAATGTCTGCATGTGGCGCCGGACCGACGGCGATGGTCGGCAGTCCCTAGCGGTGCGCAGCCTCGAATCGCACGCAGATGTCGGGTAGCAAGCGAATGGAACTGGAAATGTTGAAGATTCGTGAGATCCGCTCCGAGTCCGGGATCATTCCTCGACTCGCAGTGCGGTGGTTGATGATCGCACTCGCCACGATCTTTGCATTCTGGCCCACCTGGACCAAGCTTTGGCAGAGCACGGCCAGCGGAACTGCCATCGGCTACGTCTTCGCTCTACCGCTCTTGTGTTTGGTTGCCGCCGTCGGAACAGACTTGAGGCGCGGCCCGGAGCTTCCTATTCACGATCGCGAGACCGACAAGATAGTCGGCTGCATCGGCCTCTTCGTCGCATTGGGACTCCAAGCGCTCCTGCTGCCGCGTTTTGCCGAGACCTACGAATTGATGCATATCGACGTGATCGCAGCGTGGGTATTCGTCTGGAGCGCAGCGGTTCTGATGTTCGGCCTCCGTCCGGTCAACCGGTATTGGGCAATCTGGGTGGTCCCGGTCATCTTGGCGCCGCTACATTACCGCGCCATCGCGACCGAAATGGGCGGGACCCGTTTCGACTACAGCGTCCTCATGGTGCTGGTCGCGTCTGCCGCGACCACGATCGCCGTCAGTAGAACGTGGAGGCGAGGGGCGATCGCCTTTGTCGCCGCAACGGTGCTCGGTGTGGTGGTTCTCTACGTCACGATTCAGAAGTATCCCACTGCTCCGCTTTTCGCCGTGCAGTTGTTTCCGGCGCTCGGAACCGCAATCGTCGTCGGTGGCGCCTTCTATCTGTACGAACGCCGGGGAAAGTCGCTCAAACCGTTCGATCGACCACTCCGAAAGCCTTCGACAGCCACGAGCAACTGGACCATCCTTGCGGTGTTTGCCGCCGCAGTGCTGATGTTCTTCACACCGCTGCCACCGACAAGTTTGACCGTCAACGTCGGTCCGCCTCCGGCTACGGCCGATCCTCGACTTATCGTTCCACTGGGCTGGCATCAGATTGCAGCATCCGAATACGACTGGCCCCGTCGGTACTTCGGCAGCACCTCCGAACTGAGCCGTCAGACAATTCGGGCCGACACTCCGAATCCCGCTTGGGACGCGCAGATGCGGCCTCGCACGGTACAGCTTGACGTCGTCCAGGTCCGGCGGCCCTCCACGCTCGCCGTGTACCCCAGCAAGACCACCTACGACCTGGAGAACGCGAGAGTCAGCCCGACGGTCACGGTGGAGTTGCCGCACGGGATCGTCGCCGAGATGTACACGATCGTCGACGACGCTCTCCTTCTCACATGGAGCAATCTCAATTTCGTTTGGACGCGGGGCGACGGAGCCGCGCAGCGAGTCAGCCTGATCAGCGTCGACAATCACGATCCCGACGCCTACTTCCCCGAACCGAAGCCGTCGATGGCGTCCAACGGTAGCAATACCCTCGCCGTTCTACTGCGTGGTGAAACCTCGACCGAAGACACCGAATCCGAGTACAAGGACCTGGACATGCTCGAAGCACTCGCTCGACTACTCGTGGAGGCTCAGACGTGGTGAACGAAAACCGAAGCCAGTCCAACAGTGTTGTGGTCAGCGGCGACCCGGATACAGCGGAGTACCGCGAGGCCGCCCTGCACGATGCAGTGAACGGTCTACGCGAGCGCCATCCGATCTCGTCCGCCTCCGTGGCCTTCTATCCGTGGCAGCGAAATACGTTGTTGGCAGGCTTCGCACTAGTCGTCGTCAGCCTCGTGTTCTTCCTCGTCCCAACTCTCATCGCGCTGACACTGATCTGCACCATTGGATACATATGGGCGATGGTCGACCGTCTGATCTTGTTCACGAGGGGTCTCGATGCGTCCTCGATCATGACGATCAGTGACGAAGAGGCACTGGCTCTTTCATACGACGACCTTCCCACGTACACCATTCTGGTCCCCGCATACAACGAGCCTGAAGTCGTCGGCGACCTCATCGCAGCCATGCGAGCGATCGATTATCCGGAAGACAAGATGCAAGTCCTTCTCCTATTGGAGGAAGATGACGCCGTCACTATCGAAGCCGCTCTTGCCGCCGGCGTGGACGAGGTCGTCAGCATTCTGAAGGTGCCCGCGGCCGATCCACGAACCAAACCGAAAGCATGCAACTACGGTCTGCATTTCTCGACGGGCGAGATCGTCACGATCTACGACGCCGAGGATTCCCCCGACCCACTCCAATTACGGCGAGTAGTTGCAACTTTCGCGAAACTTCCCGAGAACACTGCTTGTGTTCAGGCCAAACTTGCATTCCACAACGGAACTCAGAACCTGTTGACCGCGTGGTTCACCGCCGATTACGCGCTGTGGTTCAACTTCATCCTCCCTGGATTGATGCGGAGCAATTCACCGATTCCTCTCGGCGGTACCTCGAATCACCTACGACGTAGCGTCCTCGACGAGATCGGTGCGTGGGATCCCTTCAATGTCACGGAGGATGCGGACCTCGGGGTACGGATTGCCGAGAGCGGCTACCGCACCGCGGTGTTGAATTCCACCACGCTCGAAGAAGCCAACAGTGACACGATCAACTGGATCAGACAGCGCTCGCGTTGGTACAAGGGCTATTTGCAGACGTGGCTCGTCCATATGCGCCAACCCGTGAAATTATGGCGAGGATTGGGCCCAATCGGATTTCTCCGCTTCACGATTCTCATGGCCGGCACACCTTTGGTCGCCACTTTGAACATGGTGTTCTGGCTCATCAGTCTGGACTGGATTCTCGGACAACCTGAAGTGATCCACCAGGTCTTCCCCAACTACGTCTATTTCCCCGCGTTGATCTCTCTGGCATTCGGTAACGCCGCTGTTCTCTACATGAACCTCGTGGCGTGCCGAGAAACGCGAAACGCGATGCTCCTCCTCGCCTGCCTGACTGCTCCGTTGTACTGGGTGCTGATGAGCATCGCGGCGATCAAGGGGACCTACCAATTGATTCGCAACCCGTCCTACTGGGAAAAAACCTTCCACGGTCTGAACACGTGACAACGCAATCCTTCACGTTCTACACAGGTGTGAGTTATGTCTACTGGTCCGCCTCACCCACAATTTCACCCGATTTCGGGTTTCAACGGAAAACACACAGCTAGATGGTCGCGGTAAACACACAATCCAGTCACAAAACTTAACTACTGGTACGCGAGAACCGCGGTGATTGGTTGCCGAATGATCACAGATCGGCCGTCGAGCGCCTTAAGTGCCGAGACGGCACTGGCTTACCGCGCAGCACTCAGGCACTATGACCGGTATGAGCGGTTTTTCGGAATGGGTGAAGCATCAACTGGAACTTCGCCAAGAAACAGACGTAGCCGATGCTGCGCGTGCGCTGGGAATACGCCCCTCCGAGCTCGGTCGGTGGCTGTCCGCGAAACGCCCTCCCACGCAGGACACGATCAGAACTGCTTGCCGCGTCTTCGACGTCCACGTACAGGAAATTCTTGTCGCGGCGGGCTACATGACACCCGACGAGTCGGGTCTGGACGACAAGCCGATTTCACTGTCGTCACTCAGCACCCGAGATCTCCTCGATGAACTGGCGAGACGCTCCGCGTCGCATAGCCTCGCAAGTCAGTAGGTCAGCTGCGGATCCGGCTGATCCAGTCGTTCCTTGAGCCAGACTCTCAATTCCGGTCCGTACTCGGTGCGGCTAAGCGCATGGTCGAGAGAGGCCCGCAAAAATCCACCCGGGTTTCCCAGATCGTGACGCGTTCCGTGATGGACGACGACGTGAACCGGATGCCCCTCTGCAATCAGCAGCGCTATCGCATCCGTCAGTTGCAGCTCGCCACCCTGCCCTGGCGAGATTCGTCTGAGCGCGTCGAACACGGCGCGATCGAGAAGGTAGCGTCCGGCCGCAGCGAGAGTGGATGGAGCATCCGCTGGTGCGGGCTTCTCGACCATGCCGACGACGGCAAGCACATCGGGATCACCGCCCTCCACAGGCGCTTGGACGTCGAATACTCCGTAAGCACCAACACGATCCGGCGCGACGTCGAACGCGCACAACACGGAACCGCCTCGCTCGGCACGCACCTTCGCCATCGCGTCGAGAACACCGCAGGGGTGGACCAGATCGTCCGGAAGCAGCACCGCGAACGAGTCCTCGTCCGCATCCAGCACCGATTCGACAAGACCGACAGCGTGTCCCAATCCCAGCGGAGACTCCTGCACAACCGGCTCCACCGAGATCAGGCCTGGAGCCCGACGCACACGCTCGAGTAGATGATGCTTCCCGCTGGCGGCGAGCTTGCCCTCGAGCACCAGATCCTCGACGAAATGCCCGACGACCGATGCCTTGCCCGGCGCAGTGACGATCACCAGACGTTCCGCGCCTGCTTGCGCCGCTTCGCTTGCGACCAGCTCGATCCCGGGTGTATCGACCACGGGGAGCAGCTCTTTCGGAACCGTCTTGGTGGCCGGGAGGAAGCGAGTCCCCATCCCGGCAGCCGGCACCACAGCAGTCTTGAAAGCCCGTTCAGCGCACCCAGTCATCGTTCACCTCTCCGCTCACGCGATGTTTTACACAATTACCGTTACGCGCATGCAGCGATCGTCCCCTCATTCCGACGACCGAAGCTCACACCGCATGTACAGCCTGCGCACAAGGTCTACCGGGCGACCGATGCCGTCGCAAGTTGACCCGAACTCGGAATTCGTTGCGCGCGAGAGCTACACAGCACCCCTCGATGTCACTTCCACGAAGGGCACACGGCACTCCGCGCACTGCCCGTTACCGCAGCGAACGGTTGAGATCCTTTTTCGACGTTGACCACGGCGGGACGTAGTAACTGGCCAAAGAGACAGGTACGACACAACTTCCGAACTCAGCGCCTCAACCGGACCGTCCCCAGCCGACCCGGACGTAGGTCCTGGAGGCGTCGCATCGATGGTCCCGAGCGACTCCACAAGCCTTCAAGTTCGGTTATCCACAAGTGAATGCCACTGAATACCATTGGATGCAAACGAAATAGGGTCATCACGTCACAACGCCAGGTTCAGGTTGTTATCAGATCGTGACCATACTCCCACTGGGCGGAACTCCTAGTGGACTACCAGCAGTGTCCTAACTTGCCAGTGAAGCGATCACATCGAAGAGTGGATCAACGGGCCCGATGTCCATTGTGCACTCGTTCGGCCGCGGATCCGGTACGAAGGCCCACAGGAGAGCTCCGGCCGTGCCGGCCGCCTTCTGCCCCGTCAGCTTCGTCTCGATATTCGTGGCTCGGGTTGCCAATGATTCACAACTGCCCGCCAATTCGCCTGTCTCAGCGACCAACAACGGCTTCGAGACGTTCGTGGCCTGTTCGATGCGACGCGCCAGTCCGTTCCACTGGTCGCCCGGAAGCGGAACCCCGTTTGCTCCGTAGTCGTGATACTGCAGAATGTCGACGAAGTCGGACTCGCTCACGTATTGGTAGTCGTCACCAGCAGTGCCGCACTGACCGCCCCCGACGTATCCCGCCGTGATCAGGGTGTTCGGATCGATCGCCCGAAGTTCGGCGCCTGCCGTGTCGAAGAACTCCCGCAACACCTGCGCGGAATCAGACGGGCACGTTCTTGTCCACCAATTGCAGGCGGCGTCGGTACACAGGCTCGGTTCCGGCTCCCCCACCAATTCCCACGCCGCGACGGAAGGCTCGTTCTTCCAACGGTCGACGGCGGTGTGCATCCAGTCCTGAAAGCTCATGGTGGCTCGACCTGGGATCAGGTTCGCAACCTTCCAGTCGTCGGTGTACCAGTCCCTGGATTTGAACAGCCCGTCATCACACCCGCTGTCCTGTGGTGAGAGCACCGGAATCGTGAACTGGTTGTGTCGCGCCGCAGCGTCGAACACCGCGTCCATCGGTCCGAAATCCATCTCCCCGGACACCTTGTTCACCGCGAGCGCTTGGAAGGCGTTGAAACGCGTGACGGAATTCGGTGGCAGAGAACCGAAGTAGGCATCGAGATCGACCATCGCGCCACAGCCGAAGTTCACCGACCAATCAGTGGCCAGTTGATAAGCATTGAGCCCGGTGGGCCACCACGGCTGTCCGTCGAGTGTCAGTCCGCTCGACGACGCTCCGACCCGAACCGTCTTGGGCGAATCGGCAACCACCGGCGTCGTGAACATTCCTGTCACGACCGCGACGGTTGCAAAGCTGACTACAGCGGCAGCGATACGGCGACGCACTGTGCCACGCACACGCGGACGCGCTTCTTCAGAAGACATCTACAACCATCCACGTCATACGGACAATCCTCCCACACGAATTCCCTCATCGACCCGTTTGACGTTCACCGGTCACGCGATACAAACGCCAGGCCGAAGGGTCCATGCCGCCGTCGTTGGGCACCTCGAGCACCAGTGCTCCCACACCGCCGGCACCGGTGTCGTACATCGTCGGATAACGCCGATTGACCGCGTCCGACACACCGCGACCGGTGTTCGGAACCGACAGGATGTACTCGACGTGATGTTCGGCCGGGTTGTTCAGTACGCGCACGAAGTCCGCATCGGAAGGCACGACGAATTGCCGAGGGTTGTTCGACGACGCCACGACGGCATAGCTCTGCACGGTGTCGAGCAGAACCGACCCCTCCGGCAGAGCCAAGTCGTCCAGGTACCTGGCGATGCGACGCTCGGCCGCAAACGTGCGTAGATTCGTCTGCTCCTCCAGGTTCTGGCGGCCCGGAATGATCGCGCTGGCAATGGAATGCTCGAGCACTGCGATCCGCGCACTACCCATCGCGACAAACGTGACCAGCGTCGACCCGACCAGCAAGCACAGGGAGATCACAAGAGGTAGAGACGGTCCCGCCTGCTCGGGGTACGTCGACACCGAGCGCGACGCAGCAGCCCCTGGTCGACGCGTGATGACCGGCGCTCCGCGAGGAGCGATCAGGACGACCAATACGAAACACAGCGGAATGATCGAAATGTAGAAGCGCAGAAGAGGAAACGTCGATCCCATCAGGTAGAGCAACGTCTGCGCTCCGAGGATGGCGCCGAACAGCACAAGAGGCACCACCACTTCGGTGTCGCGCCGCCGAAGTGCGTAGATGACTGCCAGGACCACGAACACCGGGAGCGCCGGCCCGAGTACCGCCATTTCGGTGATCGAGAACGCAAGGCGGGCAACCGGTGAGTCGGTTCCGGCACCAGCCTGTTCCAGGATGGAACTGTTCCCGTACACCGACGAGAACTGTTGGAACGCTTGACCCGTGATGAGCCAACTGGCAAACGACCACAAGGCGAAGGCCAGGAAACCCGGCATCAGCACGACGGCGCCGTCGAGCGCCGCTGCCCAGAGCCGCAAGCCAGGTCCTGCGCCCTCGCCCCGCTCCTCCGCTGTCGGTTGAAAACGAAGCCAACTCACCACGGTCACCAGCACCACCGCGACAGACAGAGGTGCCAATGCGTCGTATCGAGTGAGGTACGCCAGAGCGAACGCGAGGCCCGCACCGATGAGGTCGTGTACGTCGTCGCTGCGCATCCACCGAATCAGTCGACGTGTCGCCCACAGAACGAAGAAGAGGAACGGAGCTTCGCTCATTCCGCTCGCCGCGTACATGACGATCATCGGATTGACAGCGAACAGCACGGTAAGGACGACGGTGACCCATCGCGGACACCCACGGTCGCGGCTGATCCCGCGTATCTGAATCACCGCGCCAGCCATGAAGGCCGCGGACATCACGACCGCAGTGATGTTCCACCGCAGCAGATCCGGCCACCAATGACCCATCAGGCCCATCGGAATCTGGACTGCCGCCGTCAACGGGGTGAACACGAATCCGATCGCCGCGAAGTGCGGATCACGGCTGAGCAGCATCGCCGACACCGCGGCGACACGACTGAGCGAATCGGTGAAGATGAACCCGATACCCGCGTTCATCCATACGCCCAACGCGGTGTAGATCGCGAAGAGCACGACGAACATCCGCCATGGCTTCCGGCCCGGTAGGTCGTGGACCGCGACGGACAGGGCCGGGCGATCGGTGACGGTCACTGTCCGCGACGCCGAGCCACGAGCACACCACCGACGGCAACAGCGATCAGAACCACGGTCCCGAATCCGATCCAGCCGATCGTGACCGCGCTCAGTCCGGTCTCTTCTTCGGCCGAGGTCGCAGTGCCCAACGGGGCGACGTCGACTCCGACGTCGAACGGCTCACCTCCGCGAGGTGCGACCAGTAGATCGCCGGTCAGTTCTGCGAACCGGTCCTTCCCACCTTCCAACCAGTTGAGCAGACCGTCGGCATCGGCCGCGTCACCCTCAGACGTCAGCGCCACTACTTCGTTGTGCGAACCCGAAACCACCTGCAAGGCACCGTATTGTCCACCGAACTCCAGACCCTGCAAGCGCAGGAGTCCTTGATCTGCCGTGTCCATGGGTAGAGCCACCGGAGTGGGCAGCGTCCCGTCCGCCGCGATCAACAACGCAGGCAGCGAACTGGTCGCCGCGTCGCCGAACGGAAGCACGCGCGGTTGCAGCGGCAGATAGCTCAACCGCTGCATCGCGACAACGAGGCGCTGGGCTCGAACGAGATCTGCGAAATCACCGTGACTCAAACCGACATCGACTGTGGGCAGCATCGACTGAGGCAATGACTGGAATCCTCCAGGCGTCGGCGGGAATCCGGTAGTGGACGTGATGGTGCTGGCCGGATCGACAGTGAGCGAAGAAGGGCTACTGGTGCCGCACTGGAAGTCGCCGGTCACATCCATCGAGACCTCGAACGTCAAGTCGCGACGCAGGAGTTCGTTCGGAACATCGACGCCGATGTCGAAGCGCCCTGTCTCGTTAACCGTCTGCGAGGCGAGTCGTCTATCCCCGAGTGAGATCGACAGTTCTCCGTTACGCGAATTCGGTAGCGGGACATAGGAACCAATCATTCGCACCGAGACATCCTTCATCGGACGCCCCAGTTGCGACTGACTGAACGGGACGTCGACCTCGATGTGATTGAGACCGGAAGCCGTCAGCGTTCCGAGCTTCAGCTCACCGACGGTGATGGCGTCCTGGGAAATCTGGGCAACCGTGTTGTCCGGTGACGCCAGCGCTCTGCTCGCCGCCCAGTAGCCGTCGAAGTTCGCCGCCAAGAGACTGACCTGAGGAACGAGCGTCTTGTCATCCCCTGAAATCCGCAGCACGGGTGAACCATTCGGCGCCGTCGCGAGATCGATGCCGGCGTCCCCACTGTTACCGAGCACTACAGCTCTCTCGAACAGTCCCGGCTCAGCGGAGGGCAGACTCTGGCCGTTCGGCAGCTGCTCCACCACCACGGCGTCAGGCTGACTTCCGTACTTGTTGACAATCGCTGCACTCAGTTGCAAAGCCGCACTCTGCTGCGCCCCTGACGAACCATCCGTGACGTAGATGGTTGCCTTCCTCAAAATCGGTGGGAAGAAGGTTGCAACAGTTGTGGGCTGCTGCTCTGCACCGTCGTAGGCGACAAAGGCCTCCCGGAGCGCGAGGGGCTGGTATCTCGTTCGGTCGTAGCAGCGGTCGTCGACGGGAACGAGGTGAGCGATCATCGACACGGTCACGCTACGGTCGACCACTTCGAGACCTTGCAAGGGAACCGAAATCGGTAACCCGGTCCCGGCCTGCCCGGCGTCGAAGTCGACGCGGCTCACCAATCTGCCGTCCGAAGTCACTTCGAGCCAGCCCCTACTGAAGTCGGTCGGGGCGGTCAGGATTCCGGTCACGGCTGTTGCGGTGAGTCCGTCCGGCACCGGCACGGTCACCAACACTGGTGCGTCATCGGAAGAGAACACGACGTCCGTTCCTCGGCCGAGTTCGGTGAAGGAGATCGGAGTTGTGGCTGCGGCGACCACCGAAGTATCTGCGTCGTCCTCGAAATCCTGGGCCGAGGCGACACTGCCGAGAGGAAGCAACAAAGTCACCGCGACAGCCACCGGCATTGCCAGCGCGCGCGTCAGCCAGGTTCGAGAGTGGCCCATCAGCGTGTCTCCTCGACATTTCTTGTTTCCGCGCAATCACCAAACACAAATCACGAGTAGCAATCTCGCCAGTTCGCGACGGTCACAGGTCCGATCGCACCGTTACGGACAAACGAACCATAACGACCAATTTGTGCGTTTGGCTAATTATCCCGACCGGCGAGACTTTTGTTACGGCGCGTCACATGATTAGCAATCGCTGCCGCTGGGAAGCCGAAAGAAACCGTCCGCAAGCCCGTCAACACGCCTGAACGTCCGTCCAGTCTGGGCGCTTCGGGGGGCGGAGAATTCTCAGATAAGGAAGCTGTGACGCTCAATTCGATCATCCCCGCCGGCAAGAGCGCGATCGGAAAGCTGGTCGGCGCACCGTTCCACTTCGCATCATCGCTGCGCATGGCCAGGGTTTTTCACCCGCGCGGGATCGAACTGAAGGGAACATTGAAGCCGGCCACCCCGTGGTGGCCGGTAACGGAGTCGTCGACGATTACCGTCACCGCTCGAATGTCGAAAGCACTCGGAATTCCGGGAGACCTACCCGACATACTTGGCCTGGCGCTTCGGTTGCACGATGTCGGCGCAGATGAAAACCCGTGGGACATTCTTCTCGCAACATCAGGACTTTCTACCTTCTCGAAAATGTTTCCAGCTCCGGCTTTCTCGTGGAACGGCGCGAGGTACAGCACACTGGTTCCTTACTCACGCGCGGGCGGGGCCGCGGCGTGGCTGATCGTGACACCGCGCGGCGTCCACCCGGCCGGCACTTCTTTGTCGGCATTGAAAACGGCGGTCGATCATTCCCCTCTGCACTTCTCCGTGTACCTCGCGAGAATTCAACTTCAGTTGATACCGATCGGGCATCTCTGTCTCGACGAGGTCGAGGACCACCCGGATTGCCTCCAGCCGTCCTTCGATCCGGTTCTGAACAGGCCGGCCCACATGCGCATGCTTCCGGAGTGGCTCGCAGAAACGCGCAAGTTCGCGTATCGCGGTAGCCGCAACGGCCGAGGAGACACACAAAAGCGCGGTTGACCGGACATGCCGGTCAACCGCGCCGAAACTCATTCAGCTTGTGAACTTGTCCTTGATATCCGAGACCTTGTCACTGACAGTGTCTCCGGCCTTCTTGACCTTTGCCTCGCCCTGATCGGCAACACCTTCGGCAGCCAGATCGTCATTGCCCGTGGCATTTCCGATCTTTTCCTTGGCTTCGCCGATGAGATCCTCAGCGCGGTGCTTTGCCTTGTCGATGAAGTCAGACATATGTTTCTCCTTCTTGAATTCGGTGTGGATTCGGTCGTGCGTTCGGCCGTGGGATTCGGCCGTGGGATTCAGTCGAACTCGAACTGCGTGGACAAATGTGTCAGCGTTTTCCGGTGACTGCCTTGACCAGGAACAGCAAGATGACGGCGCCGAGGAGGCAAGTGAGGAAGCTGAAGATCCAGCCTGCACCCTCGACATCGACGCCGAAAACTCGAAGCAGGAAACCACCGATCAGGCCGCCGATCACACCGACAACGATGTTGAGGAAGATCCCCTGCTGCGCATCGGTTTTCATGATCTTGCTGCCGATCCAACCCGCTAGTCCACCGATGATGATCCAGGCGATGATTCCGAGTGAGAGCATTGTGACTCCTTGAGGTAAGGGACGGCGCAATGAGAGACTGCCGGTGAAGGGAGAGTTCCGAGCGATCGGCCCGCGCAACTAGACCGTGATCGCGGGTTGTGTTTGCACACAACCGGACTCTCCGCCGCACGACGCGGGGGATCGTGCACTCAGTAGCAGCCACATTGTCTGCTTACCTTTCTATCAGGTGTTCACGACAGAACCAAAATGACTGGCGATTCACCACATACGAGAAACGACACTCACCGACGCGCACATGATCAGCGTCACTACGATCGCGATCGCCATCGAAGTGACGGTCGCAAGGAGCACCGTGACACACAGTGCCACAGCAACATCCATGACTCTGTGCACGATCGGGAGGTCTACCAATACCCGGTCACCGGGAGGCTCAAACCTCGATTGATCAGAGAGTTCTCGGCTCATCGCGTTTCGCGCTTTCCACGGCGATGTGAGTTCTGGTCGCGACGGATGGATCACCGACCATCGACTCGACTTGATCCCCCGTGTCAGTGACGCGAGAAATCAACTCGGACAACGTTTCCGATCCGGATACGACGCTACGTCTCAATGTCACTCGCAAATCGATCGTGCGAACTCCACGATCGAGCAACGCTTTTCCTCGGACACGCGACACTTCGTCGAAGTCCTCCAGTGATGCGCTCGCCCCTTCCGCCACCGCACCCAGATCCGCGGTGATGGAATTGTGCGAGTTCGACCCAGGGACCGTGATCTCCTTCACCCGACGCAGCGGCACATGCGCGATCAACCACCGCAACGCGAGGAGGACTAGCAGTACTCCCCCAGCTCCGACAGCCCATGGCCACCACGAGTGATCGACAAGATCTTCAGCCCACGGGATCTCGATACGCGCCGGGAAATCCTTGATCACGTCGCGATTCCACAGGATCGCTGCAACTCCCAGCGCTATCGCGAGCATCCCCACGACGCATGTCGCCACGCGATCCATCGCCGTCGCCGTCCGAGTCATGACAGTGATCCCGTCTGGATACGAACCTTGATTCGCGGCGATGGTGACAGCGACCCGGCCAAGTCCCCCAGCACCGCACGGATTTCCGATTCAGCGGTGGCGGCTCCATCGGGCGTGACCGAGGCCTTCACTTCCAGCTTGCGCCGGGTCGCGTGGGACGAAGCGGATCGAACCTGGGCCAGTGACTCGACGCGAACAGACGCTATCGCCGCTACATCGGCGGGATCGATCCATGTATTCGCGACTCCGACCAAGGCATTGGCAGTCTTTCGTCGCGGTTTGAGTCCGAGGATGACGAACCACAGGCCGAGAACGACGGCTGCGATCCCCGCCGGCAACATCCAACCCTGGTACCCGAGCCCGTCCACATATGCGGCAGCACTTGGTATCCACTGCGACCCGGTGATCACGCCGGTATCCACCAGCGCGTCGCGGACGCCGACCACGCCGAGCGCAAGTAGCGCCGCGGCGATGAGGAATCCCGAGACGGCCGATCCGGGCGCCGCAAGGGGAACAGGAGCAGCAGCCCTCGAGGCAGTGGGTGGTGCGACCTTGTCGGCGGTCATCGCACTTTCCTTCCCGCGTCACGCTTGGTCGATGCCGGGAGAACGCTCACGATCGCCACGTCCACGCCGTCTACGTCCAGGCCCGATACAGACTGCAACTGGGTTGTCACGTTCTCTCGCACCGCGGTACCGATGACCGACAAGGATCCGGGCCACTCGATCGCGATGTCCACCTTGGCCCGTACCCGCTTGCCGGATACCAGCACTCGCGCCCTCGGCAATTCGCGCCCGGTCAGTTTGTCCATGCCGGCGGCGTGATGGCGCACCCCCGGGGTTCCGCGCGTCGCCTCGAGAACCAACTTCTGCGCGACTCTGTCTCGAATCGTCAGCGTTCCGCGATCGCCCGGCTCACCAAGCACAGACGACTCCGGTCGAGCTGTCTCAGCCACGTCCGCGACCCTTCAGCATCACACCGAGATCGAACTCGCCGTCACGCTGACCACCGACGAGGTATCCGATCACACCGAGAACCAGAGCGATGAGGAATCCGGTGAAACCGCCTGCAGCAGCTGCGACTCCGAGAAGTAGTCCTGCCAGTAGGCCGACAGTCGAGGTGGTCATGTGAATCCTCCGTTGTGGATGATGTTCGATGGTGCCGGTCAGATCTCGGTGTAGGTCTTTGCACCCGGAAACCGAGCGCGCACCCGCGTGTACTGGGCCCGAACGGGTTTGGCTATCTGTCGCATCGTGCCGCGCAGCGACGTGCGCACAACCACACCGATCGGGGATGCGAAGTCCCGGTCGACGCGTTCGAGTGCTCGATTGAGCGCGTCGGCAGATCCGCCCACGTCGGGGTGGTAGTTCCTGATCGCCTCTCGGCGTGCGGATCGTCGATCGGGAACTGAACCCCGAGAGTGCTCAGGCATCGCGTCCACGACCGACTACGTCTTCCACTGTCACGTTCACGGGGCCTGTGACGAGTCCTGAAACCGCTTGGCGGATACGTAAAGCCGTGTCTCGAACGGCGGCGTCGGCGAAGATGCACACATGGATGTCTGTCGACGACTCCGTCACCCGCACGCCGACGACGCGGCGACCGGGGAGGTACGTGCCAACCTCGCCGAACATTCCGGCATGAAGCGAGGCGACCCCAGGTACCCCCGTCACAGCCGCCGCGATGGTGTCAGCGATTTCGGAACTCACTGCACCCGTGCAGTCTTGGGCTCGCCGGTTTCGTCGTCGCTGCCCTCGTCGAGGTGGACGTCGTGAACTGTGATGTTCACCTCGGTCACTTCGAGACCCGTCATCCGTTCGAGCGCCGCAATGACGTTGCGGCGAATGCCGGTGGCCAGATCGGCGAGCGATACGCCGTACTCGGCCACGATGTCGATGTCGACCGCTGCCTGCTTTTCGCCGACCTCGACCGATACTCCCTGGGAGTGGTTGACACTCGCGCCGGGGATCCGCTCGCGCAGTGCCCCGACAACCCGGGACGCTCCGCCGCCGACGTCGTACACACCGCTCACCTCTCGCGTGGCGATGCCGGCAATCTTCGAGACAACGGTGTCGGCGATCGACGTCTTTCCTTGAGAGCTCACGAGAGCCGAGTCGTTCGATGATGCAACATCCTTCGTAGATGCTGTCGCAACCTGTGTGCTGACCATTGTCATCTCCTCCTGTTGATCGATCTACCTGTGTAGTCGTCACTCGAAGGCAAAACCGAATGCCCCAGTCAGGTGACGTGCATCACTGACACTTGTTAGTTACTGTCCGTAACATTCAACGCCCCGGCCGGGCGAACAATCTTCGAACGCAGCCGAGTTTTCCGCATTTCCGCGAGAGGAGCGACTGTGGCGTTACCGCACACACAGGGGCTCACCGAAGCACCTGACGGCTTGGACACCGCAACGGTGGACGCTGCGATACTCGGCGACCGAGAAGCATTCGAGTCACTGGTGCACTACTACGGACCTGCACTTCACCGCTATGCGCGTCGAATGCTCGCAGATGAAGGCGACATTCTCGAGGTAGTCCAGGACACCTTCGTGGCCGCGTGGCGCCGACTCGATTCATTTCGTGGCGAATCGTCGATGCGAACATGGCTTTTCGCGATCTGTTCCCGAAAGATCGTGGACAGCTATCGAATCAAGAGAGCGCAACCGATCGACGACAAGCTGCTGGATCCTCTCGTGCCGTCTCCCGAGGCCGGCCCGTTCGACACGACCTCGAACGCCGCGTTCCTGGAGGCACTGGAAGAAGCGTTGGGTGAATTGCCTTATCGCCAGCGTGCGGCCTGGACGCTGCGAGAGGTGGAGATGCTCACGTTCGTTCAAATCGGCAAGATTCTGAGACTCACTCCGGATGCAGTGCGAGGGCATCACCATCGTGCACGGGCTAACCTGAGTGAACGAATGACGAGGTGGCGATGACTGAATCACGAACCGACGCATTGATGGCGCACGCATCCGACGTCCTGCGGAACGCTCCCGAGCCAGGCTGGGATCGAATCAGCGACAAGGTGATCCGGGCGCTACGGTCGACCTCGGCGTCCGGTTGGCCGCTCGACGCACACGCGTCCGAAGGTCCACGTCTAGGCACGGTGTCGGTGAGCGATCACGTACTCCGCACCCATTTGGCCGCCGAGATACGTTCTCGACACCACTGCTCGCCGAGCAGTATCGAGTTCTTCGTCGACGGCCACGAAATACGTTCACTACGTATCGAACTGGCAGCGCCATACGGAGTGGATCTGGCCGAACTGTCGGACCGGGTTCGATTCACCGTCGTCGATGTCGTTCACCTGATCCTCGGTGACATGGACCCACCCGTCTCTGCAGAGAGCGTCCACATCGCCGTAGTCGACATCGTGGATGATCTACCTGCCGAGGAGAACACCAAAAGCCACTCCGAGCACTAGGTGTTTGTTCGGCAAGTGTTTGGGAACCCGGCACTCATGACCACGCCCCCACCACCGGATCCGGGCCCCGTCCCCGACCCGGGGTCGCCGACACCACCCGCGCCGGCACCACCCGATCCGCTGAATCCCCCGCCCGTGCCACCGACTCCGACGCCACCGAACCCGTATCCCCCGGATCCGATCCCGCAGATCTGAAGTCAGCTGCCCCGAACTTCAGACTTCAGCCGCCGAGTTCGGCGATCATCTCGCTCAACGATTCTGCGGCGATACGTAGTTCACCTTCGTCGGGGTTGTCGGGCGAGGACGGTAGGCGCTCGGCCAACTGCTCGCGAGTGACAAGCGAGATACCATCGAGGCCGAACCCTTCTTCATCGGGGACGTAGATCTCGATCTCACCCCCAACCGCTACCAATTCCGAATGGGGCCCGCTGCCCAGCAGTGCACGCAGGTGTTCGGTCGTCACGGTCATATGGTTCACGTGAAATCTCCTGCTTCGGTGACAGCTGACTTTGCCGGTATGGCTCGACGTGACGTACTGACTCGACGTGACGTACTACCCCTATTGAGTACCCCTCGCGGGTGAGCAAGAAACGACAAGTACATGAACACCAACCTTCAGAGAGACGCAGCCACCATGAGTGAACGAAATTCCACCGACCGCAATGATCAGACGGACGAGCCGCAGACCACCGGCACCGACCACGGTCCCGGAACCGGGGCCGATGCCGCACACAAGGACGTTCAGACCGATCCGTCGGGCGAGCGTACGTGGGCCGACGAGGGTGGAGCCTCGAGTACCGGCCCGGCAACCGACACCGACTGATCGCGCAAGAGCTCAGTCATCGGGACCAAGGTCCCGTGGGCCGACGCTCACGGGTCCTTGAAATCCTTACGGATCTAACGCTTTTCACCTGGGTTTTCGCGATGCGGTAAGGTAGGCACTCAGCACGGTTGAGTACCCAGCCGTTGAAGACGAGCACGGTTCGTGCGTTGCTTCCCGTGCCGTTTCCCGGTTTCGAACGAAACCGTTTCGAACCAGACCGTTCGAACGAACCGTTTCGAGCAATCCGTCAGGAGTTTCGATGAACGAGTTTTCGAGAACTACAGATGAGCGTACGGACAGTCCCCCCACATTCACCACGACGTGTGCGGAAAACATTCAATCACTCGTGGTCAGCGGCGAGATCGACGTCCGGTCCCGAGCTGATTTCGCTGCCTGCGTCGACGACCTGATCGGTGAGCGTCACCCGTTCGTACTCGACTGCTCGGACGTCCAGTTCATCTCCGTCGGAGGTCTTTCCATCATCGAGACTCTGTCGGCCAAGGCACGAAGGCTCGGCGTTCCTTGGACGCTCGTCGCAGCGCACCCCGTCAGGCGCCCGCTGTCTCTTCTGAAGATGGACGCAGACATCGTGTTCACCGACTCGACAGCCGAGGCGGTCACATACCTGTCCTCGACCACCGTGCTGGACGAGACCCTGGCGGAGCCGATGTCGGCGTGAGTACCGATCTCGAAAAGCTCTCCGAATTCGTCGTCGTCGCAAACCGACTACCCGTCGATCTCGAAACCGACGAGGACGGTGGCAAGAACTGGAAGCGAAGTCCGGGTGGACTCGTCACTGCTCTCGAACCCATCCTGCGACAGCGAGACGGCGCTTGGGTCGGCTGGCCGGGCGTCGCGGACGAGAAGGTAGATCCCATAGTGGTTGACGGCCTTCGTCTGTTTCCCGTCGAGCTGACCTCTCAGGACCTCGCCGAGTACTACGAGGGGTTCTCCAACGACACGCTGTGGCCGCTCTACCACGACGTCCTGGTGGCACCGACGTTCGAACGGTCGTGGTGGCACACGTACGTCGCGGTCAACCAGCGGTTCGCCGAGGAAACCGCCCGTTGCGCCGCGGACGGAGCCACCGTCTGGGTGCAGGACTATCAATTGCAACTCGTGCCGGCAATGCTGCGCGAACTGCGTCCGGACCTGACGATCGGGTTCTTCCTTCACATTCCGTTTCCTCCGGTCGAGCTCTTCATGCAGCTTCCGTGGCGCAAGGAGATCGTCAAGGGAATGCTGGGCGCCGATCTGATCGGCTTCCACTTGCCTGGTGGCGCAAACAATTTCCTGTTTTTGGCCCGAAAACTACTCGGACTCAAGACAACGACCGCGGGCGTCGGTGTTCGAAGTGCGCTCGGGCATGTGGATTTCGACTCTCGCGTCGTCAAGGTGGGGGCATTTCCCATCTCCGTCGATTCGGCCGAGCTGGAGCGCCAGTCGAAGAGCGAATCGGTCCTGCGCCGCGCACGCGAATTGAAGGAAGAGCTCGGAAATCCCGAAAAAATCCTGCTGGGAGTCGACCGCCTGGACTACACCAAGGGCATCGACCTGCGACTGCAAGCCCTCAAGGAACTCCTCGACGAGGGCCGCTTGGATCCGGAGAAGTACACGATGGTGCAGCTCGCCACGCCCAGTCGTGAACGCGTGCAACACTATATCGACCTTCGCAGTGTCATCGAGGAACAGGTGGGCCGCATCAACGGCGACCACAGTCAGATCGGCCGCCCCGTAGTTCACTACCTGTATCAGCCGGTCGACCGCGAAGAACTGATCGCACTGTTCGTCGCTGCCGACGTCATGCTCGTGACGCCGATGCGTGACGGGATGAATCTGGTGGCCAAGGAGTACGTGGCCTGCCGAGGCGACCTCGGAGGCGCTCTCGTTCTCAGCGAGTTCACCGGTGCTGCAATGGAATTACGACAGTCATACCTGGTCAACCCGCACGATTTGGACGGCGTGAAAAATACAATCCTGACCGCAGTTCATCAGGATCCGAAAGAGGGCCGTCGCCGTATGGCTGCGCTGCATCGCCAGGTCATGACGCATGATGTGCATCAGTGGGCCGAGTCGTTCCTGACGGCACTTTCGCCGCCCGAACCGCGCCCGGACAATCAGTTCGTCACGGAGCGCGAGTCTGACTTTGCACGCAACAACTGACCCCGTGGGCTTGCGTCAAGGGTGAGCGGAGACTCGAGCTAGGATTGGTTTCAGTTCATCGTCAAGCAGCGGCTGCGAACTGATCTCCTCAACATAGCCGTGCAATGCTGCATCGGCCCAGAAAGACAGGCCGACCATGCCCCTCACGGTGAAATACTCCGAAACCTACAACGACGCTCTCATCGCGCTCGCTGCTGCTACTCATCGGCCGGCCAATGTGGTGAACCTGTTCGGCGAGTACGCCATTCGTGTCGATCTCGAATACAACCGTTATCTTCTGGCGACCAATACCGCGGCCGGACTCTCCGATCGACCCGACAACGGAGAATCGTGGCTGGTGCGGTTCTTCCAATCCGAAAACACCGACACACCGGATCGCCTCCTCGCGGAAGCGTCGCATCAATGGTTGGTCGATGCTTTGGACGCCGCGCTCGAACAGATCGAAGCGGCAGGCAACAAGATCTCCGCCGACGCGGACTTCGGCGACCCTACCCGCACCGAAACTCCATCCTGAACGGCATCGTATGGAGCAACGCTACTAGTCACCCTCGGCGGTCAACTGGCTGATTCGAGCCGCCAAGACTGCATTTTCGGCCTCCAGGGACAGAATCAGACGGATACCGACCAGATTGACTCCGTCGTCGATCAGCGCGGTGATTCGTCCGAGCGTATCCAGGTCGGCCTCGCTGTACCGGCGTGTACCGCCATCCGTGCGGGTTGGTGTGAGCAGGCCCCTTCGCTCGTAAAGGCGCAGCGTCTGAGGTCCTACCCCGGACAGTTCTGACATCACTGAGATCCCGTATACGCCGCGCAGCGCCCGGGTCTGGGATTCCGACGTCACTGGAACCTCCTAGTTCGGTGTCGGCTGTCTCAATCGGCGTCATCCGACCTTAGCATCATCACGCAGTGAATCTGACGCCCAGGACATAGATTCAAGCGTGTCCAGGGCCACTCATGACAAAAATCGTCGAGCCGAGAAGGCATGTAATGGCAGATCAAAGCCGATTTCGGCAAGATCGCACAGGGAGCTTCCCTTAGCCGTCGAATCGAAGTAGCCTTGCCAATTATCTACATCGGCTGATATAGATTTTGTAGCACTTGAAAGCGCCATAACCGGCACTCGAAGGTGTAGAACACCCAGACGTCGGAGTCGGTGGTTCAGCCGACTCCCTCACGGCACACTCTTCACCGGGAGCAAGATGACGACGATCGACATCCCGCCCACACAGGGCGAGAGCACCACCGGCATCGGAATCACTGTTGCAAGCGCGACTTTGACAACCGAAGAGGTCAAGCGCCGAATCGCGATGATGTACGGCGACCCGGTGACAGAGGAGCCAGTAGCACTCGCGCACTGAACCTGACCGACACGCGATCCGATTGACGATGGCGCGAGACCGCCCGTTCGCGGGCGATCCCCATCAAGACGAGAGGAAAACATATGTCCGAGTTCACCGTACCGGGACTGAGCAGCGCAGACGGTTCGTCCGTCGCCGATATTCTGCAGGAACGCCTCAGCGCCTACAACGACCTTCATCTGACGCTCAAGCACGTCCACTGGAACGTCGTCGGACCCAACTTCATTGGCGTGCACGAGATGATCGACCCACAGGTGGAGCTGGTTCGCGGCTACGCCGATGATGTGGCGGAACGTATCGCGGCACTGGGCAACTCCCCCAAGGGCACAGCGGGAGCGATCGAGCGCGATCGGACTTGGGACGACTACTCCGTCGGCCGCGACGACGCTCGCGCCCATCTGGCTGCGCTCGACCTCGTCTACACCGGGGTCATCACCGACAGCCGCACTGCAATCGACAACGTCGGCAAGATCGATCCGATCACAGAAGACATGCTGATCGGCCAAACGGCACAGTTGGAGAAGTTCCAGTGGTTCGTTCGTGCGCACCTCAAGAACTCCGGCGGCAGCCTCGTACACGAAGGCGCGTCCACCGAGCAGGATGCCGCAAACGAGGCGCGTCAGAACTGACGCTCCGTCCGCGATTTCGGCCGATCGGGGGTCGGCCGAAATCGCGATCCCCACAACAGGAAAGGGCAAGAGCATGTCTGCGGACTCGCGCGGCACGTCGGCACAAACGCGTCGCGAGTATCAGATGTTCGTGTTGCAACAGCGTTTGTTGTTCGGATCGATCGTGGCAGGCACCGCCCTTGGAGTTCTCGCGATCAATTACTTCTGAAATATCAGGGGCCGCAGCCGTCGAAGACAGGACAGAAACGACACAATCATGAGTTCGAGCACTCTCCGCTCGATCGTTCGAAGCGATCGATTTGCGGCAAGCACTTCTTCTCTTCTGCTCGTGGACAGCGATTTCCGTATCCAGGGCGCAAACGACGAATACCTTGCCGTGTCCGGCCGCAGCCTCGATCAGTTGCACGGAGTGGAAGTGTTCGAAGCCTTCCCCGACAATCCCGACGACTCGTTTGCCGACGGAATCTTCTCGTTGACAGCGTCATTCGAGCGCACGATGCACTCCAGAACTCGGGACGCACTGCCGACTCAGCGTTACGACGTGCGCGATGAGCGAGGTAGTGGGCTGTTTGTCACGCGCTATTGGAATACGGTCAATTCCGCCGTCACCGATGATGACGGCAGGGTGATCGGAGTGCTTCATCGTGTGTACGAGGTTCAACGACCCCAGGCTCAGCAGTCCAGTTCAGCGTCAGACGTCCTCACCCGCCTTCGCGCGGAAAACGACGAACTGAGAAGAGCTTTGGATTCTCGGCCCGTGATCGAGCAGGCCAAGGGATTGCTGATGGCCGAGCGCGAGTGCTCGGCCGACCAAGCCTTCGACCTTCTGGTCGAGATGTCGCAGGAATGGAACGTCAAGTTGCGCGACATCGCCGGTGGTCTTGTCGCCGCAGCAGAGAGACGTGCCGTCGATCAAAAGAATTCCTGACGACCGGGATTCAAAGGTTGTACGGCTGGGTAATGACCGACCAGAGGTACCCCCGAAATCTTCCCCTCGAGGGAGGAGCCTCGAAGGTCCCGCCGGTTCAGGCCGGCGGGACCGAGCTTTGCCTTAACACCCGACCCGGATCCCCGATCCGAGTCGAGTTCGTCACGCAGCGAAGGGAACGTCCATGTTCATGCGCTCCTACACATCTCCCAGGCCCCTTGCCGACGAGTGGGATTGGCAGCTGTCCGGCACCTGCCGCGACACCGACCCCGCCCTGTTCTACGACGACACGAACGAGCGCGGCTCCAGGCGAGCGAAACGCGAGAGTTCGGCGAAGCTGGTGTGCGCCAGGTGTCCTGTCGTTCAGAGATGCCTCGTGCACGCCATCCAGACCGGGGAACCCCACGGTATCTGGGGCGGCATGACCGCGACCGAACGAGAATCGTTGCGTAAAGGTCGAACTGAACCACTGATCAGTGCCGCTGCGAACTCACCGGAGTAGGTGGCAACCTCAAGGCCTGGCCTCGTGATGCCGTAAACCGTGCGTGCGGCGTCGCTCCTTCATCTCGGCTTCGAAGAGGTGCGGCACTCCACCGGCCAGCTTGTCACGCACCACCTGTTCGCATTCGCGAAAGAAGGACCAGTAGTTCTCGTCGAACTCCTCGACCAGCTGGAAGGTCCAGCGCCCTTCGACCACGTTCCGGCCCATCAACTCTTTCTCGACCTGATCGGCCAGCTCGTCGTTACCGCTGGTTCGCAGTAGCTCTACGACCTCGTCGAGCATCAGATCTGCATGTCCGATCAGCTGATGGAAGTCGTACAGAGCGCCTCGCGCCCGCTCCACCGTTTCGAGGGCGTTCGACAACACCCCCGCTGCCTTCACCTCGTCGTCCGTGACGCCTTCCGGTCGTGCGTGTACGGGGATCTGCCTGTCCGCCTGAGTGCCCATGAAACGGACGTACCCGAACGGGTCACAAATGAAAGATGGGATTCGGTACGAGCGCACCACAGGTGATGTGTCTCACAATTCATCCTCTAGTTCGGGTAAAGAGGATTACTTCGCCGGGCGAAGGGTAATCGAAGGCCATGAATACTTCCGGGGTAGAGATGGCTGGCACGCATGGCCGGTACCGTTCCTTGCCTCGGTCCGCCGGAATTACGCCACATCTACCTACAGGAAGCCCCTTGATTCCTCTGTCGAGTCCGACCGAAGCCGAACTTACTCACGACTCCATTGCCTCGCTCCGCGTCCGAGCGTCGTACTCCCAACTGCCGACTCTGCGCGGAATCACCCGCACGGTTGCCAACAACACCGGATTGGACGTCGACGGGACAGCCGACCTTGCTCTGGCGATGGACGAAGTCGCGAGCATCCTCATCGGCCATGCGATACCGTCCAGCGACTTGACCTGCCGATTCGAGACCTACGGTCGCACTCTTCGGATCGTCGTGTCGGTGATCGCACACTCCGAAATACCCGACAAGTCCCACAGCTTCGGATGGTTCGTTCTCGAAGCACTGGTCGACTCGGTCCGTTTGGAGCAATCGGAAATCGACGCGGACGGTCACATCACCCTGACGATGACGCTTGAAAAGGGCTTGCTCCAGGAGCGTGCGTGACCGCTGTCCCACCGGACGATACTGTCCCACCGGGCAAGGCTGTACCACCGGACAAGAAGGACCAGTACGAACTAGCTGTCGAATTGTTCGTCTCGATGGCTTCGCTTCCACCGGATGATCCGACCCGAGAAAAGATCACCAACTCGATCATCGAACTGTGCCTACCGCTCGCCACCCACGTTGCACGTCGCTACCAGGGGCGCGGCCAACCTTTCGAGGACTTGGAACAAGTTGCGCGCGTGGGGTTGGTACAGGCTGTGCAGCGATTCGACGTAGACAAAGGATCGGATTTCCTGTCGTTCGCAGTCCCCACCGTAATGGGTGAGGTACGCAAGCATTTTCGCGATCACGGCTGGTCCGTACGCGTACCTCGCAGCCTTCAGGAACGACATCTTGCCCTCAACCGGGCGCTCACGTCGTTGTCGCAGACGCTCGGCCGTGCACCGACGGTAGCGGAACTTGCGACGGAGCTCGACATCGAGCCGGACGAGGTCGAACAGGGGTTGACCGCCGGAAATTCGTATCGAACCACACCGCTCGACACCGCGTCAGCCGGCGACGGGAGCGGACTGACTCTGATCGATACTTTGGGACAGTACGACGAAGCGATCAGTCGGATCGACAATCACGAAACCCTGCGACCCGCGCTCCTTGCACTACCGGAGCGCGAGCGCACGATCGTGGTTCTCAGATTCTTCGGTCATCTCACCCAGTCCCAGATTGCCGAAAAGATCGGCATCTCTCAGATGCATGTATCCAGAATCCTCACTCAGACACTGAAGCAGCTGCGCACCGAGATGGGTGAAATCTTCTGAAGTAGGTCCCCAGGATCAGATGTATTCCTGCGCAAGACGTTCCATCTCGTCTCGGTCAATGAGCCCGGGCTGGCCGATGTCGAGAGCCTCGAGATACTTGTTGGCGAGACGGTAATCGTGCCCCCACCGGCCGTGCTCGCCGTCCTGCTCGGTGCGCTGAACACTGGAACCGGGCGGAACCTCGTCCTGCAGACCGTTGGTCTCCGCGCCGATCAGTGTGTCGAGCTTGGTCGAGATGGCCGTGAGTGCATCGCGGTCGTTCATCTGAAATCCCTTCGTCAGGTGGCGCTGATCCCCAACCATACCGAAGTGTCGAGCCAAAAACATTGCACCGCTTAATGTTCGACTACAAGCCTGGACCGATCCAAGCCCTCGAGCTACACTGAGCGATACCGAGGTTGAGAATACAGCCGGGGCTGAAGCCGCTGGCGCTCGGTTCGCATCAGGACTCTGGATTCAGGTCACAACTTCCTGCGTACATCCATTGGGCTCAATGCTTTCCACACCTGGACTCTTCCACTTTCCGTGCCGCCAGGTCGGTCGTCAGCCTTTCGACGAAAAGCACACAGACCGGATCTGCCATGAATCTGAATGAACTCGACCACACAGCGATCGATTTCGTCGATCCCTCAACACAATTGGGTCCGATCGTGGACACACAAGGCTTCGCAGCCTGGCGGATAACGCCCTCGACAGTCCTGATCCAGGTCGACGTCGACCTCGATAAACTGTCCGCCCCAGAACTGAGAGAACTTCTCAACTCGTACGCTGCGGAGTGGTCCCGCGTCATTCTCGACCTGTCCAACTCACTGTTCGTCGGTGCGGTCTGCCTCGAACTGTTCGCCGAACTGAACTCCCGTTCACGAGCGCACGACTTCCAGTGGTCCGTCATCGGGTCACACCCGCTTCGACGCTTGCTTCGGGCCGCACGGGCGGAAGAGGAATTTCCGGTCACCAACTCTGTCGAGGGAGCAATGCGCGCGCTCGCCGAAGCAGAAAAGTCACTCGAAGCCTCCTGACGCCAAGCCTGCACCGGCGTCGAGCGCCGCGCGCTCGCAGCGACTAAGGTTCGTCGGGCTGTCCGACGAGCTGAGAGAGACCGAGAATGACAATCGCCAAGCGCCTCGATGCCTTGCAACAGAAGCATCCGGCCCTGGGGTTCCCGATAGCGGTCCTCTACAAGTTCCTCGACGATCAAGGTGTTTATCTCGCCGCGCTGATCGCGTACTACGGCTTCGTCTCACTCTTCCCTCTTCTTCTGTTGCTCTCGACCATTCTCGGCTTCGTGCTCTCTGGCAACCCCGAGCTTCAGCAACAAATCTTGGACTCCGCTCTGCATCAGTTTCCGGTGATCGGTGACGATCTGGGCAATGCGCAACAGATCGGCGGCGGTGTCACAGGGCTGGTGATCGGAATCGTCGGTGGTCTCTACGGTGGCCTCGGTGTCGCTCTGGCTTGCCAGAATGCGATGAACACGGTGTGGTCGGTGCCCCGAAACATGCGACCGGATCCCATCCGCGGGCGTCTTCAAGGGTTACTGCTCCTGGGCACCATCGGTCTCGCGATCTTGGGGACCACCGCTGTCTCCAACATCGGCGGTGCGCTTCATCTGGGCGGTTCGTTCAGCTTCCTGTTGACCCTTGCGGTAGTCGTCTTGAATGCAGGCATCTTCATCGTCGCTTTCCGGCTCACCTGCGCCCGCCCGCTCTCGGTAGCCGATGTGGCGCCTGGAGCGATCGCCGCTGCTGTTCTCTGGCAAGCACTTCAGTCCTTCGGTGCCCTCTACGTGACCTCCGTGGTGCGGGGTGCCTCCACCACCAATGGCGTCTTTGCCATCGTTCTGGGTTTGTTGGCCTTCTTGTTCCTCGCTGCCGCCTCGATCGTCATGTGCGCGGAAATCAACGTCGTGCGAGTCGACAAACTCCATCCGCGGGCGTTGTTGGCTCCGTTCACCGACAACACCGAACTCATCGAAGGCGATCGGCGTACCTTCGCCGATCAAGCAAAAGCCCAACGCGCGGTTCCCCACGAGAACATCCATGTGACGTTCGACGGGCACACCAAACCCGACGATTCGGACTGATCTCGACCCCGATCGAGTTGGGTATTTGGTCCCCTCCTGGGTATCAGGGTGGCATTCTGCGCCGCGAATCCAGATTTAACACAGGTGTTGTCATTTCGCGCTACATCGAAGCGACGAATACATCACAGCAGGTAAACGTGCATAGTTGAACAATCACCTGCTTCCGACGGGGTCCAGGAACGGGACAAACCCGTCAAATACTGCAACTCGCCATGCATGTAATTGGAGACAGAAAAAGAAGAGCATGGCAGGATCAGGTGTGAGACCGGACTCTCGATGGGAGGGCTCGGCTCGATGGATCCAGGAGAATTTGGTTATGGCTCAGGGCAGTGTCAAGTGGTTCAACGGTGAAAAGGGCTTCGGATTCATCGAGCAGGAAGGTGGCGGACCGGATGTGTTCGTTCACTACTCGGAGATCCAGGGCAGCGGCTACAAGTCCCTCGACGAGGGCCAGAAGGTCGAGTTCGAGATCGGACAGGGCCAGAAGGGCCCCCAGGCTCAGAACGTTCGCGCCATCTGAGTTCGATCCCAGTCTGACTTCAGACTGAAAAGGCTGGACGCTGCACCGCACGGTGCCGGCATCCAGCCTTTTCTTGGTTTCAGGGCCGTCTTGGTTTACGGGTCCGGCTCGTTCCGAGTTGGCCCCGGTTACGTCGCTCGCGCCCGCTTCTTCTTGTGGGAGCTGTCGCAGAACGGCGCGATGCCGGTCCGCCCGCATCGACACAAAGCAACCGTAGAGCGCTTGTTCTCTATCGGAGTGCCGTCGTCACGGAGCAACTCGAAGTCACCACGCACCAGCAGCGGGCCGTCCGAGCAGGCGGTTATGGTGGTGTTGTTACCGGCAACACTCGGTGTTTCGGCAGATGACGATTCGGGAAACGCGGTCATATGTCCTCTTCACTTCTCGATTCGGCCACTGGCGTGCCCACTTCCATGCCTGTTCCACAGGCTCGCGGCCCATTGAGCGCCACTCTCGTTTCCATTCTGCGCTCCTCGGCCGATCCGAGGGAGCTTACGGCTGCCGCTGACGCGTACGAGGTTGCACGGTCCATCGACCCCACCTACGACATTCTTCGAGACGACGACGCTCAGTTGACTCTGACGCTCCTCTACGAGCTTCATTTGCAGGGAATCGAGAACGTCTCGGACGCGTGGGAGTGGAATCTGGACCTGCTCGCGGCGAGGTCGCGTCTCGAGACGAATTTCGAGGCCGCCATCGTGGAACTCGTGGGAAAGGTTCCGTCGTCCGGTGACGTCGTAGCCGATTTGTGGGCGATGACGGCTCCCAGTGCAGGCCCCGGTCTGGCGTCCTTTATGGCGAAGGACGCCACAATCGATCAGTTCGCGGAGGTGCTGATTCACCGTTCGCTCAATCAGCTGCGTGAAGCGGATGTGCACACCCTTGGAATTTCGCGCCTCTCCGGTGCCGTCAAAGCAGCCCTCGTCGAAGTGCAGAGCGACGAGTACGGAGGGGGCAGCGCAGAGCGAATGCATTCGCGTCTTTTTGCCGACACCATGCGGGCTGTCGGCCTTTCGGACCGCTACGGCCACTACATCGACGCTGTTCCCGCGGTAACCTTGGCGTCGTTGAATGCTCTCTCGCTCTTCGGTTTTCATCGCCGACATCTCGGAGCGCTGGTCGGGCACCTGTGCGCCGTCGAGACCACGTCGGCGCTGCCGAGCAAACGGTACAGTGCCGGCTTGCGCCGACTCGGATTCGGTTCGGACGCGACACTGTTCTACGACGAGCACGTGGAAGCGGATTCCGTTCACGAACAGATCGCCGTTCGGGAACTTGCCGGCGGTCTTGCTTCTTCGCAGCCGCACCGCACCGATGACATCTTGTTCGGCGCTGCAACATGCCTCGCGTTCGACGACCTTCTCGGCGATCACCTCACATCGAGTTGGGAGAAGGGCGAGACTTCGTTGCGCGAATGATCACGAGTTGTTCGATTTCCTGACCGGTGGTGATCAACCCTCGTGCCTCGAGCATGGTGCGCCTCTCGCGCATCACGGGCCCGAAGGGAATGTACTTCCGGGCCGAAATCTCCACGGCCATACCGTGTTCCTCGAGTATCGCCTCGGTCTTGTCGACCCCACACAGTACCGACTGCAGAAGAAGTAGTGTGCCGCCGGGGACGAGTACTTCGTGAACGGTGGCCGCGATCCTGTCGATGAGGGCGCGTCCGTCCTTGCCTGCGTCCCAAGCCCGTTCGATTCCAGCGGTAGGTAGATCGTCTGCCAGTGCAGGGACGTACGGCGGGTTGGAGATCACCAGATCGAAGAGTTCGCCGTGTACCGCCTCGGTGAGGTCGCCGCGACGGGAATCGATCAAGGTTCCGTTGAGGATTCCGTTGAGACGAGCATTGGCGCACGCTCGGCGAGATATGTCGACCGCGACGACGTGGCCTGCACCAGCCGCCGATGCCGCGACGGCGAGGGCGCCGGTCCCCGTGCACAGATCCAGGACCCGGCTGCGAGCGGTGAGGTGCTCGAACAGCAGCGCATCCGCCAGTAACGACGTGTCGTGTTGCGGTCGATACACACCAGGTAGACGCAGGATCATCATCGGCTCCTCTTTTTCAGGCGACATCGCACATCGCTGCGTGCGGCTACCCAGGAACCTCGGATTTCATGCGAACATCGCAGCATCGACTGCCCGGAACGGTTACATCGTCGCAGTTTGCGGAGTAGACCTGAGTCATGACAGGCAATGCGGACGCTCCTCAGGTAGCCGCGGCGTTTGCTTCCGCAGCAGATTCGCTCGACACACTCGCCGAAGCGATTGCCGGACTCCGGTCCAATCTGAACACGGACGAGCATCTCGACTCCATGCTCCAACGTCTGGCCGAGACCGCGGTCAAAGCACTGCCTGACGCCGATGCTGTCAGCGTGACGGTGTTGTCCACCGATGGCCCACGAACTGCTGCGTCCACCGCGGACTACCTTTCCGAGATAGATGACGCCCAGCACTCCGCTGATCGTGGTCCGTGCGTTGACGCCGCGCGCACGGTGTCCTCGGTTCGGGCAAAGGTGGGTGATCACGTCGACGAATGGCCGGAATTCACCGACGAAGCCCGCAAACAAGGCGTCCGGTCCTACTTGTCCGTGCCGATCACCATGGGCGAAGGGAACACCGAACTGCTCGGCGCTTTCAACGTCTACGGATTCGCCTCGACAGAGTTCAAGGCCTTCGACGAAGAGTTGATGAAATTGTTCACCGCCGGTGCGGGCGCGGCGATCGCAGATTCACGACGCTGGCGTCAAGCACACGAGCACATCGAACAGTTGCACTGCGCCATGGAATCTCGGGCCGAGATCGAACAAGCCAAAGGTGTCCTGATCGCCGTCCACGGCATCGACGCCGAGGAAGCATTCAGCCGTCTTGTGCAGCAATCGCAGAACACCAACGTGAAACTGCACGAGGTTGCCCGGATGCTCATCGATTCGGTGCGCCACCGCCGGTTCTGAAGATTCTTCGGTGCAAAACCCCGTTTTGCACCTTAAAGCACAGTCGCAAAACCCCGTCTTGTACCCCGAAGTCACAGTTCCCAAACGCATCCAGAGATGTTTCACCGAAACAGTTTTCGACCTGCGTGACTGCTGGCGGTCGAGCGGCGGCACTCGTCCGAAATGTGGTTATCTGTTGAGAACCGGGACGAAAGAAGACCCGACCGTACCAGGGTGAGGAAAGGATCGTCACTGTGCCAATCGACCAGGTTCTTGTCGTAGTTCCCGCCCACAACGAAGCCGAAGACCTCCCCAATTGCCTTCGCGCACTCGCAACAGCGGCGTCGGCTTGCGTTGTCCCCGTCCGACTGGTTGCCGTCCTCGACAACTGTTCGGACGGAACCGCCGGTGTCATCCCCGACGGGGTCGAAGTACTCCGCGTCGAGCACCAGAACGTCGGACGTTCGCGAGCGACGGGCTTTTCCGAGTTCGGCCGAGAGTTGGGAGCTTCGGCGTGGTTCACCACCACCGATGCAGATTCGGTGGTCGGCCCCACCTGGATTGCGCGCCAATTGGAGTATGCGCGTACTGCGGACGTCGTCGCGGGAACCGTACGCATCGCGGATTGGGAAGGCCATCCACACTCCGTTCGTGAACGATACGAACGTATGTACCACGCACATCCATATGGCCGACACGGTCACGTCCACGGGGCCAACCTCGGTGTCCGCGCGGATATGTACTGGAGCGTCGGAGGATTCTCCGATCTCGAAGAAGACGAGGACGTCGATCTCGTCCGGCGGTTGAGCGAGGCTGGTGCCTGTATCGCGTGGGCAGAAGACATTGCGGTCACCACGTCTGCGCGTCTCGACGGCCGAACTCCGGGCGGCTTTGCCGGACATATCCGTAACCTGGGTTGTACGACCGCCGATAACGAAGAAGCGGAGCTGGCACGATGAAACGACTACACACACTCCTGGACGCAGGTGGACTGTACTTGCCGCTTCCCGGCGGCGGCGCGACAGCCGCGCGGTGGACCTCCCTGGCAGAGCTCACGCGCGAGAATGTGGTTCTCGGGCGGATGGCTGAGGCTCACACCGATGCCGTCGCGATACTCACCGAACTCGACGGGCCGGATCCCGAACCCGGGCAGCTGTGGGGAGTGTGGGCGGCCGAGCCACCCGAACCTGTGGTGAATGCGTCTGAGCACGTAGGGATCTGGACGCTCACCGGCCGCAAATTGTGGTGTTCCGGTGCCAACACCTGCACGCATGCACTGATCACCGCCTTGGTCGACGGAGTACCCTCACTCTTCGCAGTTGAGCTCGGACTACCTGGGGTGCATCCCGTTCCCGATTCGTGGAAGGCCGTCGGTATGGCCGAAAGCGACTCCAGCGCGGTCGACTTCGACATGGTTCCGGCGATACCGGTCGGGACGGCAGGCGACTACCTGAGCAGGCCGGGGTTCTGGCACGGCGCGATAGGCGTGGCTGCATGTTGGTACGGCGGTGCCTGCGGCGTTGCAGATCCGTTGTACGACAAGGCTGCAAGCAGCGACGATCCCTACCTACTCGCCCACCTCGGCGCGGTCGATGCGGCGCTGGCCGCAGCGCGCAACGCGCTCGCAGTCGCGGCGGCGGAGATCGACGCCGATCCTTTCGACGAAAATGCCGAGGCCATGCAGCGGGCACTCCGTGTGCGGGCAATTGTCGAGCGCGCCGCCACCGAGACCCTGGATCGGGTGGGACGCGCTCTCGGCGCCGCACCGCTCTGCATGGACGCCGAGCATGCCGCGCGGGTAGCCGACCTCACCGTCTACTTGCGGCAGAGCCACGCCGAGAAGGATCTCGCCGAACTGGGCCGGATTGCGGCCAAGGGGAAACGGCCGTGGTGAACTCGAAACTGTTCGCGCAGAAGCCTGTCGACGATGGCGGCACTCCCGAATCGACATGGCAGGAGTGGGGACGCAGCTTTCCGGAACTGGATCTCACCGGGTGCTCGCGATTGATCGTCGTCGCTCCCCATCCCGACGACGAAATACTCGGACTGGGTGGAACTGCTCTTCTCGCAACGCTTTCCGGCATCGACGTTCACGTGGTGTCTGTCACCGACGGTGGAGCCTCACATCCCGATTCACCAACAGTGACTCAGCCTGAGATGGAACATCTCAGGCGGTCCGAGTCGGATCGAGCAGCGCGTGTACTCGGAATTCCCGCACCGGTTCGATTGAGCCTTCCAGACGGGAAGATCAGGGAGAACCGACAGGAGTTGACCGACCGTCTCAGCTCGATTCTCGGTGATTCCTCGACGGGTACCTGGTGCGCCTCGACATGGCGCGGGGACGGCCACCCCGACCATGAAGCCACCGGGGAGGCAGCGGCGAAGGCCTGCGCGGACACTGGATCACGATTGATCGAGTACCCCATCTGGGCGTGGCATTGGGCTGAGCCGGATCATGCAGCAGTCCCGTGGGAAAGGGCCAGAAGAGTGGCCTTGCCCTCCGACGTTCAGGCTGCAAAATCCGCTGCTGCCAATGAGTTCACTTCACAGATCGCCCCGCTTTCCGACCATCCCGCGGATGCCCCCATCCTCCCCCGACATGCGATGGAACGACTACTGCGACCGTACGAAACGGTGTTCGTATGACCGATCGTGAGCTTCCCGCGGACTACTTCGCCAAGATGTATGCGGCGCAATCCGATCCGTGGGACTTCGAATCCCGGTGGTACGAGCAGCGAAAGTACGCGCTCAGCGCCGCGATGCTCCCCAAACCTCGATACCGTCGCGCATTCGAACCAGGATGCTCGATCGGGGTTCTCACCGAGAAGTTGGCAGAGCGCTGCGACAGCGTTCTCGCCACCGACATCGTCCCGGCCGCACTCGAGAGCGCCCGTGCGCGGCTTACCGGACGTGATGCCGAATTTCGTCTGTGGGCGTTGGGTGACGACTGGCCCGACGAGACTTTCGACCTCGTCGTCATCAGCGAGGTCGGCTACTACCTGACCTTCGAAAAGCTGATCGAGGCAATGCTGCACGTCGTCGAGCATCTCGAGCCTGGTGGAACGCTGCTGTGCGCCCATTGGCGTCACGTCGTACCGGAGTATCCGCAGAACGGTGACGCCGTTCATTCGGCTGTGCGCCAGACACCGGGGTTGGCGCAGTTCGCGTCGTACCAGGACGAGGACGTGCTGATCGATGTCTTCGTGAAGGGTCCGCCGTCACCACCATCGGTAGCGCGTTCCGAAGGTCTGATCTAGAAGACCTGTGCGCGGTTGAGGAGTGTGGGGACTCCTCAACCGCGCACAGGGGTCAGTCTCGCTTCTCCAACGCGAGGTCCGTATCCGATTGCAGTTCACCGACTTCGGTCTTGAGGATCCGCATCGACCTGCCAAGGCCGCGGGCCGCGTCGGGCAGCTTCTTCGAACCGAACAGCACCACGAGCACTACTGCGACGATTGCCCAGTGGGTCGGGCTGAGCGCGCCCATCAGGCGGGTTCCTTGCCATCGGGGTACACCGCGTCGACCTCTACCTCGACGAGCCAACCGGCAACGGGCAGTCCGGCAACCTCGAGGGCGAAGCGGGTGGGCCGAGCGCTGTTGCGCTCGATCGGAGCGATCGGCTCGGCAGTGCCCATCGGCACCAGCTCCGTATCACCGGTGTCGAGATTGGTATTGGCGAAGAACTGGCGGTACGCGCGATTCCATCCTGTGTAGTCAGCCTTGTCCGACCCCGGCGCGTTGTCCAGGAAGACGCGCATCGTCACGACGTCTTCGAGACTCAATCCCTGGGCTTCGAGGTTGTCGCGGATCTTCTTGAGTACGTTGATGCCCTGCGCCTCGGTGACGGTGACCCCGGCAGGCAGAACTCCGCCGGAGAACTGGCCGTCGATGTACGACTCCGGCGAACCTTCCGGCGCCGCCTTGTTTCCTGCCGACGGGCCGATGCCGCTGGTCTTGTAGATCGCGGTGTCGCCGCCGATCGCGACACCCTGAGCGATCATCGGGTTTGCCTGCCCCGCTTCGAGAATCGATTTGGAGACGAACGAACTCGACGTGGTTTCGGCGTCCGCCTCATCAGACGAGCAGGCCGTGGCGAAGCCCAGTAGCGCGGTGGCGGCGAATGCCGCTGCAAGGACCTTGGTGCTGCGAGATTTCATGATGTGACCTCCAGAGAAAGTGATGGAAAACGAAGCACGTCAGGCAGTTTGCGCAACACGCTGATGCAGATGGGTGACGACGTCCTGCGCGGACGTGAAGGCCCCGTGCTGCCAGGCGATGGCGTTGGAGAGGTGATCGCCGGCGAAGTAGATCCGGTCGACGGGTTCGAGCAGCTTGGTGTACTCGGGAGTTGCCATGCCGCCGTGGGAATCTCCCGCGCCGGCCCATGATGCCCAGGCGGATTCCGAATACTTGGTGCGACGCCAGCTTCCGGAGAAGGACGACGAGATGTCGCGAGTGTATTTGTCGCCGTGGATTTCTGCGCCTTCGGCGATGGCCTTTGCCAGCCGCTGACGGTGGGTGAGCGATTCGAAAGCCTGTTGACGCTTACCCGAGCTGTAGTACGCGACCACGACGCCGCGGTCGGAGTTGTAGTGGTCGTAGGGGAACATGATCTGGGAGATGTCGCGGTCGGTGTTCGACGCGCCGCCGTAGATGCGGTCCTCCGTCTCCCACCACCGACGCGAGTATTCGATACCGAGCTTGCCCGACGACGACGGCTTGGCTGCATCCAACGCGAGCAGGATGTCGGAGGGCAGGTTGTTGTTCAGCCGCTTGATCAGGTGCGGTGGGATCGTGCAGATTGCGTAGTCGGCGGTGATCGACTTGGTTTTGCCGTCGACGACGTAGTCGACGGTGACGCCTTCCGGCACGTTCTTCATGCCGCTGACCTCGGCGCCGAACTCGATGTTGTCCATCCCGATCGCGTCCTGGAACTTGTAGTAGATCCGGTCCATGCCGCCGACGGGGGTCATCATCGTCATGGCCTGGTCGTAACCGAACTCGAAGGAGAATGCACGTCCGATGCCGCCCTGGATGACATCGCTCATCCCGAATGGTTCGATCTCGGTTCCGAAGTTGAGGCCGGCGCCCGGCTCGGCGGAGTGTCCTCGACGCGAGGATCCGACGTAGCGGCCGTCGCTGGAGAGATCACCGAAGTCGGTGAGGAAGGACGAGAGTGCTTCTTTGTCTTCCTTGCTCAAGACCTGGTCGAGAGCGCCCTGATTGGTGGCCTTCTGCAGCAGCTCGGACATGTATCCGTAGGTGTCGGCTTTGGCTGCTCGGTAGGTGATCGACTGATTCGCCAGCGGCTTGTTGCCGGTGTAGTTGACGAAGGTGTTCGCATTCTGGTTTCCGAACATCTGCAGTTCGACGCCCAGTTCGCGGCAGTAGTCGATGGTGTTGTGATTTTGCGGAATACGCGTCGCACCGAGGTTGTAGAAGTGCCCCTCCGAGAACGTACAGGTCTGTGTCTCACCGTTCAGGTCGGTTTCTTCGGTGCCGTTGCGGATCGACCACACCCGACCACCCGGCCGGTTGCGCGCTTCGAGGACAGTGACCTTGTATCCGGCCTTCTGCAGTTCGTAGGCGGAGCACAGACCGGACGGTCCACCGCCGAGGATCACGACGGAGTGATTTCCCTTGACCTTTCCGATCAGGTCACCCGCGGCAGGTGCCTGAAATCGCCTCGGCGTCGATGCCACCGCCGGCGCCAGGCCGATGGACGACATAGCACCGAGTGCCAGGCCGGCGCCGCCGGTGATTCCCAGACTGCGCATGAAAGATCTACGTGTGTATGGCATTCGAGCTCCCCAGTGTGCTCCCGGTGACCCGGGTGGTTGGTGTTGAACACAGACTTCAGGAGCGTTGGGTCCGGAACTTGACGCGCAGGAAACAGTCAGTGGGGACCGAGTGAGAAACCTGCGAGCATCAGCATCGGGCTCTCTCACCCGAGTGCGATCAGCGGAAGCATGTCCGCAATATCCGCGTTACAGAACCGGACTAGCGTGACGCGACATGTCCGCTCTCACCGAAGCTATCGCGCGGTCCTTCACCACGCGCGAGAAGCAACCCCCGGCGCGATCACCGCTGCGCGCGTTGGGCCGTCGGCAACTCTCGGGCGCCGAAGTGCTGGCCCAGTCGGTGGCAACCACCGCCCCTGCTGTGTCGATGGTCGTTCTGCCCGTCACCATGCTGACACACGGCCGATTGTTGAGCGGGATGATCACCATCATCGCGGCCACCGTGCTGGTGACGCTCATCGCTTTCTGCGTTTCGCAGTTCACGCGCCGAATGGCAGCATCGGGCGGGCTGCACAGCTTCGTCTTTCGTGGCCTGGGCACCCGGGCAGCATTGACCACCGGCATCGCCATGCTGGTCAAGTACGTCGGCAGCGCGGTAATGACGCTCTATCACGGAGGACAGGCCGCAATCGCTTTGCTCGGCTTCGCGGGTGTGCACGTGGACAAGACTTTTCACGTCATCGCGCTCTATCTGGGGATAGCCCTGCTGATTCTCGGTGCCCTCGTTCGAAGTGTCAGATTTGCTGCTCTCGCGATCCTCGTCGTAGAAAGCTGCTCACTTCTGTTCATCGTCGGGCTCATGATTCTGGGCGGTTCCGGAAGCCAACAAGCACAGATCGTTCCGCCCACCTCCGGTCACGGGCTGTTACTCACCGCCCTGGCTGCCGTGTTCGCTCTCGCCGGATTCGAGAGCGCGGCCTTCTTCGGCCCCGAATCTCGTCGACCGCTGGTAACCGTCACCCGCACAGTCCTTCTCACCCCGATCATCTGTGGATCGCTCTTCATCTTTGCGGGCTGGGCCGCTTGGTCGGGACGTAGCGACACCCTCGTCAACGCCTATCTCCACGGAACAGCGACGGGTGTGAGTCCAGGTGTCGTCATCGCGCTCAACGTCGGTCTGGGGTGCTCGTGGCTGGCGTCGTCGATGGCGTCGTCCAATGCTGCGTCGCGTCTGGTCTACTCGTTCGGCGTCGAACGCCTACTCCCCCGCCGGTTCGCCTCGGTTCACAGCGCATTTCGCACGCCCTACTTCGCGCTGACCGTCGTCGTCTGCACAGTTCTGGTGGGCGGCGGAGCCTTTGCCATCCTTGGACGCGGAGAGATTTTCGACGACGTTCGACTGACGGTTCGCGGTGCCGTCATCGTTGCCTATGCACTGGTGGCGATCGCATCGGTTGTATTCCTGACGCGTATCGGAGAGCACACTCCCGGCGTTCTCGCAGCCGCGTCGTGTGGAAGTGGTGCCGGTGCGATAGTTCTCGGTTACCTCGTTTACGCCAACACGATCGACCATGCGTACGTTGCACCGATCGCTGTGCTCGTGATCCTGACCTCGGGCACGCTCTGGCAGTTCTACCTGCGACGCCGAAGCCCCAAGAGCCTGCTGCACGTCGGCGCGTTCGACAGTCCCGAAACCGAGGACGTACTACCAGGAGCTGGGGTGTTCGCCACCGACGCAGCCGGAAACATCGTGCTGGTGGGCGAGCCGACTGCCGGCGCCCGCTGATGGTGGGCCGACCACGCGACCTCGGTGGGCACGAACCCCGAGCGGTTCAGCGCGCCCTTGCCCTCCTCGAGTCGGCGGCCAGGCTCGGATCGGGAGCCACCGCCAAGGACATTGCCGCCCTTGCCGACATCCCACCTGCCACTGCGTATCGGTTGCTCAACATCCTTGTCGCCGACGGTTACCTGGTTCGGATCGCCGACCTCTCCGGCTTCGCGCTGGGCCGACGCACCCGTGAATTGGCCGGGGCTGCCGCCGAACCCACCCCCGTCGACAATTCGGTGCTCCTCGAAGAACTCCGCGAACAGCTACGGTTCGGCGTCTACCTCGCGTCGTTTGCAGAGAACAGAATTCGACTGGTCGATCGCGATCCAGACCACGAGCTCAGCGGCGAACGGACGCTGGTCACAGCCGTTCACGCGTCGGCTATCGGGAAGCTGCTCCTCGCCAGCCGACCCGAATTGGCCGAGGCCCCATTGCGAAAGGTCACCGCACACACCATCACCGACGGCGACCAGTTGGAACTCGAACTCTCTCGGATCCGGCGCGGCGAGCCCGCCCGTGAGGTCGACGAGATTCGTGTCGGACGCTCCGCCGTCGCCGTCCCGATCCACGACGCGGAAAGGTGTGTCGTCGGTGCCTTGGCTGCGATAGGTCCGACCGGCAGACTTTCCGTCGACGACGTAGACCTGGTGGCACTGTTGCGGGAGTACGCGGAACGCATCGTCGCACCGACGATGTCGAAGGCAAGCTGAAAATCAGAGACCGAACACGCGTTTGGCAAAGCCGAGGTGCTCGTCGGCCCAGCCGATGACGCCGAGCGTGGAATCGAGATTCTGCGGCGGAGTGCGCACCAAGGTGTCGCGTCGGACGAGTCGGTCGAAATCGACCTGAGCGCGGTCGAACTGGACCCCGGCCGTGACCATGATGTTCGCCAGTTCTTGCGCCATCACCCCGTACGCGACTGTCGTGGGATGAACGCCGTCGAGCGAGAAGAGGCCGCCCGACGCGCGGCCGCCGCGACCGTCGGCGGAGAGGAACAGCGAGTCCGGCACGGGTTGCAAGTCGGTCAGTGCTTTGGGGAGGGGGTACTGCGTCCACCATGACGGCCGCGCATTGACGTCGGCGACGTAGCGCCGTGAGGCCACGCGCTCGAGCAACCCGGCAATATCGCAGAGGTACCAGTCCTTCCCCACCCGACGGGCATTCGCGACGGCTTGCTCGATTCCGTGGTTGTACACGTCGATTGCGGTATCGACGGCCCACGCCTGCGCGCCGGTGATGTGTTGATCGCGCTGTGGGTCGAAGTCTGTGTCGCGCACCCACGGTCGCGCGTAGTACGGGAAATAGCGGGATCCGATTTCGATCTTGCCGCCGAGCCCGTGGGCGATCGGTGCGATGGTCACGTGTGGGACGGTGCAGAGGATGACGTGCTGGGCGTTGATCTTGCGGATCGCGGCCAGCACCTCGGCGTACTCCGACGCGAAGTGCTCGGGCTGCCACACCGTGTATTCGCGCTTGCCGTCCGGGTCACGGAAGTTGTTGCCGCTCCACTCGACTCGGAGTTCGGTGACGGTGCGGAGCGCATTGTTGGCCCCGAGAAAGACGATCAGAGTTTCGATGCCTTCCTTGCCCAGTTCCGCTGCCGCGTCGAACGCCGTCATGCGCTTCTCTGCCTCGGAGCCTCGCGGCAGAACTCTCAGTGCGGCGCGTTCGCCGTTGTTCTCGACGATCTGGCTGATCAGGTCGTCGTGCGGTTCGTGCAGGGCTGCCTCACACCCATGCGCGGTCTTGGTCAGAGCGTCACGAAGATCCCACCCGTAGACCGAAAGGTTGTGATTGATCGCCGAGAACGTCGGCGCCACGCTGCCCGGCCCACGCTCCCAGTAGTCCTCCACCTGATCCATGAACCCGCGTGCAGCAAAGAGTGCGAGCGGAACCTCCCAGAGGTCGAGCCGTGGGCCGAAGCGCTCGTCGAGGGTGCGGAGCAGCAGTTCGATGTTGAGTGGGAGCCCGCCCGGACCGCCGTATCGGGGAAAGCGGAACCGCTCGAGCCAGCCCAACTGGTGAGCAATGATCGACGGATACGACAGATCGGTATTGAAGACCGCCCCGCTCTGAAATCCCTGCGACAGCGAGTCGCCGATGACCACCAACCGGTGTGGAGCATCTCCCGCACGCGGAACTACCGGAATCCCGACTGTGGGATCGAACTGCGGAATCCTGGGTCCTCCGGCGGCTGCGGCCACGACGTCGTCGGGAGTATCGGATGGAAGTTCCACGCCCACTCACCTCCGGAAAAGTTCAGCTGGTCAGCTGATCAGTGGTGGCTTACGCCGATCGGCATTGTCCTGATCCGATTGCTTCTCTATCGACCTGACAACCTCGTCGGCCCACTGTTGATTTCGGCCGTCGAATTCTGCGCGGTCCCGGCGCGCGATACCGCGTCCGACCAGGATGGCAATCGGAATGGAACACACGACCCATACGAGTAGTACGCCTCCGACAATCCACCACATACTCAGTAATTGTGCCCGATTCGCCGACCGTTGTGCTCCAGGTCGAAACTTCTGCCCGAATCGTGGCGTTCAATTGAGGTGAGCTCGCAGGTCAGTAACGATCGGCGTCGACGGTTTCGCGGACCTTACGGACCTGATTCCAACCACGAGCGGCGATGCCGAAGGCAACAAGCGACATCAGATCCGAGACCGTCAGACCGTGTTCTCGATTCAACGACCACAAGACCTGACCTTCCAGCGGGCCGTTGAAGAAGAGCCACGCCACTCCTGCGCAGACGGTCGCAACAACACTGGCCTTCGACGGCTTCATCAAGCACACGGTGCTGGTCACGAACAACAAGTTCATGAACACCAGACCGTAGAAAATTCCGATCATGCGACTCCCCCCGAAGTTGGTTCGTTCAGCTGCGGTTGAAGTTCAGGTACGCCTTCGACGGAGTCGGGCCGCGCTGACCCTGGTACTTGGATCCGGCCTCGGAGCTTCCGTAGGGGAACTCTGCAGCGCTCGACAGCTTGAGCAGGCAGAGCTGCCCGATCTTCATTCCCGGCCACAGCGTGATCGGCAGGTTTGCGACGTTGGACAGCTCCAGTGTGATGTGGCCACTGAAACCCGGGTCGATGAAGCCGGCAGTGGAGTGCGTCAAAAGGCCCAGGCGCCCGAGGCTCGACTTACCTTCGAGGCGGCCGGCCAGGTCGTTCGGCAGTGAGCACACTTCGAGAGTCGAACCGAGAACGAACTCGCCGGGATGAAGCACAAACGGCTCGCCCTCTGCTGGTTCGACCAGGCTGGTCAGCTCGTCCTGGCGCAGTGCCGGGTCGATGTGCGTGTACCGCGTGTTGTTGAACACCCGAAACAGACCATCCAGGCGCACGTCGACGCTCGACGGTTGCACCATGGAATCGTCGAAGGGGTCGATACCCAGACGTCCAACGGAGATTTCGGCACGGATGTCACGATCGGAGAGCAGCACAGGTAGAGGTTACCGGTTCTGCGGGCAGTGCCGACCCATCGATGGGTGCGATCACACTGTGGTTACCGAACACGATGCGCGGGTTCTGGACTCCCACGGCAGAGCCCAGCCCCACCTGTCTCAAGTTCTCCATGCCGAAAGGCTTTCCCGCGCAGAACTTGTGGGCAAATCATTTACCGATGGCGCCGACTTCCACACGCCTGTGTTGATCAATGACGGCCGGGGACACCGCTGCTTGAAAGCTCGTCTGATAATGTTCGGACAGCACGTTGATCGGCGGTGAAAACACGTCCGGTCGGCTGCGACGCCGATGTAGTTCAATGGTAGAACATCAGCTTCCCAAGCTGAATACGCGGGTTCGATTCCCGTCATCGGCTCCACAGATTCTCCGCAGTTCAGAGTCCTTTTTGGGGCAGACGAACTTCGCTTGTTTGGGTCCCAAATCCTGTGACAGGTACACGGCAGGTACACAACCTCCTCCATTCAGTGATCAGTTAACGTGTATCCAACGCAAATGGGGGTGCTAGAGGACCGGATCTCGGAATTCTGCAGTTCATCGATGCCGTCCGACTGGTCGTGCCCCGGCCTAAATCGGTGTCCATTGCGCGCACTGTCAGGAGAGTGCTGTCGACCTCGAAGCCGATGGTCGCCGGTACCTCGGTTCGTTTGCCGTCCGTCAGTGATTCGAGCGCGACTACCAACCGATGGGGTTGGAAACTGTCTCTGCTCGGGCACCGCGCGCTTATCAGTTTTTAAAACCGATCTGCCGTAGCGCACCCGGACACCGGGGACCACAACTCACGCAAGAATGCAGGTCTTCTCACAATCACAACTGTGAAAATACCCAAGTCCGTCAAAAATCACCTTCGAAAAGCATCAAGTACGTATTCTTCCTCAGTATCGGACAGCCCTAACCGTAAGTCCCAATGCACGACCATCGGTCTGCACATTAAAAACCCTCACCGACCTACATCTTGTGCCTGCTCGGATCATCCGTGGTTCGACTCATACACTCCGGATCCGGAAGAGCCGGATAAATCTCGAAGAAATACCCCAGTTTGGAGGACTGTCACCTTAGCGTCGCGCTACCTTCCCGAAGATCTTAAAAAACCGGCAGGTTGGCCCCAATTCGATAGAGGGCCGTAGGTGTCCAGAGTCGAAACCTTATTCCTCGCAAGCATTGCGGCGCCTTCCCTGGTTATGACGTTCGGAGCTACGGCTTCTCACGCAACTCCCAAACCGGGCAACTTTGGCGGAGGCGATTCTGGTGGACCTTGGTTGGTGGACTACAACTCCTCGAATGGCCTCGGATATATCAGGACAGTCACCTCATTCGGTCCAGGCTCGCCCGCTTACATTGCAGTCCCAATTTCGATAGCAGGGCCTCTGCCCTGTATGCAATAGCGAATGCTGCCGGGCTCTAGACGGAGAGAGGAGGTGAATTTGAAATGAATAACGTCCTCTTTGCTATCGTCAACGTGATCGTGGCGATGGCGAACGGTTCCACGATCCCCTTCTCATTAGAAGGCGCAGGGCCACTAACCGCACCCGACTTGTAGAGAAGATCGGCCGACCGCATGTGAATGACAGTTTCAGCTCTGCCTGAAACCTGCATATCAGCAGATGCGTGGATCGTGCGGTGGTCACAAACACAATCTCCCCTACCTGTCCAGGAAGGGGAGATTGTGTTTGACAGGTCCCATGCCACGGTGAGGCAGCTACCGATCTCGGACGCGAGCGGGAGCTGTCTCCGATGTTGACCACGATGGACCTGTACCTAGTTGGCACCGATAAATTTAGTCGTCGACCAGGTAGCCGGTGGAAACGCTTCGGTCTTCGGCCTGATCACGGGCGGCCGCACTATTTGGTGAGAATCGGTCGGTCGCCTCTTGAAATGTAATTGGCGAATCGCTCAATTCCTGCTTGTGAGAAGCTCCCTCGGCCTGCGCGTTTCAGTGCGGCTTCGACGAATGGGAGCGGTTTCCTGCGGTATGTGCGGTAGATGCTGTCGAGTACTGGTTGCAGTGCCCGGCGTGCGAGGTCCGCTGTTTCCGGGTCTGAACCCCCGAACTTCACTGTCACATTCGGCATTGATACCCCTGTTGGTCGAGTGTCCGATTCCCTGGCCGGAAGCGTACGTATCGGGATCGCGAATCAGTACAGAAACACCAAAACGAGGCGCTAAGTCCCTACTTGCGGTGGATGCGATTCCGTCTTTGGGTTGACGAAGAACAGCCCGACCGCGGCGTGCGGTCCGGCTTCTGTTCTACGACTCCGGGTTACGCCCCGAAGCCGAGGCCGCGGGTTTCGTCTGTTCACGTTGGGTGGCGAATTGCCGATGCTGACGGGTGTTTCGGTCAACCCCGTCCCGTGGTCGACCACCTAGATCGGCGGTTCCACGGTTCCGCAGAAGCTCAATGCCTGTGCGCAGCGCCCCGGGGATCTGGGAGTCGTAGCTGGTCTGCATCCAAGCTGTTCCATCAGCCTCTGCGATGAATATCCCGATGGGTAGCGCTCGGAGACCCAAGGCATCGGTGCCAGATTCCGCGATCTCATTGCCAACATGCCCCACGACGTTCTATGGTTCATTACATGAGTAATGAACCAGTGAACACCGGGCGTCGATCATCGTGATCGACGACGGACGACCACTGTTCCAGCAGATCGCCGAGCAGATCGAAGGCTCGATCATCGACGGCTCACTGCCGGAAGACGGGCAGGTGCCCTCAACCAACGAACTGGCGGCGTTCCACCGAATCAATCCGGCGACGGCAGCCAAGGGCCTCAATCAACTCGTAGGCGAGGGGCTCCTCTACAAGAAACGGGGAATCGGAATGTTCGTCACCGTCGGCGCCCGCGACGCACTCAGGTTCAGACGACGAGAAGCGTTCGCGCGCCAATACATCGAGCCGTTGGTCATGGAGGCCGACCGCCTTCAGATTTCCCTCGACGAACTCAAATCCATGCTGGACGACAGGAAGGCGGACCGATGAACTCAAGCACGACAACGACCAAGTCGCACGTCAGGCGTTTCGACGAAACTGAACTCGTCGCCTCGATGCGAGCAGTGAACAGAAGCTACGGGGACGTCGATGCGCTCTCGGACGTCTCGTTCGAGATCGGCCAGAACAAAATCTACGGCCTGCTCGGACGTAACGGCGCAGGCAAGACCACGATCATGCAGATACTGACCGGACAGGACCTGCACACCAGCGGCGACGTCGAGGTATTCGGCGCTGCCCCTTTCGAAAATGCCGACGTCTTGGCGAACGTGTGCTTCGTCAAGGAAAGCCAGACGTACCCCGAGGACCTCAAGGTCAAGCATGTACTCGTCGCCGCCGGCCATCTGCTCCCGAATTGGGACCACGCGTTCGCCGAGACACTGCTCGACGATTTCCAACTTCCACTGTGCCGCAAGGTGAAGAAGCTCTCGCGCGGCATGCGGTCAGCGTTGGGAGTGATCATCGGACTTGCCTCCCGTGCACCGCTCACGCTGTTCGACGAGCCGTATCTCGGCCTCGATGCCGTTGCACGCCAACTCTTCTACGATCGTCTGCTTGCCGATTATGCCGAACATCCTCGCACTGTAGTGCTTTCGACTCACCTTATCGACGAGGTAGCCAATCTGCTCGAGCACGTGATCGTCGTAGACAGCGGCCGGATTGTCGTCGACGAGGACGCAGACGCACTGCGAGGTCGCGCCGTAGTGGTATCCGGCCCCCTTGATGCGGTGGATGCTGTTGCCGCGTCCGGCAGGGTCCTGCGCCGGGAGACACTAGGCTCCCACAGCCGAATCATGTTGCAGGCCGATGTGACCGAGACCGAGCGAATCCGACTGCGGGAGGCGGGAGTCCAAGTGGAACCGGCATCTTTGCAGGAACTTGTCATCGCGACTTCGACGCAGCGCAAGGAGATCACCGCATGAGCATCGCAACGACAGCGCCCCGGACGGTCCCGAAGGCGCCCACCCGGTCCAGGATCGGTTCCGTCCTCCAACTGCACACGGTCGCGTGGCCGTTGCTGATCGCCTGGCCGGTGGGCATCCTTTTGATCTCTTTCCTCATCAGCTTCACCATCTACGCGATCGTCGGAAACGAGCAGGGTGAGGGATTCACCGGCAGTGTGTTCTCCGTTTACGGTTTCGTGCTGGCGTTCTACCTCCAGTCGATGACCCAGACGTTCCCGTTCGCGCTCGGGCTGAGCGTGACTCGCCGCGAGTTCTTCACTGCCACCACGATAATGGCGTTGGCACAGTCCGCAATCTTCGCAATCGCGCTACAACTGCTGTCAGTGGTGGAGTCCGCCACCAACGGCTGGGGTGTGCACATGCGCATGTTCGGCATCGCACGCTATTTCACCGACAGCGCAGCCGTTCAGTTGCTCGCGCTGTTCGCGACGCTGCTGCTGACCAGTTCGATCGCAATGCTGACAGGTGCGATCTACCAGCGATGGAGGACCACCGGTCTGCTCGCCTCTCTCACCGGTCTCTTCGGTGTGCTCGGCCTGTCAGCGATCGTAATCACCTGGGCCAGCTGGTGGCCGGCGATCGGTTCGTGGTTTGCCGATACTTCCCGAGTGGTGCCGATGGCACTACTTCCATTGGCCCTGGCCATCGCCTGCATAGCCGGAGCCTGGGTCACTTTACGTCGAGCAACGCCCTGACCGAGTAATCATGTGCGACGCCAGATGTCGCACCGTGTCCGAGTGCCCCTCGGATCGACACCGTCCAGGCAGTTCGGCCCCTTCCTCAGCCCAGGGAGGGGCCGAACTTCACAACAGGGATATCGCGTCCCCGGGGTCCCCTCTACTGCCGAGCCACTCGCTCGACAAAACTCGAAGCACGCAGCACCAGTTCATCTTTCCGGTCCTGGCGCGCAGCGCCGGCATCGTAGCCGGCATACGGGAGCGGGGGGTCGTTACGAACATTGGCCGAGCACTGGAAGTCTCGGCAGATCAGTGTTCCGACTGTGCTGCCACGTCGACCAGCGGGCCCGGCCAACTTGGCGCCGTAGAAGACGACCTCGTTGGGAAGGCGCGTGTCACGGCACCAGGAACACTGGGCACGCGACCGCGGAGTGGCTTGCGCTTGAACGAGCAAGACTCCGATGATCTCCCCGTCGAGTGTCGGGACGATCGCGTAGGCGCGTCGGCCCATTTTGGGATCTCGCCAGCCCAGATAGTCGAGAGCGTCGAAGTCGATGGTGTCGAAGCCATCCGGCAACGTGAGATCAGTCTTCTCCTTACGGCTCGCGTTGACGAGGCTGGAACGGGTAGATGTATCGGTCAAAATGATCATGGGTGTATGCCAATCGTGGATCGGTGAAGGTGGGTACAGCTCATGGCCCGACCAGCACCTAGTGCTGTCGGGTCCGAAATGCGCTATCTGCTGCCGGCGAAGACGACGCCGACAACCCCCTCACGCCCATGGGGCATCACGATGTCCACACCCCGATGGTAGCCACAGGTCCTCGACACGGGCCACTCGATTTATCGACGCACTTCATGCGTGAAATGGCGCGGTGAATCAGTCACGCCAGACCGCCGTGAACTCGTACCAAGGTCCGCCGAGGTGCTTTGCGGAGAAATCGTCGAACCCCGTTGGTGCGCCGCTGGGCGAGTACACCCATCCACTCGTGGTGGTGAACATGCTGTCGTTGTCGATGAAGTAGACCTCATCGGGACGTACGACATGGGCACTGCTGATCTCGAACTGGCCGATCTCGAGCTCTTCCACAGTCGATCCAGGCTGCTCCAGGAGAGCAATCGCGACGGTCTCGAACTCTCCGCTCTTGTCGAGGAAAGTTGCCGGCGGCATCAACAACACCGCAGCGACCGCGGCGATAACGGCAACCGGAGAGGGCAGGATCCACCACGACCACCGTCGGTCCTGGCCGAGAACGTAGAGCGTACGAACCGCCCACACCAGACCAACAACGATCAAGGTGAGCAGAGCCGCAGCGCTGACGAGGAGAGGATCGAACCACCTGAAGTCACCGAATGGCGAAGGCCACCACCCGTAATGCCGGCAGACCAACGCAATAAGCGGAACAACGGTGAATGCCAAAAGAATCGGCCCCGGTGGCTTGGACGACTCCGGAGGGTCAGCTACCAACCATTCACCCAGCGACTTCGGCCTTCTCATCACCCCACCGTATCTGCAGGTCATGGCAAACTCAGCTACACGGCGAATACCTTTGCAGTACAAGCACTCTCGTTCCACCCACAACAACCAACGCCGCGATCGGCACTCTCGCCGCAACCGACACAGATGGACAAACCTCACAATCCGCAGATTCAACGTGCCGATCATGCGACAATCGGACGGTGAACGAGACCGCGAGTGGAGTTTCGCACCCGTACCGATCGCGACTGTCGACCGTCGGCATCCTCTTCGCCGCCGGCCTGCTGTGGTCCACTCCCCTCTCCGCAGCCACGCCCACCGAAACCGGGCCGGCCAGTTGCGTACCATTCGGAACCGCCCAACTGCCACCCGGCGCACCCTCGGGAGGCGGACGAGTCGGGTTGGAAAACCTTCCGTTGTTCAACGGCACGGCCACCCCCTCTTCCATCGAAATTCGCACGCCAACAACCCAATTCAATCGATTCTGGGACTTTATACTGGTCGACCACGACTTACTCACTCGTCCGCGGGCGCCCGGCGAACCAACGACCGAGCCATGGCGTTTCGTACCGATGCCCGAATGCCTACGTGGACGACTGGTCGGGATATCACTGGACGACGACGAACTCGTCGCAGTCGACGACAACGGCTGGATTTACACGATGGACAACGCCTCCCAGGACCCGCTCGTGTGGAACTGGACTTCCGCGTGGGGTGCGCCCCTGTGGAGCGGCACAGGCCGACAACTTCCGGGAGACCGGCCGAACGGGTGGGCACTGAGCGTCTCGTCGCCTTGGGATAATCAAACTTTCACCGACATCGCAGGACGGATTCACTTCGTCGGACTCGCCAAGATGACGATGATCCCCACGCTGACCGCGGACGGCAGCCGAATAACCTACGCAGACCCGTGGCTGCCCAACGACGACAGCTACGAGATCGGCGGCCCGCTCGGCGGGCGATTCCAGGCGGACTCGCTGTCGGCGGCCGGATCAACCACTTTCGTGATGAACAAGTACGGCGACATGTACACCCGCACATTTGATTTCGATTCTTCGGGATCGGACTCGATCTTCTTCCGCTACAGCTGGGAAGATCAGTCGGACAAGCCGTCGGCACCCAACCTCGTGGCCGAAACGCTGGACCGCAGCACCGCCGCGATCCAACTTCCGGCACCGGACTGGGTGCACCAGCCCAAGATTCCCGGTGAAGTCACATCCGCGATCAGTGTGCACTCACTCGGCCCCGGCCCGAACCGGCGGGAGTTGCGTGTCGAGGGCCGCCGCGGCGCCGAATCCGGTTTCTGGCACAAGGATCTCGTCGGGGATGCTTGGGAGTTCACGCCGACTGGCGCGTCCCTCCTCGGCACACTGATCGAAAACGCGCCGACAGACCGGTCGACGGATACCCTGTCCCCCGCTGCCCCCTGGCACTTGTCCACGACCTTGCCCGCCCGCGACGGCGCCATCGACGGTCAGACTCTGATCGACATCGGGTTTCCGTACTCTGTGGTGGATCCGCGCATGCTGGACGCGATCGGCCAGTACGCACAACCGTCCGGATACCGACTGGACGTGGACCATTTCGACCCGGTCGCCACCACCCGGACCGCGACCGTGACTGCACCGGATGGCACGGTTCTTCCGGTCGTCCTGCACACCGCCGACGGACTACGGATGACTCCCCGCGCATCCGGCCTCGATGCCGATCCGCGCCACCTCGTCGGGGCAATCGAGATCCCGTCGGACGCGTACGCGGATCGGGCATCGAACCCCGCTCTGAACGCGTTCGTGCAGGACTGGATGCGCGGAAACCCCATTGCCGCGATCACGCTCAGCGCCACCGACCACGACTTGGTGATCCGCTAGCCGAAACCAGCGCCGTCCACCGTGTCGCCTCGATTAGGCTCAGCAGATGGTCGACACCACACCCGACGTGCCGATATCACCCGTCGACGCTGCGAGCTTCCAGCTCGGTGTGGATGTCCAGCCGTACCTGGTCACTATTGCCGGTCTGCTCTCTCCGGGCGGCTTTGTCGACAGCGACGGTCGACCGGATCTAGCGCATCTTCACCGAACACTCGCCGCGCAGATCGCGCAGGAACCGTTGTTGCGGCAACGACCGATTGTGCGGCATGGGTCATGGTGGTGGACGGAAAGCAACATAGAGGTCGACCTCCATGTCTCACTGGAGGAACGCGGTCCCACCGAACCCGACTTCGAAGCGGTTTGTGGTCGACTTGTGATGCAACCCCTTGACACCACCCGACCGTTGTGGCACATCGCATTGATTCCTGTAGCTCGAACTGGTCAGTGCGGCATCGTCATTCGAGTGCATCATGCGGTTCTCGACGGCGCCGGTGCCAGCGACCTTTTCGAGCGCTTGTTCGCATCGCCTGATTCGAAAAAACCCGACCCAGGGGCGCCACCAACGGCGAAAACCGGCCACTCCCCCGAGCCACACATCCCCCAGAAGGCCAGTTCCCTGGACCTCCTCCGATTTCGAATCGGGACGTTCCTACATCGGCCGATCCGATCACGGGTACTCCTCGGCACAATCGGCACCACTAGATCCATCGCTTCCGTCAGCACCCGGACCGCTCCGGTCGTGCGCGGTGCGCAAAGTGTGGGAGGCACATTGAACGATGCCTACCTCGTTGCAGCGGGCACCGGACTGCGATTCATCCTCGAAGATCGTGGCGAGTCCATTCCGAAAACGATCGCCGTATCGGTCCCCGTCGCAGTCACAGCGATCGGAGACGCACGCAACGCCGTCGGATTCATGATCATCGACCTCCCACTTCAAGAAACAGACCTGGAACGTGCCGTCGCAATCGTCGCGAAGCAAACTGCGGCCGCAAAACCGTCCGCACGTGCGGCAGGAACAACATTTCGGTCGCCGCGTGTAGCCGGCATCTTCGACAAATTCGCGAAGCGACAGCACATGATCGGTGCAGTGGTGTCCAATGTTCACGGACCACGCGGTCCGCTCACGCTCGACGGGGCAGCGCTCGTCCAACTCTGGCCGCTCGGCCCGTTGGCGGGCAATGTTCGAATCGGCTTCACAGCAGCGTCCTACAACGACAAATTCTGGATCGGAATCCAGACCGATGCCGAGCATCTCCCTCCGGCAAGCAAGATCGCGCAAGCCGTAGAACGAGCTCTCAACGAAATAGCCAGCACCACAAGCTGACTGGTACTTCATCACACTCGTTCGAGTCGGATCGAACCGAGGCATCTGCGGATTTCTCAACCCGGGTGTCCTGATCCAGCAGGACTCGAGTGATCGCGTGATCACCGAACAGTCACGCCCCCAGATGCTCCCGAAAATCTAGCCGAAGTTCAGTCGAAGAATCTGGCACTCAAGGTTGCAGAGTGCCAGATCGGTTGGTTATCATGTTCTCGCACAGTGAGTTCGGTCGCCGTCGAGGTGACGGTGGCCTTTCTTAGACGATACGGGAGGTGTGTTGCTGTGCTTCGTTTCGATCCCTTCACCGACATTGACGCGATCACCAAGTCCTTGCTTGCTACCGGAACCGGCAGCAACCGAAGTCCACGTTTCATGCCGATGGACCTCTACAAGATCGATGATCACTACGTCCTTCACGCCGATCTTCCCGGCGTCGACCCGGGATCGGTGGACGTACAGGTAGATGGCTCGACCTTGACCTTGACCGCGCACCGCAGTGCTCTCTCCGAAGATGGAGTGACGTGGCTGGCCAGTGAGCGTTTCACGGGAACGTATAGAAGGCAGCTGTCCATCAGTGAGGACATCGACTCCGAGCGGATCGTCGCCTCGTACGACAACGGCGTGTTGACCGTGAGCTTGCCGATCGCAGAGAAGGCGAAACCGCGGCGGATCGAAATCGCGTCGGGGCCGCCGTCCAGCACTGCCAACTCCGAGGCAGAAACTCAGGGACAGATCGAAGCCTGACCTGAACGGCTTGGCACGAAATCGACTGTACAAGAACCTTTCATCCAGGAGGTCCACTATGCCCGCGCCAATCATGGCCCCCGCCGCAGCTCTGGCTGAACCGGTCGTCTGGAACGAAGATCCGCAGCGACAAAGGTGGTGGACGCGCATACTCGCGGCCGGCTCGCCGGAGAATTCATCCAACGACGAATTTCAACCCTGACAAGACCCGACCGCGATCGCCGAGTGCGTTCACCCGCAACTGAATTGAGGTCTTCCGTCCGTCTATTCGGGCGGACGGAAGACCGTATTCAGTCGTCAAGCCCGGGCGAAGCCTGAGGATCGTTCCACGACGCAAGCCGAAGATTCACCAACCTCAGCTAGATGAAGAATCGCCCGAAATGGGCGGAGCGGGACGAAACACTCACACAACAAGGACGAAGCGCGCCGACACCGGCCACCCGTGACACGTACGGTTACAACGTATACACACATCGTATAGCCGGAATGTCCGGATTCATTGGGCCCACCGCAGTGTTTGATGCCAGAGAGCGACAACAGCCTGACGAATTTGGGAGCGCAGCATTTGTCATTGCCATCACAGCTTTGATTCGCGCTCGCCACTGTCATCGAGGATCAAGAACTCGATCTTCGCCCGCTCCCCGTCCGCATCGAAGTCGTTGTCGCGGTATGAGACACGCGCAATCAGCTCCGTCAGTGCCGCATGGATCGTCGTGTACAGAAATGTGCGGGGCTCGGACACCCCCATCACGTCGTCAGTGTTCATCTGAACCTGCGCCGTAGCGGTACGCCTGCCCAGAAACACACGTGGAAGCCGGATCCCGGTCGGATCGGTCACCACGGTGATGTCGCCACCAACGACAACAAACAGATCGAAGTCGTACTGCATCGCGATGCCCCTCAGCCGGTGTCTGAGCCGAGTCAACTCCTCGATGAAGTCGAGCGGCACCGACGGGCCACCGAATACTGTTCTGAACGTGACCCCGCGAGTCATCGATCTGCCCCCTTTACGAATCATCCATTTCAGGATCGAGGGCCATACCCTCTGTGTCCCCCACGCCGAGTGCTCGGGCATATCGACCGGCATACCGCTCCAGTGCGACTGCTGAATCAGCCTCACCTGCCCATTGATCCGGAATCGCGGTGCCGTCACATGTTGTTCGCGACACTCGCGCCTCGGAGAACTCGACAGCGGTCCGGGTGAAGGAACACCGCACAAAACTCGTGGCCGCCGAGAATCGTGCGCCGCCGAAAGTGCACTCCACGAAAGAGGTATCGGCGAACTGCGCACCAGGCAGGCGTGTGTCGTCGAATGCACATCGTTCGAACACAGTATTGGGCACGGAGCGGAGCCCGCGTGCTTTGGCTCCAGTGAAATCGCAATCGACGACCCTCGGTCCGAGCGCCAGACGCGAGAGCGTGGCACCCCGGAAACTGCACCGTTCGAATCGGCGATTGAAACGGGTCTGTCCGGTCAGTGCCACGAAATCGAAACGACAGTCGAATAATTCGGATTCGAAGACGGAGATCGCACCCCGAGCGAAACTCAGATCAATCCGTTCCAACGTGAGATACCGGATGTCCAATCCACCGCTACCCGCTGTCAGGCCACGCACGTCGATCAGCCCGTCATCGGTCTCCGCCCATGGGGAGACGAGAGTGTGGGGCGGCTTGACGATCCGCGACTGATCGAGCAGCTGCGCCCGTAAATTGTCGACGCCCTCATCTGACCAACGTCGACGTAGGGAGGTGATCGCGGACCGGTTCACGGGCTCAATAGTATCGGCAAGATCCCCCGCGATTGGCCGTGGCTGCCCAAGAAGCGAACCGCCACGCATCAGCACTTCGGTAGGAATCACTTCTCGGAGCGCGCAAACAGCCGGACCGTGAAATACACGGCCCGGCTGCAGCGCTCACACGCACCAACTGGGACTCGGAGTTAACTCGGGTACTGGAACCGGTCGTATACGAATCTTTGACTCACCCCAGGATCAGTATCGAATTATCCACTCTCACAGATTGACTACGTCGCCCACAAAGATCTGGTCGGGATCGGCGATCTGTGGATTGATGTCCCACAGCTGCTGCCAGGTGAGACCTCGTTCTGCAGCGAGGCCGAACAATGTATCACCGGCCGCAACGACTACCTCTTCGCCAGACGCTGGAGCCTTCGACTCCGGAATGCTCTCTACCGGTGCAGATTCGGCTGCCTCAGAGTAGACAACGGGAACTGGCGCCGATTCCGGTGCGGATTCGGGTGCTACTTCCGGTGCCGGCACGGGTGCGGGTGCGGGTGCGGGTGCGGGTGCGGGCACGATACTCGACCCGGTATCGCACGCCCCGATCGAACTCAGGAAGGACATGGGATCGACGGCGCCACCAGTGTGAATGCGGAGGTGCAGATGTGGACCGGTGGAGCTACCGGTGTTACCCGTTGCCCCGATCTGGTCGCCTACCTCGACGTGCTGCCCCACACCGACCCAGGTTTCGGAGAGGTGGCCCATCTGAATCTGCTCGCCACTGTCCGCTTCCAACTGGATGTACGTTCCGTATCCACCCGGATCATTGGGTCCGGCAACAGAAATCGTGCCCGATGTCGGCGCGTGAAGCGCGGTGCCGACGTTGACAGCGAAGTCGACTCCGTCATGTCCCGCGTGGTACCCCTGCGAAAGTGATCCGCTTACCGGCCACTCCCAACTGCAACTCGCCGACCAGCCCTGCGCACCGGCGGTACCTGCATTGACAACTGCTCCGGCCCCCACAAGGGCGCCCAGTCCTGCAGTTACGGCGATGAATCGTTTTGTGCTGGAAGGCTTGTGTTTTCTGTGCTTACTCATATTTTCCTTGACTGATGTGCTCGGAGCCGGCGCAGGCTCTACCGCCAGACAGCACTCAGTACGTGCTGAGCTACGCGGTGCATCGCACCGAGACTCCGTTGGAGTGAAATTTTCGGATTGCGCCATGGAGAGAAGTACGGTGACCACTCTCGAACGCGATCGCGCGCATAGACCCGCAGGTCTGTATCTCCTGGTGACAGCACAGGAGATACGGGTTTTACATCGAGGCAGTGCCTGAATCGATCGTTGATCGAGGACTACGAATGCCGGACCGAACTGAGGGCATTTCGTTCGAAGATCGACAGGGTGGGTGTCTACCCGGATGGTCGGAAATGGGGTGGAACATGGAGATCCTTGCGTTGCGGATGAGGAATCACCTCATACGCTGTCGCTTCACGACGCTCCACGCCACGGTCGAATTACCTGGGTACGTACCTGTTTTTGCGCTTTCGACCCGACCGGTCGATATCAGGCGCCACTTCATTCCACGGCATCTGGTGAAAAAATCAGTGCCTCACATCACTTCTGGAGACGATACCGCGCCTCGGTCACCCGGCACGTCAGCGTTACCGAGATGGGACATACAGCTGGCATTGCTGCTACACGCCGAACGGGAGACCAGTGCACGTTCCGGCATCGGAAACGCGCGCTGATCTCCCGTCAGGTCGATCTACTAGCTAGTGCATCTACGGTTTGAGCTACTTCTCTGCTGCGTGATGGGCCGCGATGTATCCGTAAACCAGCCCCTGGCCGATCGTCGCGCCGGCGCCTGGGTAGGTGTGACCGAATGCGTTGGCCGCGGTATTGCCGATCGCGTACAGGCCGTCGATGACGCTGCCGTCCTCACGAAGCACGCGTGCATGCTCGTCCGCCTGCACACCGCCGCAGGTGCCCAGGTCGCTGAGCGTCATCTTCACCGCATAGAGGGCGCTCTTGTCGAGCTGGCGCAGATTCGGGTTCGGAGACACTGTCGGGTCGCCGTAGTACCGATCGTATGCACTGCTGCCGCGACCGAACTCCGCATCGCTACCTGCAGCAGCGGCCTCGTTGAACTTCTGGAAGGACTCGGCAAACGCATCCTCGGGGAGACCGACCTTTCGGGCGAGTTCGGCCGGACTGCTCGCCTGGTGCGCGATGCCCGACTCGAAGAACGCCTGCGGAAGCGGCTGGCGGGGGAAGATACCGCCTGCGAACACGTAGCTGTTGCGGTACTCCTGGTCGAAAACAAACCACATCGACTCGGCCGGATCGCCAGCCTTTTCCCGTTCGAGCACGCGCTGGCCGAACGACATGTAGTCCGTCGCCTCGTTCACGAATCGACGACCGGTCTGGTCGACGATGAAAGAGCCGGGCAGCGCACGCTCTGCGAGCATCACCATCGGCGGGCGGCCCTTGATGCTTGCCACCGCGGGGAACCACCAGGACTGATCCATCGATCCGATACCTGCACCGAGCTCTTGTGCTGCCTCGATCGCTTCGCCGGTGTTGCCCTCTGCGCCCAGGCTCTCATGCTCACCGAGGCTCTCCGACTGGTACTTGTGGCGCCACTCCATGTTGTGGTCGAACCCGCCGGCTGCCAGGACGACACCGCGCCGAGCGGTCACCGTCACTTCACGTCCGTCTTGCACCACAACTGCACCCGTTACGCGGCCGTCTTCGGTGATGAGCCGAACCAACGACGTTTCCGTCCACACCGGGATACCGGCCTGGACCACACCGGCGAACAGTCCGGCGGCGAGCGCCTGACCGCCCGCGATGTATTCACGTTTGAGGACGTACTTGCCGTAAACGCCTTGCGCCAGGCGGCGGATGATGCGGGGAAAAGCCTTGCTCGGCTTCTTCACCATCAGGTTCATCCACTTGTAATCCGCACCCGTCACCGGCATCGGCAGTCCGGCTTCCATCAAACCTGGGCGCAGGCGACCGCGTTCCGCTCCCAGTACCGACGCGTCGAACGGCAGGCACTCGCAGGTACGTCCGGCGGCGCTACCGCCCGGCAGTTCGGGGTGGTAATCGGAGTATTCCTTGGCCCAGAAGAACTTCATGGGCGTCGTGCGGTAGAGCATGTCGACAGTGGCCGCACCGTTGTCGACGAATGCTTCTCCTCGTTGGGCAGGGGCAGTATCACCGACCACCGAACGCACGTATGTCTTCGCACGCTCAACGGTGTCGCCCGCACCGGCTTTCGCCAAGATCGGGTTGGCAGGCATCCAGAACGCCCCACCGGACCGCGCCGTCGAACCGCCGACGTACTGCGTCTTCTCCACGATCAGCGTGGACAAGCCGAGTTCGTTCGCGGTGAGGGCGGCAGCCATGCCGGTACCGGACCCGATCACCAATAGATCGACAACGATGTCCTTGGCTTGTGTCGCGGGGGGTGCCTGATTCTTAGCCATTGAACAAATCCCTTCACGTGGTTATCGACGTAGAACGCTAAGGCAGTCGCGGCGCAGAAGGTTCCGGATGCCCAGTCAGCGGGACATTGCGAGTGGATTGGCGAAAAACAGCTCCTGCCACGGTTCGGACGTTGTGGCCGTCTCAGCAGAACGACGCCTTGCCCTCGTCGACCTTTAGGCTGCTCTCGTGACGACAGACTCCGGCATCGTTCGAGCCTGACACCGTACGCGGCATGCTTCCCCGCCTACGCCACGTCGTCGACCAGCACCAGGCTCTTCATCGTCTGGCCGTCGAAGCGATTGTCAACGAATTCAGCGAAGAAGCTCCGTCACGAGGCGAAGTGATCGATGCACTGCGCGATTTGGTGCTCGAGTCCGTCGAGGTCTTTCCCGACAACTGCGATCCTCGTCTCGGACTATCTGCTGACGTTCCTCGGCACCGATGAAGAATAATCATCTGCATGAAATGGAACACCCCTACTGAGACCGGCTGGTTCGTGAACCTTGCCGAAGGTGGTTCGACCGTATCGATATTCGATCCGTCGGGGAGCGTCCAAGGCGAACTGATTCCCGCACCCGACGACGAATTGGAGAGCGTTTCCGGCGGGCGGAAGAGGAAATCGTCAACAGCCGAGCAGGATCGACCAAGGCTCGCATTCCGCAAAGGCCGACCTGCATCACTTCGATTGTCCGACGGAACGATCGGGACTCTGATCGACCAGAGACCCAAGGCCATGCGCCGCAAGAACAAGCTGTGCGAAGTCGATATCGCGGGCAGAAGATACCTCTTCGTTCATTCATCGGGCCGAAAGGCAACAGCCCGACGTGACGGAATCGCATTGGCTCACATGGAACGTGGGCGATGGTCCGGTAGAAGTATCGTCACCAGAAGAACCCTCACGGCAACGGACACCCTTGACGAATGTGTCCTGACTCTGTTTCAGAAGGTAGTGACACCTGGACGTACCGGTGCCTTCGATCAGGTACTGACCGACCTCAGCAACATATGACGTACGCCACATTCGGTGGATCTCAACCGCACTCGAGATACTAACTTTCAACTCTTAGGTCCACGGACATCCCTTGGACACAATGAGTTTCACATCTCGGATCGGAAGGCTGAAGCCAGATCATGGTCAATGTCGACGCTTTGAACACGCTCGCCCGACGATTGTCGCCGGGTGCGATGATCACAGATCCAGATCTACTCCAGTCCTATCGGCAGGACTGGAGTTTCGATCCCGCAGCCGGCACTCCGATCGCCGTCGTACGTGCTTCGACGACGGCAGATGTCCAGGAGACCTTGCGCTTCGCCAACAGTAACAATGTCCCGGTCATTCCACGGGGCGCCGGCACGAGCGTCGTCGGCGGATCCACCGCCGTCGACGGCGCTATCACCCTCAGCCTCGAGCGAATGAAATCTATTCGAGTGGACGTCTCGTCACGAACCGCGATCGTCGAATCAGGGGCAATCACCAATGACGTCAAGGCTGTTGCCGCGCGCGAAGGTTTGTACTATCCACCAGACCCGTCGTCTTATGAAATCTGTTCCATCGGCGGTAATGCCGCCACCAACGCAGGCGGACCGTGCTGCATAAAATACGGCGTCACCAGTGATTACATCCTGGGTATGACGGTTGTGCTGCCTGATGGATCCGTCGCCGAACTGGGCGGAAAACGGATCAAAGACACCCCAGGGCTTGCGTTGACCAAGCTATTCGTCGGCAGTGAAGGAACGCTCGGTGTGATAACCGAACTGACGCTGCGACTCATCCCTCAGCCTCCGACTCCCCACACATTGGTGGCCTTCTTTCCACTCATGGCCGACGCAGTTGCCGCTGCCCGAGATATCACAAGTTCTATACGCCCTTCAGAACTCGAAATCCTCGACAACGCAGCCATCAAGGTGGCGGAAGAATTCCTCAACATGGAACTGGACACCGATGCCGGAGCACTCCTGATCGGGCGATCCGACGCCGGTAACGGCGCAGAGACAGAGATGAATTTGATGAGCACTCTCTGCGAAAAGCATCGAGCCACAGCTACATACGCTACCGACGACCCTCACGAAGGCGAACTGTTCATCCGCCCCCGCTATGCCGTTTACGAAGCCTTCGAGCAGAAAGGGGTGGTCATCGGCGACGACGTCGCGGTACCCATCGACAGACTCCCCGAGCTCACCGACGGTATAGCCGACATCGCGAAGCGCTACAGCACCACCATCGTCAGCTACACCCACGCCGCCGACGAGCTCACGCACCCAGTCCTCAACTACCCCGTCGGAGACGTGGCCGCCGCTGAATCCGCCTCCGCGGCGCGACAAGAAATCTATCAACTCGTGAGCACTCTGGGCGGATTCGCAGCAACAGAATATGGTGTAGGACAAGATAAACGAGATCGCTTGTCGAACTCGCTCGATCCCGTCGTCAGCAAACTGAACAGGACCATCAAGAACGCTGTCGACCCCAACAACATCTTGAATCCGCGCGTTCTGATCCCCTCGAGCGGTTCGACGGACGGCATCTGAGGCCGCTACAGGTATCGAATAGCGACGAGTACCTGAATTCTCCTGTGCAACCGGATATGGTGAGGCTGTCGTCTTCAATGCGGCGGTGCAAGAAGGGAAGTTACGACCAAGACGTTATGTCGGGGAATAAGCAAATCGCCTGGATATGGCTGGAGGCCTCCGTGATGAATCTCGTTCGCCGACTGAGCGTCTGCACATCCGTCGTGATCACGTCGGCTCTGACGTCGGTAGCGCTCGCATCCGCTGCGGTGACCATTCCATTCCAGATCAACCCTGCGCCGTACGGCAACCCGAACGGCAGCTTCGACGCGCCGGCGGTCCGCTGCGTAGCTGTAGTCGGCGAACTACCCGGCACGGTGACGATCACCGGGGGCAAGGAAGACCGCTGGGGATGCCTGCTCTCGTCCGAAGTGCGCTGGCTGAACCTTTCGACCGGGGTCTCCGGCTCCGCTCGTCTCTCGGACGGTCTGAACGGCGTCCCGGCAGGGGCGATCGTGCAGACCGGGACCGGTCAAGTCGCTGTCGCCGTGACGTCTGTGGCCGGATCCATCATCACCCCAGGTGTCGCATCGTTCTACGTGCCGTAGCACCAGAACTCCGCTTCGCGGACGCGGTGGGGCCTAAGGTCCTGTTTACCGACCCGTCATCCCGGTTAGCCTGAAAAGACGCTACCGAGAGGACTCTCATGACCTCGTCAGTGCACGAAACGATCGCAGTGGATCTGGATTTGATCGACCTGTACAAAGACCTCCACGGCAACCCGGAACTTGGATTTCACGAGCATCGAACATCCAGTCTGGTGGAAGGACATTTGACAGCACTGGGATTCGACACGACTACCGGCGTCGGGACAACCGGAGTCGTCGGAGTCCTGAAGAACGGAGCGGGCCCCACAGCGCTGCTGCGTGCGGACATGGACGCCCTCCCGGTTCGGGAAGAAACCGGATTGGACTACGCCAGCACCGTGACAACGACCGACGATCAGGGTAAGACCGTCTCGGTCAGCCACGCGTGCGGCCATGACCTGCATACGACCTGCTTACTCGGTGCAGCCCGGATCCTCTCGCAGGACACGACGACCTGGTCCGGCACTCTTGTCCTCGTCTTCCAACCGGCGGAGGAACTTGGTGCGGGTGCGCAAGCCATGGTCGACGACGGACTGTTCGAGCGATTCCCGAAGCCCGACATCGTTCTCGGCCAACACGTATCGCCGCTACCGGCAGGCACGATCGCCGGGCACGCCGGCCCCTCGTATGCGGGATCGGACTCACTTCGTGTGAGACTGGTCGGAAAGGGCGCCCACGGATCTATGCCGGAGAACTCGGTCGATCCCGTGGTCATGGCGGCCGAAACCGTGTTGCGTTTGCAAACTGTCATCTCACGCGAGGTCCCGAGTACTGCAACAGCTGTCCTCACCGTCGGCTCCATCCATGCTGGAGATGCCGCCAACGTCATTCCCGGCGAAGCAGAACTGCAACTCAACATCCGCAGCTACGACGCAGTTGTGCGTCAGCGCATCCTGGATAGCGTCGACCGCATCGTCCAGGGCGAAGCGGCCACCGCCGGCGCTCCCACCCCACCGACCATCACCGAGACGGAGCACTTTCCGATCGTCGTCAATGACCCGGCGGCGCTGGACAAGACACTCGATGCCTTCGCCGAATGGTTGGGGACGAACAAGATTCTCGATCCCGGCGCAGGAGCAGGTAGTGAAGACGTCGGCATTCTCGCGACCAGTGCCGGTGCGCCACTGTCGTACTGGTTGTTGGGCGGTACCGACCCTTCACTGTTCACGACAGGTGACATGACCGATCCGGCTTTGCGAACCGTGCCGTCGAACCACTCCCCGCACTACGCTCCCGTGATCGAGCCGACCCTGACCATCGGTGTGAACGCCTTGGTCGTCGCGGCCAGGACGTGGCTCCCAACTCCCTAGGGTGTTGCGGGTCCGCAATCGATCGACCGTCCATACGATCAAGGCTGCAAACGCGTAGGCGCCGCCGAGAATACTTGCAGCGCCCCACCCTGCCGCGTCGAAAACCATAGTGGTGGAAACCGCCCCAGCCGCGCTGCCCAACGAATAGAACACCATGTAACTACCGATGGTCCGCCCGGCCGATTCCGGTTCATCCGCGACGATCAGGTTCTGGCTCGAGACATGAACAGCCTGCACAGCGAAGTCCAACGCAACAACACCGACTACGAGTAACACCAGCGAGTGCGTCGCCTGCGCGTTGAAAACCCACGACAGCAAGAGAACGACCAACGACGCCCCGGTGACGCGTTGGGCTTTGCCTTGATCGGCCCAACGTCCGGCACCGACCGCGCCCAATGCTCCGACCAATCCGGCGATTCCGAAGAGCCCGATCTGTGTGGTCGACAATCGCCATGGCTCCTCGCTCAGTGGTAATGCCATACCGCTCCAGAGCGCACCGAAGGACGCGAACAGGAACAGGGTGATCAGAGCCCTCGTGCGAAATAGTCGGTTCGTAAGAGTCAATGTCACGACCGATCCCATGGCACGCGCATACGAACCCCGATCCGATTGCGAACGACGGTCTTTCGGCAGCATCGTCAACGCGAGAGCCGCGATGAGGACCGAAATCAAGGTGGATCCGGCGTAGACCGCCCGCCAGCCTGCCAGATCCGCAACTGCGCCGGCGACAGTTCGAGCGAGGATGATGCCGACGACAACGCCGCTGGTGATCACACCGATGTTTGCGCCGCGCTCATCTGGGTCGCTGATTGCCGCAGCGTAGGCGACTACGACTTGAACGACGACCGAGAAGGTGCCTGCGACGGCCATCCCGATCAGCAGTTGCAGATTCGTGGCGGCCACAGCAACAAGCATCGTTCCTGTTGCAGCAGAGACGATCTGGATTTCGATCAATTTTTTGCGATTCACGAGATCGCTCAGTGGCACCAACACGATCAACCCCACCACGTAACCCATTTGGGCGAGCGCGACTACGAAGCCGAGGCCGGCCGGAGGGATGGAAAGATCTGAACCGATTTGCCCGAGGAGCGGCTGTGCGTAGTAGATATTGGCTACCGAGACACCGCAGAGCACCGCGAGCAACAGGCGAAGTCCACGCGGCATTTTGAACTTGTCCCGTGCGTTCTCGACAGATTGACGTGCAGTCACTTCCACCTCAATTTGGTTGCGTTTTGATACCATTTGAAGACTATGTCAATACAGTTTCAAAACGCAACCAATGAGGAACCCGATGCCTGATCGCACGCAATGGACGGACCCACACTGCCCGACGGCCCGAGCGGCCGACATCATCGGCGACAGATGGTCGCTGTTGATCGTGCGAGACGCCTTCGACGGGTCGTCGAGGTTCAGTCAGTTTCAGCGAAACCTGGGCATCGCAAAGAATATCTTGACGGACAGGCTGAAAACCCTTGTCGAGCAAGGAATTTTCGAAGTCCGACCGAACGAACAAGGGACCCGCAACGAGTACGTCTTGACCGGACGCGGTATGGATCTGTTCATCGTGATCACGAGCCTGCGGCAATGGGGAGAGCGCCACGCCTTCGATGACGGTGAGCCACACTCGATCTTGATCGACGACACCACGGGCGATCCGGTGCCCAGGCTTCGACTGATCAACGCACGGAATATCGACCTGGACCCGGCAAGTACACATGTGGAGAAGGTCGAGGAAGGTTGACCCGCAACTCGCCAGATCGGTAGATGGGCGCACAGGATTCGAAGTTCGCGCATACTCCGATCATGACTGTCGATCTCGAGTTTTCCTGGCCGCAGTTTCTCTGGATTGCATTCATCTTCGTCGGCGTACCCACAACTATCGGCGCAAGCATCATCTGGACAATCCGGCGTTCGGAACGAACTGGCGTGGAGCACTCCACGACCGCCCTCGACGCCGGGCGCACGGGATCGGGCCCACTCGGACTGTGGCGCACCGGTCTGTTGGCCTTTGCGCTGGGCTTTCTGTCTTGTGTGGGCTGGCTCAGCTGGTCAGCCGACTACAAAGGCGGATTCCGCGGCCCCGGCCTGCCTGCCCCGACGCAGTTTCCTCCCTGGCAGGTGTTTGCCTGCGGATTAACGGTGATCCTCGCGTGTTTCGTTTCCGCGCATCGGTCGCGATGGATGAAGGCAGGCGGCCTGACTGCAGCTGCCGGCACGGCTGCGGGATTCACCACAGCATTCAGTATCGACGCCAGTACTGATGTCACCGGACAGGCAGGCGTGGGCGTCGCACTGTCCACGATCGGATGGGGCCTCACCCTTACCGCACTGATGCTTCTGCGCGGCAAGTGGTCGCGACGAGGATGAATCATTGCCGGATCATCCATCCTCCGAGTAAAGAATTCGATAAGCGGACCTAACACGTTTTGAAATTCATTAAGAAGAAAATCGATTCCAGATACAGGATCGCCTGATTGCCGAACCTCCACGAGATCCTCGAAAAATATGAGACAGAAGCCTTATCGCTTCCGTGCCAACCCTTTGACGCATGCGGATCATAATATTCTTCGAACATCACGCGGAAGTGCACACAAGTCTGTGACTCACGGCATTATCCGATTTATCACGGGAAATCGTGATAAATCATCACCGTCACTGAACTGCAACAACGCCTTAAGTTACAGATTCAACTAGTTCCAAACCATAGGGTTTCTTCCTTTTTCTCGGCGTCTCGATTCCGTAATGCTTGACATCGAATTGTCTTTCGTTCTCAATGAGCGATGTCAACTGACGATGATGCATCTCAGTGCATCAACGCAGTAATTCCGCTATCGAATCCAGTGAAGGGACCAGCCGCGAAATGACGGTTGCCGAGAGCTTGAAAGATAGGAATCTGTACTCCAACCTCAGGCGTGCTGCTGATTTGAGCAACCCATTCTGGGATCGCGCAGTCAGTGAGGGTCTGGCCGATATCACCGCCGATCGCGTCGCAGGTTTCGAACACCGGACGATCCAAGGATACGAATTCGAGAACTTCTCCACGTACTCGTATCTGGGGCTCGACACCGACGACCGAATTCGTTCGGGTGCGATCGCCGCTCTCGAGCGCGAACGAACGTTGAACAGTTCCATCTCGCGGATGAGAGTCCACTCCAGCCTTCTCGACGACACAGAGGCCGCGTTGAGCGAACTGCTTGACGCACATGTGCTCACCCTCGGATCCGCCGCAAACGCTGCGTGGAGTTTGCTCCCCCTCGTCGCGTCCGGGTTGCTCACCGGCGGTGAACCTCCCCTCATGGTGTTCGACAAGAACGCACACTTCTGCCTCAATGCCATGAAGGCGAGCGTCGCCGACGAAACGACGATCGTGACCATTCGGCACGACGACGTCGATGAACTCGAAAGTCTTTGCCGAACAAATTCTCAGGTGGCATACGTGGCGGACACCGTCTACAGCACAGGCGGGAAGGCGCCGCTGAACGAACTGTTTGCATTACAGGCCAAATACGGACTGATTCTCGTTCTCGACGAGGCGCACAGCACCTCGGTCATCGGACACAACGGGCGTGGCGCGGTCCTGGATCTCATCGGCAGCCTCAATGATCGAACATTCTTGCTGACATCACTGAACAAGGGATTCGGTGCTTCCGGCGGCGCGATCGCACTCGGTCGGAACGGGGGCAGTCGAAATCGTGATCTCGCACTTCGCTACGGCGGCCCGTTGACGTGGTCGCAGCGTGTGAACGTAGCCGGGCTGGGTGCTATTGCGGCGTCCGTGGAGCTCCACCGCAGCGGAGAGGTCGACAAGCGGCAGCGGCAACTCCGCACAGTTGTCGAACTGTTCGATTCGCTCGTCGACACGCCGGCATCGGGCGATGGACTCCCGATCCGCTTCGTCACGCTCCACGAGGAAGAACAAACCATCACCGCAGCACAGAAACTGCTGGCTAGCGGTTTCTACACATCGGCGGTCTTCTTCCCTGTCATCGGCCGGGGCAAAGCCGGGCTGAGACTGATGCTTCGGGCGGACCTTCCACATGCAACGATCGAGCGCTTCGCCGACGTCCTACGAAGAGTCACGGAATGAGCGACGACCGCACTGTCGCAGTGACACCTCTGGCTTGTGCCGTCGTGTTGACAGCACAAATGGCCACGACCATCTACCTCCCTTCACTGCCGAAGATCGCGACGGATCTGGGCATCGAAGATTCCGTGGTGAAGTGGTCTGTGACACTCTTCGTGATCAGTGCCGCACTTCCAGTGGTCGTGTGGGGGCGGTTGGCAGATCGACTCGGACGCAGGACGGCACTGTTGTCCAGCTTGGTATTGTTCGTGATCGCCTGCGTTGCATTGGCTTTGGTCCAGAGCGCCGCCGTACTACTGATCGGCCGGATCGTTCAAGGCATCGGAGCAGGGGGTGCGGCCATCATCGTGCGAATGATGGTGAAGGACAAGTTCACCGGTTCGGAGTTGGCTAGTCGATTGTCGCTGTTGTCGATGGCATTTGTGGTGGCACTGGGCGGTGGCCAACTGATCGGCGGCGCTCTTGCGTCGTTCACCTCGTGGCGAACCGGCTTCGGCGTGCTCGGAGTACTCGGAGCAGCACTCGCTGCGGTGGCACTGAGGACCGAGAACACCACAGTCCGCGACAACAACGAACGCGTTGTTCGGTGGAATGCCATAGTCCTGACACCCCAGTTCTACAAACCAGCCATTGCGGGGGGCCTGGGTTTCGGCGCGATAGTCCTGGTGCAGCAATCGAGTCCCTTCCTGTTCAGCGATCGATTCGACTTGCAACCGTGGGCATTCGGAGCCTTCGGAATCCTCTACGGAACCGCCTACTTCAGCGGCGCGCTTTACGTCAATCGAAGGGCCACAGCCGTCGGTTCAGAGAAATTGATGCGTCGAGGTGCGCTGTGCATGCTGCTTGCCGGCCTCGTCCTCATGCTCTGCTGGTATCCCCCACTCGGTTCCACGCCGTTGCTCGCGGTCTTCCTGCTCGGATACATCGCACTGACATTTGGGCAATCACTTCTCTTCCCGAACTCGGCAGCATCAGCAGTGACGCATTTTGCTGAAGGCGGAGCCATCGCCGTCGCGTACTGCGGACTCGTACAGCAGGGGATTGCCGGCATCGCCTCTGTAGTCGGACCTCTCGCATCCGATGAACGCGTGTGGTCGGCAATCGTCGCACTGATCACTGCAGCAGCGACTGCGCTCGTATTCTCCCTCCGCACAGCTTCCTCCGAACCGACAGTAGGTACGTCCCATGCCCGTCATTGAACGCACCGCACAACTCGACCCCGGTACCCGCGAGCAGAATTTACTGGCATACAAGGAAATTCGCGAGCGAGTTGCGGACGCGCAACACTTGTCCGTTCACGGGGCACCCGAGCGGTCGGTCGCCAAGCACCGGGCTCGCGGCAAATTGCCCGCTCGCGAACGCATCGATGCTCTTCTCGACGTGCAGTCCCCGTTCTTCGAGATCGGACAACTTGCCGGATTCGAGGTGTACGACGAGCAACTCCCGTCGGCTGGTCTGGTCACGGGCGTAGGGCTCATCCGCGGCTCACTCTGCGCCATCTTCGCGAACGACGCCACCGTCAAGGGCGGCACCTACTACCCGCTGACCGTCAAGAAGCAACTGCGATTGCAATCCGTCGCTCGTCGGCTGAGGCTGCCGTGTGTCTATCTCGTCGATTCCGGAGGTGTTTTCCTTCCGATGCAGGACGAGATCTTCCCCGACGAGCACCATTTCGGCGAGATGTTCAAGAACATCGCCGAAATGTCGGCGGACGGCATCGTTCAGATCGCAGCGGTCATGGGTTCCTGCACGGCTGGAGGTGCATACATCCCAGCGATGTGCGACGAGACCGTCATCGTCCGCGGTACCGGCACCGTTTATCTGGGCGGCCCTCAGTTGGTCAAGGCTGCAACCGGTGTCGACGTCGAACCGCAAGAGCTCGGCGGCGCCGACGTGCACGGGGTGATCAGCGGCGTCGTCGATCACATCGCCAACGACGACATCGAGGCTCTGAGCATGATCGCCGACATCGTCGCCCGCGGTGATCGACGGGAGGTACGGGCGCCGTCACGATCTCCGCGACCACCTCTTCACTCCCCCGAATCGCTCGACACGGTGATCCCGGCTTCCTCGAAAACCCCGATCGTCGCGCGCGACGTTCTGGCCCACCTGCTCGATGCCAGCGAATTAGTCGAGTACCGAGCGAATTACGGCCGAACCATCGTCTGCGGGACCGGCCACATCGAGGGGTACACCGTCGGGGTCATCATGAACGACGGTGTGCTCTTTTCGGAGGACTCCCTCAAGGCCGCGAACTTCGTCGAACTGTGCTCACAACGAGACATCCCATTGTTGTTCCTGCACAACGTCAACGGATTCATGGTCGGGAAGCAGTACGAAGCGGAAGGTATCGCCAAACACGGAGCGAAACTGGTCAATGCCGTTGCTTGCGCCAGGGTTCCCAAGCTCAGCATCGTCATCGGCGGAAGCTACGGGGCGGGAAACCTCGCGATGTGCGGACGCTCGATAGGTCCTGACTTCATGGCCGTGTGGCCGAACGCGAAGACCACCGTGGTCGGTTCCGAGCAAGCAGCGTCGGTGATGGCATTGATGAAGATCGAATCTGCGCGCACACGCGGAACTCCGCTCACGGAAGAGGAAATCGAGGAAATCAAACGGCCGATACGCGAAGGTTACGACCGGCAGGGCGAGTCGGTGTACGTCGCATCCAGGCTATGGGTGGACGCGATCGTCGACCCGGTCGACACGCGATCCTGGGTTTCACTCGCGCTGTCCATGCTTCCCCGCAATCACGGAACTACGCGCTTCGGCGTCTTCAGGATGTGAGAACATGACTCGACTTCTCATCGCCAATCGGGGCGAAATCGTCACGCGCATCGCGCGCACGGCCCGTCGTCTCGGCATGTCGGTAGTGACGATCTCCTCCCCCGTCGATTCACACGCACAGTGGCATCGCCTCGCCGATCACACCGTGCTTCTGGACGGAGACATCCCCTCGGAGTCCTACACCAATTCGGATCAAATCATTGCGGCCGCGCTGGCCGCGGATTGCGACGCCGTGCACCCGGGTTACGGATTTCTCTCCGAAGACTCCGATTTCGCTGAAGCCGTCGTCGCTGCAGGTCTGACATTCGTCGGTCCTGCCGCTGAATCCATCGCTCTACTCGGAGACAAGGCAAGAGCGAAGAAGGCCGCCGCTGACGCCGGCATCCCGACTCTCACCGCGTGGGGCGAGGCAAGCGCCGATCCCGATACCGTCCTCGGTCACGTTCGATCTCTCGACGTGCCGGTGCTGCTGAAACCGGTGTTCGGGGGCGGCGGCAAGGGGATGGTTCGACTACATCCGGGTGATGACGCACGAGAGGTCATCACCTCTGCAATCGGTTTGAACGAAAGGAACTTCGGCCGCGGCGACCTGATGATCGAAACGCTGGTGGAGCGTCCGCGTCACATCGAAGTTCAGGTCCTCTTCGATTCCTTCGGTACAGGAGTTCACTTCTTCACCCGTGAATGCTCCCTACAGCGTCGCAACCAGAAGATCATCGAGCAGGCACCGGCAAGTTCTGTCCCCGAATCGGTCCTGGGAGCCATGCAGCACGACGCTCTGCGACTACTCGGAGGCGTCGGCTACGTGAATGCAGCAACCGTCGAATTTCTGGTTGACGCCGAAAACCGCTACTACTTCCTCGAAGTCAACACGCGCCTGCAAGTCGAACACACGGTCACCGAGGAAGTGACCGGCGTCGATCTCGTCGAACTGCAACTCGACATCGCCCTCGGCGCCCGTTTGCCGTTACAGCAGCGCGATATCGCGCTGCGGGGTTTCGCGGTGCAAGCCAGAATCTACGCCGAGGATCCGTCGAACGGATTTCGGCCCGCACCTTCACATTCCGTGGACGTAACCTGGCCGTCGACGGTTCGCATCGACAGTGCTTTCGAGGGTGTCGGCAGCATTCCGCCGTTCTACGATCCGATGATCGCAAAGGTCATAGCAAGCGGTCCGACGCGGTCAACCGCACTGGAATCATTGGACCGAGCTTTGGCCGACTCCAGTTACTTCGGTGGAACCTCGAATATCGGTTTCCTCCGACTTCTCTTGGCGACACAGGCTGTGCGCGCGGATGACATTCACACTTCCTTCGTCGACGAGCACCTCACTCGGTTGATCCCGGATTCTGCAGAGCTCCAGGCCACCGCCGCTGCTGTTGCGATGGTGTGGACTTCCGTCGAGGAACAATCGCCGGTCACCGGGTCGTCATGGACCGGCCCCCACGGACTACATCGAGAGACATTGCGCAAGGTGGGATCCGACCCGATCGGACGCGAACTCATTGCCGACGGCCGCGTCGTGCCGACAACGGTCATCTCGCAACGAAGCAACCACTGGATTGTCGCCGCCGACGGCCGGAACATTTCGGTGGTCGTCAGGGGCGGAACCGACGAAGTGACACTCAGCCTGGTCGCCGATGGTTTGACAACCACCGCTGGACGCCTCGGAGTCGGCACCGGTACATGGGTGTGCGTTGGTGGCTGGACCGTGAAGGTAATCGAGAAAGTCTATACAGCAAAGGATTCCGATCTCAGCGACGGAGAGATCACATCGAAGATGCCGGGAACCGTGCTGGCAGTGCTGCAGACTGGAACGCGGGTGTCGGAAGGTGATGTCGTCGCGGTCGTAGAAGCAATGAAGATGGAGACTGCCCTTCGTGCTTCCTCACCCGGAATCGTCTCGGCGGTGACAGTAACGGTGGGAGATGTCATCGATGCCGGACAAGTGCTGGCAGCCGTGGCGCCATGAGTAAAGATTGCCACGATCTTATCTCTTTCTTGACTGAAGTAATTGTTACACAATATCTTTCATGTCAGAAGCAGGGGGAATCGAGCGTCGCGCAGTCATTGTTTCCGCAACCGAACTCCGCGAACTCATTCGTTCCGATCGGACGCTCGTCGTCGTCAACGTGGTACGAGACAACAGCGAGGGCGGAGCCGGAATCATTACTGCGCCGCAGTCCATCACATTGTCGATAAACGACTTTCAAAGCAGTGGCGGCGGGACTGAAGGGAATCGACCGCTGCCAGATCTCGACGCATTCGGAGGAACACTGAACGATCTGAAAGTATCCGCCGATGCTCACATCGTGGTCTACAGTTCGGACAGCCCCCTGCTTGCGGCCCGCGCGTGGTTCACGCTTCGCTGGGCGGGACGTTCAGTGCGGTACTTGGACGGCGGATCGTCCGCATGGGCTTCATCCCGAAAACCCATATCGACAAACGATTCGATGCCCGTACCACCTTCCACCGCTAGCACGACACTCGCCGACGCAGAAGGCGCCCTGCGTGCGGCATCGGCCGGCAGATTGCTCGACGCCAGAGGATCGAGCAGTTTCCGCGCCGGCCACATCCCCGGATCCATCTCAGCGCCGGCAACTGACCTACTCGACGACAACGGATTCCTACTTCCCGACCGCGACTTACGAGAATACTTCCACCAGTTCGGAATAGAGCGTGGTGGCACCGTCGTGTCGTATTGCGGCGGCGGAGTTGCCGCGTCGCACAACGCACTGGCGCTTGCAGCGGTCGGCATCAGCTCCGCGGTCTACGTCGCGTCGTGGTCGGGGTGGAGCGCCGACCCCGAACGACCCGTCTCCACTGACATCCATCACACACCAAGGAATCCGGACCAACGATGACACGACAGATGATCCTCGGCGCCTACATGGTGTTTCCGAGTATGCACAGTGCCGGAATGTGGCGACATTCGTACTCGGAGAATGCCTTCGAGGACAGAGCGCTCTACGAGCGATACGCGCAAGCCGCGGAACGAGCGAAATTCGACCTGATATTGATACCTGAGCGTGTGCACTACGTCGACGGCCACACCAAATACGGTCTGCTGACCGGCTTTCAACATGATCCGACGCAGTTGGCTGCAGTGGTAGCCGGCGTAACAAATCGTATCGGTCTCGGCGTAACCCTTTCGGCAAGCTTCAACAGCCCGTACAACTTGGCGCGAACTCTGGGCAGCCTCGACATACTCAGCGGTGGGCGCGCGGCCTGGAACATCGTGATGACGGCGCCCGGTCCGGCAAACGACAACTTTCCCGAAGTCGATCGGCTTCCGAGAGAAGAACTGTACGAGCGCGGCGACGAGGTTCTCGAAGCGACCACCGCACTCTGGTCATCGTGGGACGGCGACGCCGTATTGGCCGATCGCGACAGCGGAATATACGCAGACACAAGCAAGATTCACGCGGCCGACTACAAGGGCAAATACTTGTCGGTGCAGGGTCCACTCACCTTGCCACAATCACCTCAGGGCCGCCCGGTCTTCATCCAGGCAGGTGAATCGGCGCGAGGGCGCGAGTTCGGTGGGCGGTGGGCAGATCTGGTCTTTGCGATCGACCCGTTGGAGGAAGATCTTCGAGCGAAGCGCCAGGCAATTCGCGGCTACGCGGAAGAGGCTGGACGCGACCCCGATTCGGTGCGCCTCGTCGCCGCCGTGCAACCGATAGTCGGCGAGACGACGAGCATCGCGAAGGAACGGCAGGAGTATCTGCGATCCCTGATCCATCCGGATGCAGCAATCGAGTGGGTCTCCCACTCCGCCGGACTCGATCTGTCGCAGTTCGATCCGACAACTCCGATCAACGACGTCGTCGATCAGGGAAAAGGTCCGTCGCGTCGTCTGGCGCGGCTGATCGACGCCCAGGATCTCACTATCGCCGAAGCCGCACAGTTGTTCGCGCGTAACGATCTCACTCCCGAGATTGTCGGCTCGCCGCAAGAGGTAGCGGACGAGTTGACACATCTCTTCGAATCGGGAGCAACTGACGGTTTCATCCTGACGGCTACCCACTTCCCCAGGGGGCTCGACGACTTCGCCAGTTCCGTTGTGCCACTTCTGCAAGATCGGGGCGTGTTCCGGCGCGAATACACCGGAACGACTCTGCGGTCCAACATCTTCGATTCCACTCGCACTTCCACACGATGAACGGAACTCAGTCCATGACGACGTCGCGGCTTTCATCCACACCGATCCGAGTCGCCATCCTGGCGTCGACGCTTGCAGTTGCGGCTGGTTGCAGCACTGCAACACCAGCTGCCAGCGCGGACTCCGAGCCCGTGTCCGGGGGCGATCTGACCTTTGCCATCAATACGTTTCCACCGTGCATCGACAAGACCCTGAACGGTCAAACCGCCACGGCGTTCCATCCCCTCTACGACAAACTCGTCGACCAGAATCTCGACACCGGGGAGATCGTGCCTTGGTTGGCGACGTCCTGGGAGGTCCAGAACGACGGTCGACGATTCGTCTTCACTCTCCAGGACGGAGTTACCTTCAGCAACGGCGAACGTCTGGATGCACAGGTCGTGGCAGATAACTTCGAGAGCCAGAAAAGACTGGGAGACAGCGGCTTCGCAACCACTGCAAAATCTCATCTCGCGACCTTCATCGGGGCCGAGGTACTCGACCCCTCGACTGTCGCACTCGATTTCTCGGAACCATCGGCAGGATTCCTTCAATCCGCCCGCTCCGACACGCTCGCCATCATCGCACCGGAATCCTTGAAGAAGACGCCCGAAGAACGCTGCGCCCAGGGCGTTATCGCTTCAGGTCCGTTCGTACAGAAAGAACTGGAGACCAACGCGAAGGTCGTACTCGCCCGCCGGGACGGGTACCACTGGGGATCCTCACTCAACAAGAACAAGGGAGAGGCATATCTGGATTCGATCACCTTTTTGGTGGTCCCCGAATCCTCGGTGCGAATCGGCGGTTTGACGTCAGGACAACTGGACGCCGCGATCGACATTCCGAGCACAGACGTCGACCGCGCACAAAGCGCCGGACTCACTGTCATCCCGTCCATTGCTGCCGGCATCAACGACTCGCTCTGGCTCAACCCCACGTTCGCGCCGGTACTTGCGGACCTGAACGTGCGGCGTGCTTTGGTGAAGGGCATCGATACCCAACAGATCATCGATACCACCTACACACCGAGTGACGAGAAAGCACGCAGCATCCTGTCTGTGAAAGCGCCCGGCTACACCGATCTCTCGTCCGAGTACACCTATGATCCGTCGGGTGCGAAGTCACTGCTGGACGCCAGTGGATGGACAGTCGGCGGTGACGGATTCCGAACCAAGGATGGTGAGAAACTGACCGTTGAATTGGCCTACCGCAACCACCTCCCACAATCGCAGTTCGAACTGATCCAATCTCAGCTGCGCGACATCGGAGTCACGGTGAACTTGCAACCTCGCTCGACTGCCGAGGACAACGCCGCGAGAACCGACGGCACGTGGGAATCGATCTACTTCCAGAGCTTGCGCGCCGACGGTGACGTACTGCTGGTGTTCAGTCCCACTCTCGGCTCGACCAAAGGCATCGCCTCGACTCCCGAGCTGAATGCGTTGCTGGTCAAACAATCTCAGACCGTTGACATCGATGCGAGAAACGAAGTGTTGAAGGAGATTCAGGAGCTGATTGCCGATCAGGCACTGGCGATCCCGTTGCACGCCTCTTCGTTGATCTACGCGACGACTCCCGCGGTTCACGACCTGCGCATCCAAGCCGATCTCTACTCGGTGGACTTCGTGGATGCGTGGAAGAGCTAGTTCACACTTCCTCAACTCGACAACCTGCTTCGACAAACCCTTTTCTCGGAAGGAACCCGATGTTCACCCGTCCTCGCACCGCGACGCTTCTGATCTCTGCCCTGGCCACAGTTGCCCTCCTTGGCACCGCTTGCGGAAGCCCAGATGAAGAATCGACCGAGCAACATTCCGGTGCAACAACATCCGGTATCAACTTGTCGGCCGAGCAGAACCGCATCAGTACCGACAAGGTTGATTCGATCGCAGCGAAGGTCCCTCAGGAGTTCCGCGACCGAGGCACGATCCGAATCACCGGCAACGCTGGAACCGCGCCGCCGTTGCGCTTCTATGCCGACGACGACAAGACGGTCATCGGTTCCGAGACCGACTTCGCGTATTTGATTGCAGAGGTGCTCGGGTTGAAAATCGACCTTCAGGTCGCGGATTGGGCCCAGAATTCAGTGCGGATCGATTCGGGAGATGCAGATGCGTTCATCTCCAACGTGACGGTCACCGAAGAGCGTAAAGAGAAGTACGACTTCGCGACGTACCGCCTCGACACTCTCGCATTCGAAGTCAGAAAGGACAAGAATCTCTCACTCGAGAAGCCGGAAGACATCGCCGGACTGAAGATCGGAGTCGGCGCTGCCACCAATCAGGAGGCATTGCTTGTGAAGTGGAACGAGGACAACGTCGCGGCCGGGCGTGCTCCCGCTGAAATCACCGTGTACCAGAAGACCACTGACTACTACCTGCCGCTGTCTTCCGGTCGAATCGATGCTTACTTCGGCCCCAACCCGTCATCGCAGTTTCACGCTGCACAGACTGGCGAGAACGAAGTGATCGGCCAGTTCTCCGGGGCCGGTGAGGCCGCGTTGGGCCAGATCGGTGTACTGGTCAAGAAAGACAACGGCTTGGTACAACCGATCAGCGAAGCGATAGATCATCTCATCGAAAACGGCACATACGAGCAAGTTCTCGAGCGATGGAAGATCACCAACGAGGCAGTCGACAAGTCGCTGGTCAATCCCCCTGGCCTCCCGAAGACGAACAAATAGGAGAACACCACTGGTGGAGTAAAAGCCGAGTCAGGCCGAAGGACCGGCGTCGACGTCGGTAGTTCCCAGCCGGGCGAACTGCGCCGGGTCACGTCGTTCGAGTCGGGAGCCGAGTAGCCAGCCGACAGCCAAGCTGACCGGTGTGACGGCAACGAGCACCACGTTCACTGCCGTGCCGGCGGCAGTGATCAGCTCCATCTGATCAACGATCAAATACGTTGCGTAGACCAACATCAGGAGAGCGGATGCGGGCGCGATCAAGACTCTCCACACCGAATGCCCACGGCGATCTTTCCAGAAGAAAGCGATGACAGCCGCGGCCGCCATGACCTGAAGCACGACGATGCCGACAATGCCTGGCGAGTTCACCCACAGCAGGAGTTCGAGGTACGGGTCTGCGCCGATGATCACGAACACGACGATCACCACCATCGCGAGGAAACTCTGGACTGCGCTGGCAACGTAGGGCGACTTGTAGACCGGATGTAGTTTGCCCAACGCTCGGGGCAGCACGCGTTCACGCGAGAGCGCAAAGACGTAGCGGGTGATCGCGTTGTGGAACGCGAGCAGACTGGCGAGAATGCTCGTGATGATCAACAGTTCCATCAAGGTGCTCGCCCAACCGCCGACGTACTGCTCGATCGCGTTGAAGTACATGCCGGCGGGGTCGGAAGCAGCAAGCGCGAGAGCCTGATCCGGGCCGTACGCCTGAATGACGATCCACACCATGAATGCGTAGAAGAGTCCGAGGAACGCGACGGCAATGTACGTTGCCCGCGGAACCGTCCGAGCGGGATCTTTTGCTTCCTCCCGATACAGGGCGGTGGCTTCGAATCCGATGAACGCAGCGAAGGCCAGAGTCAACACCCCGCCGAGGCCTGGACTGAAAACATTGGAAGGAGCAAAGGATTCGACATCGATTCCGACGGCTCCGCCTTGAAAGAGGACCGCTCCTGCGAGCAGAACCAGAATCCCTGTCTCCGCGGTCAGCAAAAGGATCAAAAATCGCGCCCCGAGGTGTACCGATCGAGATCCGAGGAACCACACCAATCCAACACCCAACAGCGACCACAATCCCCACGGCAGATCTACCCCGACCAGGTCCGCCATAGTGGTTTGGGCGAAATATCCTAGAGCCCCGAAGATTCCGATCTCGAGAGCGTTGTAAGACACCAACGCGAGTACTGCTGCGGCGAGCCCCCAGCGAGGCCCGAGTCCAACTGAAATGTAGGCGTAGAAGGCGCCTGCATTGTGGATGTACTTGCTCATCGCAGTGAAACCGATTGCGAACACTCCCAACGCGAGCCCCGCCAAGATGTATCCGCCCGGAGCCCCGATGCCTGCAATGTTCAAGGCCAGCGGCGCGACCCCTGCCATCACCAGCAATGGAGCCGCGGCGGCCACGACGAAGAAGACGATCCCGGCAGTGCCCAGGACGCCTCCTTGCAGCTGCACGGTGGGCGAGGTTTCAGATTTCTTCATGAGGCACTTCTCCAGTGAAGGAAGGGGGCATGACGAGGAGAAAACAGGAACGGGAATCACCGACCGGATTAATCGAATCAGTTTCGATTATGATAGATCCTTGTGACCGGCGCCACAAGGGCATAATCGAATCAACTTCGATTAGAGAGGTGGGACCGTGGGTAGACCTCGTATCGCACGCCTGGACCGCGAACGGATCGCAAAGGCTGCACTGGAACTAGTCGACCGCGACGGCGACTTCACGATGCCTGACCTGGCGAAACACCTGAATGTTCAAGTCTCGTCGATCTATCACCACGCCAAGGGCCGCGCTGCGGTCGTAGACCTGGTTCGTGATCGCGTCGTACGTGAAATCGACGGGTCGGCGTTCGAGCGCTTGCCATGGGACGAAGCGTTCTCCGAGTGGGCGAGGTCGTATCGAGCCGCGTTCAGTCGCCACCCCACTTCCATCCGCCTCCTCGCCACGGAGACGGTGCGCGACCCCACGTCACTGTCGGTGTACCGCGCTCCCGCTGCGGGTCTGTGCGAGGCGGGATTCCCGGACGACCACATCTTGGCCGTCATCACTGCATCGGAGAATTTTCTGCTCGGAGCGGCACTGGATGCGGCCGCACCGGAGGTCATGATCGAAGCGGACGCGACAACACCCGACGACGCCCTGACTCGGGCACTTGCCGCGGCACCGAGGGGACCGGCCAGGGCCGAGCAAGCCTTCGAACTCGGCTGGACGGCATTGCTTTCAGGTTTTCGACGCCTCTTGCATGAGGTGCACGAGTAGCCTTCGCGAATCCGGCCGGGAGGTCAATGAACGCGCTTACCCGCCAACCAGGTTCGGGACACGACCAGGTCACTGAGCTCCTTGGACGAAGCAAGGTGGCGGGGATCGACGGGCAGCTGGATCATGTCGGCTCGCATGCCCGGAAGGAGGCGACCCCACGAGTTCTCTTCGAACCCTTGATAGGCGATACCGGCCGAATATGTCGCGAGGGCCCAGTCGAGGCCGACGCGTTCACGAGGCAGCCATCCTTCGCTCGGAACTCCTGCAGACGTCTGGCGGTGAATTGCGGTGGCAATTCCCTTGATCGGTTCGTGGGCCGTGATGGGCCAATCGCTGCCGAATGCCACTCGCGCGCCTCGCTCGGCGAGACTTCCGATGCGATATTGCAGCTCACCGCGGTCGACGCCGATACGCGGAATGGTCAGTTCCGTCATCAGAGGATCGAGCTGAGCCCAGAGCGGCTGGAAATTGGCAATCACGCCCAATGATTCGAACCGGTCGAGGTCGTCGCCGTCAACCAATTGCAGATGCGCGATCGTGGCGCGCCGATCACGCGGGCCATTACATCGATCGACGTATTCGATCGCGTCGAGCGCCATGCGTACACCTGCATCACCGATGGCATGGATATGGATCTGAAAGCCCAAACGGTCCACTTCAGCTGCAACCCGACCGAGTTCATCCGTCGTCCAGTTACTGATTCCGTGCGAATGCGGGCAGTCCGAGTACGGCGCAAGGAGCGCTGCCGTGCCCGCCTCGATGACACCGTCGGCGAAGAATTTCACCGTTTCGGCTCTGACTGTGTCACCGCCCCGTTCTGCAACTTTCTGCCGAGCCTCGACAAACGCCGGTAGGTCGGCTTTCCAGCTCTCAGGTGTTGCTCGGAAGGCAAGATTCACTCGCGTCGACAGGCGCCCGCTTTCAGCGGTGGCCAACCAGATCTCGACATCGTCCAACTCGGTCCATGCATCCTGAACCCAAGTGATACCCGCTGCCGCAAGCATTTTCGATGCCGCAGCAAGCGAATCGACTCCGTCGTGAAGTGTTACTTCGGGAAGAAGAGCCAGTACCGGGTTGATCGCTCCCCATTCACGCAGCGTCCCCAGCAACTCGCCGTCAGCTGTTCGCACAATTTCCCCGCCGACCGGATCCGGGGTATCGCGCGTCAGACCGGCGCTCCGAAGCGCGGCGCTGTTGACCCACGCGGTGTGATAGTCCATCGTGCGCAAGACGACGGGCCTGTCCTGCACTACATCGTCGAGCCAGTGGGCGTCGAACAGTCCGCCCGGCGCCAGAGTGGGAGAGACGCCCTCTCCGAAGATGCACTCGGCGTCCGGATTCGCGTCCGCCCAGCGACGCACTTCCCGCACCACCTCGTCGATGCTGTCGCAATCACGAATCTTGGCGCCGCGCATTTCCAGGCCAGCCATCAACGGGTGAACATGGCCGTCGCCGAACGACGGTAGAAGCGCTCCCCCTGCCAAGTCGACAACTTCCGTACGGGCCGACTCCAACGCCCTGGCCGCATCCCCCAAAGCAACAACTCTGCCGCCTGCAACGGCCAATGCGTCACTGACACCGCGGGCCGAGTCCCCCGTACGAATCGTGCCTCCGACGAACAGAAGTTCGGCCTCCACTTCCAGCACCTCCGCAATTAATCGAATTTGATTCGTTTAATCTAGACCGCGTTTGTACCGCCGTCAATAGCGGTTCAGGCGTTGCGAATTGAAGGATCTCGGGCGCTGTTCAGCCCGAAAGCTCAGTATCGCGAATAGTGCTGCATCTCCTCACGATCGGCAGCGCAGATGCACTTTCGATCGAGACCGCGGTCGGCTGTCACTGCGCAGAACCGAACGCCGAGCGGATCGTGGGATTCCATACTGTGCTGACACGCAGGGCAGATGGACGGCGTTTTCTGATCCGCGTCTGTCGACTCGGCTTGCCCTGGTGCATTCGACACATCGGACGGGTTCGACGCCATACAGGCGCTCCAGTTCTCGGCCGTTCGACCACAGACCGGGTTGGCGTCGAGGACGACATGGCTTGACCGCGCATATACGAATGACCCTCGACGTACCCCCACGCTACTCGCTTCGGCGCACCGGTTTGTACCAATTTCTGCCACGCGACAATCACCGTCGAGCAGGATAGAACTACAGCACGCACCATTTCCGTGCAGCGTTCGAATCCGTGCAGCATCCGAAGCGAAAGGGCTTCTTGTGAACACTTTCCAACGTGTATCCGCCGCCGTCAACGTAGTGGTCCAACCACTGATCGGCGCTCCGATCGTGGGCAAATTACTCGGCCGTTCAATGACCGTCATCACCTACGTCGGCCGCAAATCGGGACGTACCTTCAGCGCGCCCGTGTCCTACAAAAGAAAAGGCGACCATGTGACGATCGGAGTTGCCATGCCGGACAAGAAAAGCTGGTGGCGCAATTTCTATCCGGAACAAGGCCCCATCGTTCTCCAACTGGACGGTATCGATCGTCCTGGCGAAGCCCTCGCACATCGAAAAGGCAAGGGAGTTTACGTTTCGGTCGAACTCGCGCCTACGGACTGAAACGATCGAAACGGCACCGGCGCAATCACATTCACTTCACACTGATCGCCTAGCCGTACCTCGGTGATCCATATCTCGTCGCGATCGGGACCTTTGACTCTGTGCAATCGACACTCGGTCTCGCACCGTTCGACGCGGGTTTTTTGTCGACCGTTTGACGAACAACCCGTCCTTGCCAGTACATTACCGTCCGGTAACATCGATGGCAGGCGCGAGCTGGAAGAGGTGACCACCGTGACGATCGGCATCTATCTGGTCGACGACCACGAGATCGTCCGTCGTGGATTGGCAGACCTGTTGAATCAGGTATCGGGACTCAACGTTGTGGGCGAGGCGTCGTGTGTTCGCGAAGCTTCGGACGGAATACCCGAATGCCGACCCGACGTGGTCGTCATGGACGTCAGACTTCCCGACGGCAACGGTGTGGAACTGTGCCGGGAACTGGCGTCGACCTGTCCGGAAGCGGCCACGTTGATGCTCACGTCGTACTCCGACGACGACGCCCTACTCGACGCCCTGATCGCCGGCGCACGCGGATTCGTCCTCAAGAACATCCGCGGCCACGACCTGGTATCCGCGATCCGTACGGTCGCCACCGGCAAATCGCTGTTGAACACTCAGGCGGTGGTCGGTTTGGTCCGGCGCATCCGATCCGAGCAGGAGTCGGGCACTGCGGCAGCACTGTTGACCGATCAGGAACTGTTGATCTTCGAGTTGATCGGCAAGGGGCTGAGCAATCGAGAGATCAGCACGCACGCGGAACTCTCGGAGAAAACAGTCAAGAACTATGTCTCACGCATCCTCGAAAAATTAGGTCTCGAACGTCGAACGCAGGCTGCAGTACTGGCGACCAAGCTTCGTGCGGGCACTGCTTACCCGGATCCATCAGGACAGGCGACCACACACCTACTGACGCCGTCCGGTTCACCATTCTCCGCCACTACAGGCACACACCATGCCAGGTAGCCGCGACGCGCTCATGCTCAGCCTTTTCGGCGACATCGCCGGAAGCGCAGAGCTGACTGCCCTCAACCCGACTGCAATTCCCAAGCTGCTCAGTGCCGTATTGACAGTCGGGTCCACCCTCCAACTCGACGAAACGCTGCAACAGATAGTCGACGTCGCAAGACATGTGCTCGAAGCGGACTACGGTGCGCTCGGCGTGAAGTCTCCCGACGGCCGCTTGTCCCGCTTCATCCATTCCGGTTTGAATCAGGGGCAGGTTGCCAAGATCGGGCATCTTCCCGAAGGTCACGGACTGCTGGGCCTGGTCGTTCAAGAACCTTGTCCGGTTCGAACCGACCGAATCGCCTCACACCCGTCCTCGGCGGGGTTTCCAACCAATCACCCACCGATGGACACGTTTCTCGGTGTTCCGATCTTCGTCAGGGGCGAGGTGTTCGGCAGCATCTACCTCGCGGACAGCTCGGAACGGACTGCATTCGACGACCGTGACGAGGCCGTACTCCAGATTCTGGCAAACGCTGCGAGCATCGCCATCGACAATGCGCGTCTGTTCGAGGAATCCCAAACGCGGGAAGCGTGGCTCAAGGCCGTCGCCGCCGTAAACGCACGCCTGCTCAGTGGAGGATCTCGCGACGAGACACTGGCCGAACTGGTTCGCACGACGCGCCGTCTCACCGACGGCAATCTGGTGTGCATAGTTCGCTACGACCTCGGCGAAGGGCCGGGTGTTCACGTCGCAGAATCCCGGACTCGCGGGATGACCGTCTCGGACGGCACAGTTCTCGATCTTTCCGGAACCGTGATCGACGAAGCTGCCCGCAGCCGGCGAACGATTTCCGCCCCCAGCGCCAGTGCTGTTCCGGCACTGCATGTTTCCAGCGAGGAATCCGTCGTCGCACTCCCATTGTCGGGAACCTCGTTCGGCGGCGGCGTCCTCTTCGCGTCACGCCGCAGCGATCGTCCGTGGGGCGTCGATGAGATCGAGCAGCTGACGGCAATGGCCGACATCGCCGCTGTCACTGTCGAATTCGCCGAACAACAACGAAAAGAGCGACTGGTCGACGTCCTCGAAGATCGAGACCGAATCGCGCGTGATCTTCACGACCACGTCATTCAGCAGTTGTTCGCCACCGGATTGAGTTTGCAGGGGGCATTGCAACGTCCCGGCGACGAGGAAACCATTCGCACGGTGTTGGACAACTCCGTTGATCAACTCGATCGAACGGTCCGCGAAATCCGCACCGCAGTCTTCGACCTCCACACGAGCGAGATGTCGACTCCCACAAGCCTGCGACGCCGATTACTCGACGCCGTCAACGGTCTGTCCGGTCACTCGTCGATCACTCCCAGCGTCACTTTCGAGGGGACCATCGACAGTTCCGTCCCGGCTCGACTCGCCCCGCACGCCGAAGCCGTTGTGCGCGAAGGGTTGAGCAATGCTCTGCGGCACGCCCATGCCAACGCCATCGACGTCACCATCCGGGCAACGGAAGATCTTGTCATCAGCATCGTCGACGACGGTGTGGGAATCGACCAGGCAACCAGAATCCACGGTCTCGACAACCTGGCGACCCGCGCTCGTCAGTGCGGCGGCTCGAGCAACATCACCAGCGAGAACGGCGTCACCGAATTGGTGTGGCGAGTTCCGCTGAGCCCCAGGCGAAGTCCGTTGTCAATCCAGCACGGTTGAGCGTCAGAGCGGATCCAGTTGGGCCTTGAGCAGGCAGAACTCGTTACCTTCTGGATCGGCCAGGACATGCCATTGTTCCTGCCCCGTCTGGCCGATGTCGGTCGGCCGCGCACCAAGACCCAATAAGCGTTCCAGTTCGGCTTCCTGATCGCGGTCGGTGGCGTTGACGTCGATATGCAGGCGGGGCTTACCCTTCTCCGGTTCGTCTCTGCGACTGAGGATGATCGTCGGCTGCGGACCGCCGAACCCTTCGCGCGGGCCGATCTCCAGAGAACCGTCGTGCATTCGATCGAGCACGACGAAGTCCAGGACCTCGCACCAGAACCGCCCCAGAACCTCAGGATCCCGGCAACCGAGCACCAATTCACTGATACGACATGCCATGACAACTCGCTTTCCATCCGCAAGGACAATTGTCATTCGACCGTACCGGACCACGTGATCTACGCCATGCCGCCCTGTCCGATCCTCGGGACCTTTTCCCCTCGTCCGAGGTCGTGGCCGCCGCGATCATTGCGTTTATGTTCCACAGTCCCAAGAATTCTCGGTATTTCGTCACGTCGATGCGCACAGGCGGCCGTCGTGGTTGATCTCGCGCCCCGGCCGGTCGACGAGGTCGATATCCACGTCGGCGCAACTCCCCGGACCGCTCCGAAGGGTTCGAAACTGGTCGAGATCCTGAGGACCACCGATCACAAGATGATCGGGCTGATGTACATCGTGACATCGTTTGCCTTCTTCCTGATCGGCGGACTGATGGCGCTGCTCATGCGCATGGAATTGACTGTCCCGGGAATGCAATTCCTGTCAAACGAGCAGTACAACCAGTTGTTCACCATGCACGGCACGATCATGCTCTTGCTGTACGCGACCCCGGTCTTCTTCGGATTCGCCAACTACCTCATGCCGCTGCAGATCGGCTCGCCGGACGTGTGTTTCCCGCGGCTCAATGCGTTCAGCTACTGGTTGTATCTCTTCGGCGGCCTGATCGCCTCCGCCGGGTTCGTAACACCCGGTGGTGCAGCAGATTTCGGCTGGACCGCTTACGTGCCACTCACCAGCGAACTCCACTCCCCCGGTATGGGTGCCGACCTGTGGATCATCGGGCTTACTCTCGGCGGCGTCGGCACCATCCTCGGCGCAGTCAACATCGTTTCGACGATCGTCTGCCTACGGGCCCCCGGGATGACGATGTTCCGCATGCCGATCTTCACGTGGAATGCGCTGGTCGCCAGCATGCTGATCCTCCTCGTTTTTCCGCTGCTCGCTGCTGCCTTGATCGGGCTGTGGGTGGACCGGCACCTGGGAGCGCATTTGTTCGACCCCGCGACAGGTGGAGTCATGTTGTGGCAGCACCTGTTCTGGTTCTTCGGCCATCCCGAGGTCTACATTCTGGCGCTTCCGTTCTTTGGCATAGTCTCCGAGATCTTCCCTGTCTTCAGCCGCAAGCCGATCTTCGGATACACCGGATTGGTCTACGCAACACTGGGAATTGCAGCTCTGTCGATCGCTGTGTGGGCGCACCACATGTACGCAACCGGCGCCGTTCTCCTCCCCTACTTCTCGTTCATGACCTTCTTGATCGCAGTTCCCACCGGAGTCAAGTTCTTCAACTGGATCGGCACGATGTGGAAGGGGCAGTTGACTTTCGAGTCGCCGATGCTGTTCTCCGTCGGCTTCCTGGTCACATTCCTGTTCGGCGGACTCTCCGGCGTAATTCTCGCAAGCCCGCCCCTGGACTTTCATGTCACCGACTCGTACTTTGTTGTCGCGCATTTCCACTACGTCCTCTTCGGAACAATCGCGTTCGCGACATACGCCGGAATCTATTTCTGGTTCCCGAAAATGACCGGCCGAATGTTGGACGAGAAGCTCGCCAAGATCCATTTCTGGTTGACTCTGATCGGCTTTCACGCGACATTTCTCGTCCAGCATTGGCTCGGCGCTCAGGGTATGCCTCGGCGGTACGCGGATTACCTGCCATCGGACAATTTCACTCTTCTCAACACGATCTCGACCGTCGGCGCGTTTGTGCTCGGAGCCTCGACGATTCCGTTCATCTGGAACGTTTTCAAGAGCTATCGGTACGGCAGGATCGTGACGGTCGACGATCCCTGGGGATTCGGAAACTCACTCGAATGGGCGACGTCCTGCCCGCCACCACGACACAACTTCACCGAACTCCCCCGAATCCGCAGTGAACGGCCGGCATTCGAACTGCACTACCCCCACATGGTCGAGAGGATGCGCGACGAGGCGCACGTCGGACTGCTTGGTCACAAGCCGGTTTCCACGGTAAGCACAGAGGTGAAACGACATGAATGACGGCACGAAGTATCGAGCTTGGGCAGAAAGTCAGCAGGTTGAACGCCGAGCGAAACCCGGCCATCTCCTGATGCCGTTGCTCGTCCTCATGTTCGCAGTCACGACGCTCGTGTGGTTGCCCCTGACAACTGCCGCTTGCTCGATAGTAGTTGCAGGATTGCTGTTCGGCACTGTCCTGCAAGCCAGTTCGCATTCAGCAGAACCTTCGACAGACATAACGCGAGGAGCTCGGAATGACCTCCCAACTTTCGACTGATCTCTTCACCTCGGAGTGGTCCGCAGACGGAGCGGTCGTCGTGTGCATCGATGGATCCCCGCTGCGCACCGACGTGATCACGTGGGCGGCCGAGTTCGCGCATCGCCACAGTCTCTGGATGCGAATAGTTTTCGTAGCTCCGAACTCCGCAGATCCGAACACCGGCGATCCGAATACCTCGGCATCACCGACCGGCCTGTTCATGGAAGCCATTCAGATCGCAGAGTCGGTGTCGCCAGATCTTCGGATCCGGACCGATCTGATCTCCGGGGAGAACACCGCAATCCTCACCGCGTTGACGTCCGAGGCCGCCTTGATCGTCAACCCCTTGATCGTCACTCAACTGGACGATCTCACTGCACCCGCCCCGGCATGTTCATTCGCAACAGTCGGAACTTCGTGTGAAAGCCAGGCTACGGCTGATCTTCCCGTTGTCGTCGGTTTGGACGGAAGCGCCTACAGCGAAAGTGCTCTGGCCATTGCATTCAAGGAAGCCGAGGCGGCGAACACCGAACTGGTCGTTGTGCACGCTGCCCCGCCGGAGGCCGAGCTGAGTCGAAACTTCGAAGCCGGGCACGCGCCCCAGCATTCGACGCCGCTGACGTGGCAACTGTCAGGTTGGGCCACGCTCTACCCCGGCGTCACCATCCGACAGATCGAGTTCGACGGCCCCTCGGTTGCCATTCTGGAACAACTCTCCACCGAAGCAAGGCTTCTCGTCGTGGGCCGGCGCGGCCGAGGTTCGTTCGACGACACCGCTCTCGGCACCACGAGCAGTGCAATGATTCGAAAAGCTCACTGCCCGGTCATCGTTGCGAGCGAAGCCTGAATTGGATCCTCGCTCGGTCAGAACCCGTAACTGTGGATGGGTGCGAGCTGACCGGCGTGGTGGGCTTCGATCACGAAACGCTCGTGGTCGACCAACTTCTCCGGGAGTTCGTCAACCGGCCACCACCGCAGATCTGCAGATTTCAACGGCTCCATCCGGCGTGGTTCACCCGACCACGTGCGGCATTCGTAGAAGAAGTCCACTCGTTGATCCACCGGGTCGAACCCTTCCGCATGTCGGCGATGCAATACGGTGAGTGGCTTCAGTTCCGAGGACAGCAGCTCCACGCCAAGTTCTTCCGCGGCCTCCCTGACAGCCGCATCGAGTGCCGACTCCCCCAGTTCGACGTGTCCCGCAGCAGCGTGAGCCCAGTATCCGTCCATGAAACCGGTGCCCTCACGCAACTGCAACAGCACCTCCGGCCGTTGCGCCGGGTTGCTTCGACGAAACATCACGTACACCGCTGGTACCAGCGCAAATTGATCGGCCACATGACCACGCTATCGTGCGGGAAACGGCGGCGCCCCGCGAGAACAAAGCTCGCGGGGCGCCGTCGGCTAATCTGCTGAATCAGTTGACGTCGAACCTGTCGAGGTCCATCACCTTGGTCCAGGCGGCAGCGAAGTCCTCGGCGAACTTCTGCTTCGCGTCTTCGCTGGCGTACACCTCGGAGAGTGCGCGCAGTTGCGAATTCGATCCGAAAACAAGGTCGACCGCAGTTGCCGTGTACTTCGGATCTCCAGTCGCCCGATCAACCCCGTCGTAGACGTTCTCTTCCGTCTTCGACGGCTTCCACTCGGTACCCATGTCGAGAAGGTTGACGAAGAAATCGTTGGTCAACGTCTCGGGACGGTCGGTGAACACCCCGTGGCCGGTCTTGGCGAAGTTCGCGTTCAGCGCGCGAAGTCCGCCGACCAGAACTGTCACCTCGGGCGGGGTCAGCGACAGCATGTACGCGCGGTCGACCAACAGAATCTCTGCCGGAATCTTCTCCCCTCCCTTGAGGTAGTTCCGGAATCCGTCGGCCCGGGGTTCGAGTACCTCGAACGAGTCGACGTCTGTCTGCTCCTGAGTCGCATCCGTACGTCCCGGCGTGAACGAGACCGTGATGTCTTGTCCGGCGTTCTTCGCGGCCTGCTCGACTGCCGCTGTACCACCCAGAACGATCAGGTCGGCAAGTGAAACCTTGGCTCCACCAGCCTGGTTGAATTCCTGCTGAACTCGCTCGAGGGTCTGAAGCACCGCGGAGAGGGCTGCGGGCTCGTTGACTTCCCAGTTCTTCTGCGGCTCCAGGCGAATTCGAGCACCGTTGGCGCCGCCGCGCATGTCAGTGCTGCGGAAGCTCGCAGCCGACGCCCACGCGGTCGATACCAACTGTGAGACGGACAGCCCGGAATCGAGAAGTCGACTCTTGAGGATCGCGATGTCCGCGTCCCCGATCAGTTGATCATCGGCCGAGGGAACCGGGTCCTGCCACAACTGCGGTTCGGGAACCCACGGTCCCAGGTAACGCGTGACCGGTCCCATGTCGCGATGCAGGAGCTTGTACCAAGCCTTGGCGAACTCTTCAGCGAATTCTTCGGGATGATCGAGCCAACGCCGTGTGATTTTCTCGTACGTCGGATCCAGGCGTAGGGAGAGGTCGGTGGTCAGCATCGTCGGAGTACGTCCGGCCGTCGAATCGAACGGATCCGGGATCGTGCCGGCCCCCGCGCCATCCTTCGGGATCCACTGCCACGCACCCGCCGGGCTCTTGGTCAGCTCCCAGTCGTATCCGTACAGAATCTCCAGGAAAGTGTTGTCCCACTTCGTCGGAGTGGGAGTCCACACGACCTCGAGACCACTGGTGATCGCGTCCTTACCCACGCCCGTACCGAAGGCGCTCTTCCAGCCCAGTCCCTGTTGCTCGACGGGTGCGCCTTCCGGTTCGGGTCCGACGAGGTCGGCCGGACCGGCACCGTGTGTCTTGCCGAAGGTGTGGCCGCCGGCGATCAGCGCGGCCGTTTCCACGTCGTTCATCGCCATGCGAGCGAAGGTTTCTCGGATGTCGCGGGCGGCCGCTACCGGGTCCGGTTGTCCGTTGGGTCCTTCGGGATTGACGTAGATCAGGCCCATCTGAACTGCGCCGAGCGGTCCGGACAGCTCACGGTCTCCGCTGTAGCGCTCGTCGCCGAGCCAGGTGTCCTCAGGACCCCAGTAGATCTCCTCGGGCTCCCAGATGTCTTCTCGGCCGAAGCCGAAGCCGAAGGTCTTGAACCCCATCGACTCCAGAGCGCAGTTGCCTGCGAACACCAGCAGGTCGGCCCAGGAAACCTGCTTTCCATACTTCTGCTTGACCGGCCAGAGCAGGCGACGTGCCTTGTCGAGGCTGGCGTTGTCCGGCCAACTGTTGAGCGGGGCGAAACGCTGAGCGCCCTGACCGCCACCGCCGCGGCCGTCTGCGATGCGATAGGTGCCGGCAGCATGCCAGCTCATACGCACGAAGAGTCCGCCGTAGTGTCCGTAGTCGGCCGGCCACCAATCCTGCGACGCCGTCATCAGCGCGATGACGTCGCGCTTGAGCGCCTCGACATCGAGTTTGGCGAATTCCTGGGCGTAGTCGAAGTCGGCACCCATGGGATTCGACTTCGACGAATGTGAATGCAAGACAGAGAGATCCGGCTGATTCGGCCACCAGTCCCGGTTGGTTCTCGGACGATTCCCGGTCGGTGTCGGAGACGGGATCGCGGGGTTTTCACTTTCGCTGGTGCTCGCGGTGTTTCCATCGTGAGCAACCGGGCAACTATCGGACACGGTAATCCCTCCATGAGCGAGTAGAACGGACTTCGATCACGGGTGTGATCGCAAACTCTGAGTTGTCGAACAGTCGGCACACAGGCCCCAGTAGATGACCTCGGCTTCATCGAGGACGAAGCCGTTGTGCGCCGACGGCGTCAAGCACGGTGCCTCTCCGACTGCACAGTCGACATCTGCAACGACCCCGCAGGACCGGCAGACGACGTGATGGTGGTTGTCACCGACGCGAGACTCGTACAGCGCCACCGATCCGGACGGTTGGATCCGCCTGATCAGCCCGGCGTCGGTGAGAGCGTGCAACACGTCGTAGACCGCCTGCCGCGACACCCCTGGCAGAACAGCCCGCACAGCATCGAAGACAGTCTCGGTGGCTGCGTGTGGGCGTGCATGCACAACCTCGAGCACCGTGACTCTGGGACGAGTCACGCGAAGCTCAGCGTTACGCAGTTGGGCTGCATAATCCGGCGTCGAAGGCACCTTTCCACTATTGCGCAATCTTCTGGACTGAACCCAGACTTTCGCGAAAATCCTCGCCTACGCAGATTTGCCGACCGATTCGTCAGCGCTCCGAACAGGACGAACGGGCCCGGGAATCATGGGAGATGAACTGGGGGTAGGTCTTGTTGCGCCAGTCGCAGTTCAGCGGCGGCGATGACGCCGGGGAAGTAGTAGTGCCCCTCCGGCGACTGAACAAGAGATGCAGCGTCGATACCGTCGACTTCCCATACGTCAACCGCGCCGCCGGTGTTGTTCATTCTGACAAACCAGTCCCGTTCGCCCTCGTCGCTGGCGAGGAAGCATCCCTCCTGCTCTGCTCGTAGACTTCCTGCGATTCCGCGAGCTGAGCCCATTCGGCGCCAGTCCAATCCATACCGCTGGATCGACGCACGGTTCAAGGCGGAGGTGACGTGGTAGCGGGTCGACATCGTCCAAAGGTAACAATCTTCCGTTTGTTCCAACTACGGTGAAGGGGAGAATCCGCCGAGGTCAGGAGTGATCGTGCCCAAATTGGAGATCAAGAGGAAGTCACAACTCTCACGGCAGGAAGTCGCCGACCGACTCATCGCCCTCGGCCAGGCCCTCGCCAGTGGATCGGAAGTGGAACTGGGGTCGGGTGGGGACTCGATCGAAATCAGTGTTCCGGAACAGGTTCGGTGGGAACTCGAGATCGAAGTCGACGGTAACGAGGTCGAGATAGAAATCGAGATTCACTGGCGCGACGACCCTCAGGAAGAATCAGAAGAGAAGTCTCCGCCGCCCACCAAAGCAGTTCGTCGCAGCCGACCGCGCAAGAGCACTGCCAAATAGGCCAACCCGGGTGCGGTTGTCAGGCAATTACGGAGACGCCGACACCTCGAGAGACACAACGCGCAGCAGTGCTCGGAGATCACTTTCGATCCGTCGAAACAGTTGATACACAACGATGAAGCCCGCGATCCCGCCCAGACACAGCGCACGGACGGTTGCGTTGAGTTCCTCCCCGGCCCCGGAACCGACAAAACTGAGTCCCGCGATTCCCACCAGTGGAACCGACGCCGCGACTGCGAGGTAACGCGTGCTGCTCCGACCCAACGAGCGAATATCGCGTCCGTCGTCGCTTCGTAACTCGCCGTGTGACAACAAGATCGGATACAGACATCGAACCGAGTAGTACGTCAGGATGAAGAACGGATACGCGACTGCGACGGCGCCGCACACTGCCAGCGACGACATCAGGTGCACGTATGCTCGTTGCGGAATTCCTCCGGCGGCAATCTGCAACGCAACTGGATATGCGATACCGGCCAGGACCCACAGACCGAATGCGATCACCACCGCGCGGTGTCCGACGTTCAGCGTCGCGGTACGCGCTTTGTTCAAGACCTCCGCGCTGTACGTCTGACCGTGACGCAGTCCGTGAGGCACAGTGAGCGCAAGCCGGCACCAATACAGGATCGCCGCGGCACCGAGTGAGAACGCGGCCACCCCGATGACCAGATGAACCTGCTCGAGGTGCTGCTGAGCCTGGGGCGAGAGTCCCGAAATGATCAGCATCTTGTTGTAGTAGTAGTTGTAGCCCGCCGCCAGGAGATTCGGAATTCCGATCGCGGCCAGAAGAATCGGCAGTGCCCACTTCCACAACGTCGAACGCGGGCTCCCTTCCGGTGGGTCCACCAGGTTCCGGGCAGACCGGTCCAGACACAGTGCGAACTGACGGGCAAGCTTTCGTCCGCCAGACCACCTTCCGTCTCTCTCGGGCGAAAGAGACTTCACCAGTACTCGGCGCAGCGCCGGCGGGCAGTCGTCCGGTAACCGGGCCTCGGCCGCGGGATCCACCCCACGCCGACGTGCCTCGAGCGCCTTCTTGGGCGACGGTGGGTTCTCCCCCGTGCCGTCGTCCGTGAAAGGCCTACTCCCGGTGAGGAGTTCCCACAGCATCACACCGAGCGCATAGATGTCACTACGGGTGTCGAGTGTGCCGGGAGACCCCACGGCACAGGCCTCCAACTGCTCTGGAGACATGTAGGCGAGCGAGCCTCCGACAAAACAGGCAGCGTCCTCGGTCGAGACCTCCTCGCTCGAACTGACGTTGAAGTCAGCGAGTTTGGGAATGCCTTCGACACTGAGAAGTACGTTCGCCGGCTTGATGTCCCGATGTAGTACGCCGTGCTCACGCGCGTACTCGAGGGCGTCGGCCAGTCTCATTCCCATCCAGGCCACGGTCTCCGGCCACGACATCGCTGCGATCTCGCTCCGTAAACTCGTCTCGCTCGGTTTCATCTCTCCCTTCTTCGCCAGGGTCTGATCGATGGCGTCGAGAAGTAGTTGTCCGGACCGCTGAGCCTGCGGTGTCACGCGGACAAGTTTGACCACGTCGAGCAAGGTCCCGCCTGGCACGTATTCCATGAACAGAACTCGCAGTGCGCGTTCCTCGAGCAGCCGTTGATCGAAGACGCGAACGATGTTGGGATGGTCGAGTTGGGCGAGAGTCTGCGGCTCGACCCCGACGTTGCGCGAGATTTTCAACGCAACCCACCGCTGCATCGACAGTTGCCGTGCCAGGAACACTCGGGCGAATGCACCGTGCCCGAGTTCCAACACCAGTTCGAAATCATCGAGGCGCTGCCCGATCTCGAACTCGTCGAAACCCGAGAGCCCCAACATCATCACGTCTTCTCGACCGGCCATCGAATCACGGTCGAACAACCGCTCGAAACCCTCTGCTTGCAAAGGGAACTCGCTGAGGTACTCGGCCGCTACGACGTCCTCCCCGCCCTGCTTCCGCAGCCGGAACTCCTCGTACAGAAGCTCGGCCGGTAGTGGCTCTTCGAGCAATTCCGGGTACTCGGCGCAATACTCCGTGAGTCGTTTCGGACCGTCATTCTTCAGCCAGCGGTACTCCATGTCGATTCCGACCAGTTCGATCAGCGCGCCCCGACGAATCTTGGCTGGATCGGGCAGATATTCACTCAGGTCGGACGGGGTTCGTCCTCCCTCCCAGTCCCCGACCAGGCGCCCGAGACCGTCGGCATCGTTCGATTCGCCGCGTACTACCGGCAGTGCGGACAGGCGCAACTCGGTGACGGTGCCCCGTTCGGTCAGGGGCCCGCTCGCGACTGTCGCGTCACTGGCCTGCGCACCACGTTCATTCATGAGTTCTGCTCCGCACCTCGAGCACGATGAATCGAGGCGACTCATTTCAGCGTAACCCCGGCGGTACCTCTGACCCCAGCGAATCTATTCGGCGTGAACTGCCGACTTCGTGCCGATACGAACGAGTTCTTCGCGGTCACCGATCTTGACGCGTGGACGACCGTGCTCGACACCGAGGTCCTTTTCGGCGGCATCGATACGAAGCCATCCTTCCCAATCGACGGGAAACAGATCGCCGGCCGCGAGGACCTCCTCGATCCGGCTGCGATCTGCTCGGCGCCCGCCGAACGAATCAAGTTGGCGCAGCATCGTTTCGACTGTTTGGCGGGCGTCTGGCCGCGCCGCACCGATCAGCCCCGCGGCACCGCGCTTCATCCAACCGGTCACGAACAAGCCCGCGATCGGTAGACCGCTCTCGTCGACCACCGCGCCGCTCCGGTGCGAAACTATGCCGCGCCCGTGATCGAAGGGCACCCCGGCAAGTGGCGTGCCGAGGAATCCGATTGCCCGGTACACAGCTTGAACCGGATAGTCGGTACAGACACCCGAAGCGGTGACGTGACCGTAGCCGTCGGGGTCAGTCCGCTCGACGCGGAGTGCCTCGACTTTCCCGTTACCGAGAATCTCCACGGGCTGTCGGTAGAAGTGCAGGTGAACTCGACGCTGGGCAGTTCGGTCGGCAGGTGCAGTGTCCGCGAAACTACGGAGTGTCTCGACTGCCAGTCGGGTGTGCACCAACTGTTTTGTCATCCGCTCGATATGCCGGTCCGGCGCGACATCGGCAGCATCGACGACAACATCTACGCCGGGTAGTTCACCGAGAGCGCGCAACTCGTTCGGGGAGAATCGAGCGTCGGCGGGTCCGCGCCGGACAAAGATGTGTACTTCACGAACGCGACTGCCGGCGATCCCTTCCCGAACTTCGTCGGAGACGTCCGTGGCCTGCAGCGATTGCGCCTCGGCGAGGAGCATCCGCGTGACATCGAGCGCGACATTGCCGCCGCCGATCACTGCCACCGACTCGGCGTGCAGGGGCCAATGTTGGGGGGCGTCGGGGTGATCGTTGTACCAACCGACAAAATCGGCGGCCCCGAATGAACCGGGAAGCTCGACGCCTGGAATGTCGAGTAGTGCATCCCGCGGCGCACCGGTTGCAATGATCACCGCGTCGTAGGAAGAACGTAGGTCCTCGACGGAAAGGTCCTTTCCGATCTCTGCGTTGCAGAACAGCCGGAAGTCACTGGCGACCAGCACGGTGTGTAGAGAATCGACGAACTTTTCGGACTCGGCGTGCCCTGGGGCGAGACCGTAGCGCACGAGTCCGTACGGCGTCGGTAGACGCTCGAACATGTCTATCTTGGTGCCAGGAGCCAGTTCAGCGAGAGCGCCGGCAGCGTGGATTCCCGCCGGCCCTGCTCCGACGATCGCGACCCTGAGCGGTGGTGAGAAAATCCGGGGCGCCGCCGGCGGGGATACCGCTGAACCTCTAGCGTTGATCATGCCCCGAGGCTAGGACCTCAACTGCGCTGGAGATCAAGTCCGCTTTTCAGTAACCCGCTTTTCAGTAACCCGCTTTTCAGTAACCCTGCTCGGCCGGCTTGTGCTCGGTTGTGTAGCGGTAGAAGTCCGCCAGTTGGAGTTCACCGGCCGCTGCCTCGTCGACGACGACTGTCACGTGCGGATGCAACTGAAGTACCGATGCCGGGCAGAACGCCGACACCGGACCTTCAATCGCAGCCCGGACCGCGGGGGCTTTGCGCGCCCCCTCCGCAATCAGCACAAGATGCTTTGCATCACTGATGGTTCCGAGACCCTGCGTGATCACGTGATGCGGCACATCGGCTGGGTCTGCGAAGAACCGCGCGTTGTCGGCGCGGGTCCTTTCGGTCAAGGTCTTCACTCGGGTACGCGATGTGAGTGAGGAGGACGGCTCGTTGAAGCCGATGTGCCCGTTGAGACCGATGCCGAGAATCTGCACGTCGATGGGACCGTTGTCGACGATGGCAGCGTCGTAACGCCGTGCAGCTTCACTGGGATCCGCGGCTCCCCCGTCGGGGCTGAACACTCGCGCATTGTCGATGTCGAGGTGATCGACGAGTTCCGTGCGGATGGTGTGCGCGTAGGACTGCGGCTGATCGGGCGTGAGACCTACGTACTCGTCGAGAAGATACGCGCTCATCGCCGCGAACGACACTCCCGATTCTCGATGCCGCTTGATCAGCTCCCGATACGTGTGCAGCGGTGACGATCCCGTCGCGAGGCCGAGCGTCCGCGCTCCGTTTTCGATTGCGCCGCAAACGATGTCGGCAGCGATTCGCCCGCCGTCTTCCGGACTGGGAACTATGACGATTTCCATTCAGGCTTCCTCTCTGCTCTTGCCGGCTCCGACGATGGCCTCGCGTACGGAACCCGAAGCGCGATCCAACAATTCGGTTGCTTCGGCGAAGTCGCATTCGGCCAACAACATGACGACCGCTGCCTTCACATGACCGTCGGCATTCTCGATGGTCTCCGAAGCGATCTCGGTATCCACTCCGGTGGCTGCCGCGACGATCCGGTTTGCACGATCGACCAGTTTGGCGTTGGTAGGCCGAAGGTCGACCATCAGGTTGTGAAACGCCTTGCCGGAACGGACCATGCTTGCCGTCGAAAGCATGTTGCACACCATCTTCTGTGCAGTCCCGGCCTTGAGCCTCGTCGATCCGGTGAGGATCTCGGGGCCGGTCTCCACTTCGATGGCCACTCCGGCGTGCGAACTCATTGCCGCATTTCGGTTGCACGAGACTGCCACTGTTGCGGCGCCGAGTGCGCGGGCATGGTCGAGTCCCCCGATGACATAGGGAGTACGACCACTCGCCGCCAGACCCACCACGACGTCCGTGGCGTTCAACGAGATTGCGTCGAGGTCGGCCCCAGCCGCTCGCGGATCGTCCTCTGCTCCCTCGACGGCGTTCAGAAACGCTCCCGGGCCACCGGCGATGATTCCGATCACCTCGCCTGGATCGGTCCCGAAAGTCGGAGGGCATTCCACCGCGTCGAGCACTCCCAGACGCCCACTGGTCCCAGCTCCCAGGTAGATCAGCCGACCACCTTGTGCCCGAGCGGTGACGATCGAATCGACTGCGGCTTCGATGGCCGGTAACACCGCCGCGACCGCGTCGGCCACGATTGCGTCCTGCTGGTTCATCACCGTCAGCAGATCCGACACCGACATGACGTCGAGATCGCGGGTGAGAGGGTTCGGTCTCTCGGTAGACAGCATGTCCAATTGCATTGTGGCGAGTCCTCCTCGATCAAATTTCACTACGACGACTCCTCGTCAGTAATCACAGCGACGACTCCTCGTCAGTAATCACAGCGACGACTCCTCGTCAGTGACGCTTCGAAGCAATGGCATCATGACTTCGTTGCAGCGCAGACAGGGCGCTCGGCAGCGAGTGCGCGACCATCGCAAAAATTGTGTCGACTACCAACAGCTGGCCGGCGCGGCTTGCCATTGCTGCCGACCGGAAACCGAATTCTCTACCGGCAGTGAGTAGAACGTGGTGTGACTGCACAGCGAGCGTCGACCGCGCCCCGCCGGTGATCGCGGCCGTCGACGCCCCGGTACGACGGGCAAGGGCAAGCGGTTCGACCACATCAGAAGTCTCGCCGGAATGCGAGATTCCCACTGCTATGTCGTCCGGCCCGAGCAAACTGGCGCTGACCATCGCCGCGTCTCGGTCGAGATGAACCCGGCAGTTGACGTCGATCCGCGAGAGCTTCAACGTGAGGTCTTGCGCGACGATGCCTGACGCGCCGATGCCGTACACCTCGACCCGGCGGGCGGATCGGATCCGCGACACCACTTCTTCGAGTGCAACAGGGTCAGTCAATTGTGCTGTGCCCTTAAGTTGTTCGGATTCGAACTCTGCGAGTTTGGCCATGACTTCACTGGCAGAGTCGGCGGCAACGATGTCCACACCGAGTGGAATCGAATCACTTGACGCGGAACCGCTGATGGCCGCCAATGCCAGACGAAGCTGGGGATACCCCTCGAAACCGAGCCTTTTGGCTGTGCGGACCACTGTCGCCGTACTTGTCGACGCTCGTTCGGCAAGATCGTTGACCGTCAGTGTGGACGCCAGGCTGGGGTCGGCTTCGATGATTTCGGCGATCCGCAGCTCGGCAGGTGAGAGGCTGCTCAGTGATGCGCGAATACGAGCAAGCAGGTCGACGGACGCCGGAGCACTCCGGTCCAAAGTCATAACGCCTCGATTCGCATCGTTTTCGGAGCTGACGGCACCGATGTGATTCTAGGCAGCCCACGGCTTCCTGGCGTCAAAGATCCGAGCACACTGGCGTGACGCGCACCGGTGCACGAAGCAATACTGCCGGGCAATCCGTGTGCGGTGAGGAAGCCGAGAACCGCGAAAGCCAATGCTTCCTTGATGTCGGAGGTGACTCCGAGTTCGTCCGAAGAGACAAGCGCGATGTCGCCCAGTTCGTCACGGAGCATCGCCATCAACGTCGGGTTCTTGGTGCCACCACCTGACACCACCACTTCGGTGGCCGCGAGTGCTTTGACGGAATCGGCGACGGTCCGGGCCGTCAGTGCAGTCAGAGTCGCGACGATGTCTGCCAGAGACAACGACTCGTAGCCCCGCAGAGCGGCGAGCAGATAGTCCCGATGAAACAATTCTTTGCCCGTGCTCTTGGGAGCGGGCTGCGTGTAATACGGTTCGCTCAGTAGATGTGCAAGCAGATCGACGTTCGGCGTGCCGGCTGCACCCAGAGCGCCACCGAGGTCGAACCACTGCTCCCCCGCAGTGAATTCGCTTACCGCCGCATCGATCAGCGCATTTGCCGGGCCGGTGTCGAAGGCAATCGGTACTGCGGGACCATCTGCCGTCGTACCGCCGCCACCCGGAGCAGTGACGTTCGCGATGCCACCGAGATTGAGCGCGACGGAACCCGAAGTTCTTCCGTTGAGCCACAATACGTCGAACGCGCTGACCAATGGTGCACCCTGTCCACCCGTCGCCACGTCGCGAGAGCGCAGGTCCGACACGACGGTGCATCCGGTCTTCTCGGCTATCCAGGCCGGCTGCCCGAGTTGGAGAGTGCCCTTTACTTGCGCTCCTTCGACCCAGTGGAACATCGTCTGCCCATGTGAGGAGATCAATTCCGCACTGCCGCCACACAGTTCCGCGTTCGCCCGCGCAGCCACGGCCGCGAATGCCTGCCCGATCTCGGTGTCGAGTTGGCAGATCTGACCGACAGTGGTGGACGCAGGCGGTACCGCAGCGGCCACCGCTGCCCGCAACTCACCGGAATATGGTTCGCTGACCATCCCCAGTGGGGTCAGCACAAGAGTGTCCCCGTCGATCCGGATATCTGCTGCGGCAGCATCGATAGCGTCGTACGAAGTACCGGACATCAGGCCGATGACTCTCATGAAATTTCCCTTACTCGGATCGTTTCGGCATTCGGGCAAGCTGCGGTCAGTCGACGAGTGCCCGCTTGTGGGCATTTCCTCGCAAGGTACTCAAAGCGATCGCGCTGACGGCGCACGTTGCCATCACGAAGTAGGCCGGAATATCGAGATTGGAAGTTTCCTTGATCAGCCATGTGATTATCAGACCGGCGCAGCCCGAAAAGACCGCGTTGGACAGGGAGTATGCGAGTCCCAATCCGGTGTACCGGACCGAGGTGGGGAACATCTCGGAGAGCATGGCGGGTCCGGGTCCGGCGACAAGTCCCACTGCGGCGCCGGCGGCAAACACTGCAAATCCCTTGGCGGTCAGAGACGTCTGCTCATTCTGCAGGACGTTGAGCAGCGGCAACGCAAGGACCAAGATCAAAACGGTGCCGGTGAGCATGACCGCGCGTCTCCCGATGCGATCACTGAGCCCGCCCGCAAGCGGAATCGTCACTGCGAAGCCGGCATTGGCAAGTACCGAAGCAACCAGTGCCTGATGGAATGTCGCGTTGAGTGAACTCTGAAGATAAGTCGGCATCACGACGAGGAACGTGTAACCCGCCGCAGACCAACCCATCAACCGACCGATGCCGAGCAGGATCGCCCTGGCGGTCTCGCCGACGGTCGGCTGCACCACCGGCGTCGCCGCATCAACTGTCGGTTCGGACTGGACTGCGCGGGCACGCTCGAACGACGGCGTTTCTTCGAGTCGGAGCCTGAGCCACAGGGCGACCAGGCCCATCGGAAGTGCAAGGAGGAACGGGATGCGCCAGCCCCAGTCGTTGAGCTGACCGGAGTCGAGAACTGTCGCGAGGAGCGCCGCGATTCCGGCACCGGCGAGCAATCCGAGCGCGACCGTGAACGATTGCCACGACCCGTACAGTCCGCGTCGTCCCGGGGGCGCGAACTCGGTCATCACCGACACCGCGCCGCCGAACTCGCCTCCGGCCGACAGTCCCTGGAGGATCCGAAGAACCGTCAAGAGCAGCGGTGCCAGAATTCCGACGCTCTCGTAGGTGGGGAGCACACCGATCAGGGTCGTCGCACCCGACATCAGCAGAAGAACGATCACCAAGGTGGGGCGTCGGCCGATGCGGTCACCGAGTCGACCGAACAGTGCGGCCCCCACTGGGCGGAAGAAGAAGGCGAGCGCAAACGACGCGTAGGTCTTGATCAGGCTTTCGAGGTCGCCGGAGCCGTCGGCGCTGAAGAAGTTCGACGCGATGATCGTCGCGAAGAACCCGTACACACCGAACTCGTACCACTCGATGAAATTTCCGACGGAGCCGGCGACGAGCGCCCTGCGCCGTTTGAGCTGCGCACCATCGTTCCGTGTCTGCACTGTGATGCCCATGCCGTCCTCCGTTGACGAAACCCGAATATGCAACAAAGTTTCATCTGAACGGAGTAGAAATGTCAAGAAGTTTCACAATTGGGTTTTCGTGGGTCCCCCCGAATCCCTACGCTCCTGCGAACGTGAATGCCTCCGCCCGTTCGAACTGGTCGGTGGAGTCTCCGGAGTAGACCGTGCTCTCGTTCGGGCCCAGCCCGAGCTTCCGGACGGGCGTCCCCTCCCCGAGATCCATCGACGCCACATCCACCCAGAACGTATTCGGGGTCATCGCAGACTCGAAGAAATAGAGCGCGCGTTTGTGATCGACCACCGTACGCCAGCGGGTCGACGAGATGTTGGGCTCGTCTGGAGTCGAAATACCCAGCGGCACCGAGACGTTGCGAATGACACTGAACGTCGACGCCAACGCGGACCGCGGATCGTCCGTCTGCGGTATCGCATCCACGTAGAAGGACGCGCGGGCGAATCTGTCAGCGGCACGGTTCGTTCCGGGCAGCATCACAGTCCCGTTGATCTGCTTCCAGTACTCGTTGACCGCGAGTTGCTGATCGAAGATCGGAGAATTTGTCATCACCTGGTACTCACGGCTGTGATGAATAGTCGCGCGTCCACCGACGTATTCGATGATCGCACTGTCTCCCTTGGCATCCGAGAGTGACATGTGAAGGGTAGCGAGACGGTCTTCACCGGGAACAGCAGCAGTCACGACGGTGAACGGTTCCGCTGCCAACACCTCGACTGCTTCCTGAACTGTCGCAAAACAATCCAGAACATACTGCGCCCACGCTGCGATGGACAGACCCGGAGTCGAGCCGTCGTATGCCGGGTACTCGGACTCAACCAACCACAAGAGATTTGCAGACAGTCCTGCCTCGTTGACCCCATCGGTTGTGCACATGTCGTAGGCCGTTGCGACAACACTTCCGTATTTCGACGTCCACTGAATCGAGTTCGGACCCGCGCAACCCTCTCGCGTCATGCCCCGCGGAAATGCCCAGAGATTAGTTCCGAGATCAACCTTCCAATCCATCGATCGAGCAGTGATCACAGTGTCGTTGGGCCCCAAGTAGACCAAGCGTGTACACATCGAAAACTATCCCTTCCTCACGGCGTGACGATATTGAAACTGGGATCGAAGGTATCCAGCAACCCTCCCAGTGTCTCCAGCGCCGTTTCGTCTCCGGTGAGCGTAATCTTCCCGGCTTTGGCAAGTTCCGCAGCCGCACCCGGTTGCAGAAGTGCGCCGATCAGTGCAGCTTTCGGCCCGGACACCGTCAGTTGTGTGTTCGACGCCGCTCCCCGGCGGGCATTGAGGACGCCGCGCCTGACCCAGGCCGTCCAGGTCTCGTCGTCGTGATCGGTGAACACGAAATCGATGTGGAGGTCGACGTCAGTTGCCTTGTCTCCGATGAGATGCACTGCTACGAAGTCGAACAAGATATCGATGGGCATCGCGAGGACGCTGTCTTCGCTCGCAGTGATGTACGGCGGGGGTTGCGAGCCCTCACGCAATTCCAACGCTGCCGAAAGGTAGATACCTCGCCACTGAGGTCCCTCGGCTTGATACCCCATCTGCTCGTAGACGTCAGCCTGAAGGTTCTTCGCCTCGGTGTTCTCCGGTTGAGCGAACACCAACTTGTGCAGGATCTCTGCCGCCCACCGGTAGTCTGCGGCGTCGAATGCTCGCTTACCCTCATCCAGGATCTTCTGCGCCCCAAGGAGATCGACGAACCTCTTCGCCGACTCGACCGGTGGATGTGGATGAAGCGTCACCGGATCGCCGTCCCACATTCCCAGTTCCTTGGTGTACACGGCACGCACGTCATGATGCAGAGTTCCGTGGTACCCGCGGTTGTGCCACTTGCGGCCGAGCTCCTCGGGTAGCTCGATCACCTCGGCGGCTTCGAGCGGCGTGTATCCCTTGTTCGCCAGCCGGAGCGCCTGGTCGTGAATGTATTTGTAGGTATCCCTTTGTGATTCGATGAAGCCAACGAGGTCCTCGTTGCCCCACACCGGCCAGGTGTGCGGTCCGTAGTGAACGGCCGCGTCGTCGCCCCACCGTTCCAAAGTCTCGTCCAGGTATCGCGCGAAATTGCGGGCATCGCGGGTACGCGCACCGCGCAGGGTCTGGATGTTGTGGAGTGAATGATTGGCGTTCTCCGCACACGTCAGTGCAGCGAGTTCGGGGATCCAGATGTGCATCTCCTCCGGAGCCTCGGTATCGGGTGCATAGAGGAATTCGAACTCCAGACCCGCAATTTCTCGCTTCGTTCCGGTTTCGGTGATGCCGTCGGTGGGGGAAATATACGAGATCTGAGGGCCTTTGGTGCTGAGCACGCCGATCCCGCACGAGACCGCCCCTTTCGGACCGAGGTCGAGCAATCCGCCGAAGGCATAGAACGACCGCCTCGCCATGGCATTGCCGGCGACAACATTCTCGCCGATTGCGAACTTGTCGAACGATGCGATCGTGCCCGGCGCGATGATCGGCACCTTTCCCGACGCAACGTCCTCGACGTCGATGATGCCTTTGACTCCGCCGTAGTGGTCGATATGGGTGTGCGTGTAGATGATCGCTGCAACCGGCTTGTCGCTGACGTGCTCGCGAATCATCTTCATGCCCTGGCGCGCTGATTCGACTCCCGCCATGCAGTCGATGATGATCAGGCCTTCATCACCCTCGACGACCGTCAGGTTTGCGATGTCGTTGTTTCTCACCTGGTAGAGGCGATCCGTCACCTGGTAGAGCCCACCCCGGCGAATTACCTGACTCTGGCGCCACAAACTGGGATTGACGGTGTCCGGCGCCGGAACGTCGTCGCCGATGTACGCCAATGCCTCGGGGTCGAAGACCACATGCCCGTCGTCGCCGAGAACATTGCCAGGCAACGGTGCGATCAAGCCACGATCCGCGTCGACAAAATCTTGCCGGTCATCCATGGCGTACCGCGTGACCGCTTCGCGATTCACCGTCACGGTGGCCGGTGTTGCGTCCTTTGGTGTCTGGCACATGGCACTCCCCGCTCGGATACGACGATCAGATACCCATAATCTCTATCCGGCGGCAGCGGCGTTGGAATCACCCGCGCAGGGTGAACTCACACTCCTCACCCCTTCGTCTTCTCGGAACCTCCTGACATCAGGGCGATGACAAGAACCACGAGTCCACATGCGACGACAAGGATCCAACCCGCTCTCGATGCCTCGGCGATGTCTGATTGTGCGCTGCCGGCGATCATGCCGCCGGCCAGCGCCACACCGAGAGCAGCGCCGAACTGCCTTGCACTGGAGGTGATCCCGCCGGCAAGGCCTGCCTGCGCTCTCGGTAGTCCGTTGACGGCGGTGTTGGTGATCGGAGCATTCGAGAAACCGAAGCCGATACCGAGGAACAGGTACGCAATTAGCAACGTCGCAGTGCCTGTGCTGTTGTCGAGAGAGACCAGGCACAGTCCGCCGAGCGCGGTGAAGCTTCCGGCGATCAGCAACGGCAATCGTGCACCGAAGCGTCCGACGAGAATCCCCGACAACGGCGCACAGATGGTTGCGGCGACTGCCATCGGTAGTGTCATCGCGCCCGCGGCGGCGGGAGTCATTTCACGCGCCTGTTGAAGGTAGAAGGTGCCCAGAAGCAGCGTCGCGTTGAGTGCCACGAACACCACGATCGCGCCGAGGACTGCCCCGGTGAACGGTCGGTGCCGAAACAGCGAGGGGTCCATGAGCGGCTCGCTCTTTCTCGATTCGACCCGGACGAACGCTGCCAGCGCGGCAGCGACGGCGACGTAACCCGCGATTGCACCGGAGGCCAGCCACCCGATTCGTGGGCCTTCGATGAGCAGAGCCACGGATCCGCCCACGACGACCATCAGAAGCACCTGCCCCGGTAAGTCGAGACGTCGAGGTTGTTCAGCCCGGGACTGCGGTACGAACACCGCGGTCAGCACGAGAACGACTGCGATGACGGGCACGTTGATCCAGAAAACGGATCGCCAGCCGAAGCTCTCGATGAGGACTCCGCCGACTATCGGTCCTGCTGCCATGCTCAGACCGAAGACCGCAGCCCACACGCCGATCGCCTTGGCTCGCTCCTTCGGGTCTGTCATCACGTTGACGACGATCGCCAGGGCCACCGGACTGAGCATCGACCCACCGACTCCCTGCGCGATCCTCGCCGCAATCAGAACTCCCACCGACGGGGCCAGCGCGCAGACGATCGACGCCACCCCGAAAACGACCAGTCCGATCTGGAAGATCCGCCTTCTACCGAACCTGTCGGCCAGGGCGCCGGACGAGATCAGCAAGCTCGCCAAGACGAGTGTGTACGCGTTGACAATCCATTCGAGACCAACGGTTCCGACGCCGAATCCCTCCCCGATCGCGGGGAGAGCGACGTTGACGATGGTCGTGTCCAACCCGACGACGAACAAGCTCGTGCAGCAGATGGCCAGAATGCCCCACCGGCGGCGTGCGTCAAGTCCGATCACTTGCGGTTCGTCGATCCCGCTCGAAGGTTTCATCTCGGACTCCATCTCTCGAAGTGTTCTGCCGTGCTCGCCAGTCGAAAGGATCGTCGCAACCCAGCCTGCAAAGCCGGTAAGAAATTTGCAGAAACTGCAAAGATGAGCGCATGGACGCCGAACTCGAGCAGTTGCTTACCGATATCGGGCCGAGACTGCGAACGCTTCGTCGGGATCGCGATTTGACCCTCGAGGCCCTGTCCGACGCCACCGGCATCTCCGTCAGCGCACTGTCGCGACTCGAATCGGGTAAGCGTCGTCCCACCCTCGATCTGCTGTTACCGCTCGCGCGTGCTCACCGGGTCGCGCTGGACCAACTCGTCGGCGCTCCCGCCACGGGCGATCCTCGGGTCCATCTCACCCCGAGTCGACGCAAGAACGGCAGTGCCGTCGTTCCGTTGACGCGCTATCCGGGCCGGGTGCAGGTCTTCAAACAGGTGATCGGTCCACGTCCACCGAAGCTCGTCACCCACGCCGGCTACGAATGGCTCTACGTCCTCGCTGGGGATCTGCGTCTCATTCTGGGTACGAACGAGGTTGTCCTGCACCCCGGTGAAGTCGCGGAGTTCGACACCGCCGAGCCCCATTGGTTCGGGCCCGCCGATGAACAGGTCGTGGAGATCTTGCATCTGTTCGGCCCGCAGGGCGAAAAGGCGCACGTACGCACGAAGGCAAGAACTACTACTGCGCACGAACCGGTACCCGAAAGTTAGACCACTGCATGCGTTTTCAGTCGGTTCGACAGTGTATGAGCGTACTCGAGAAGTAGCGTTCCCAACTCGGCATGACGCGTGGGCCGAAAGCGGGTTTCCACTCCCGTCAGGCTCAGCGCCCAGTCCGGGCGCCCGTTGCGGTCGAACACCGCGGCACCCATTCCCCAGCTTCCCTCGACGATGAGGGCTGGATTGACGGCATAGCCGGTGACACGCGTCGACTCTATTCGCTCGCGGATTGATGCCTCACTGTGGATCTCACCCCATTCCGACTCCAGATTCGCTCGGGCGAAATAGTCGTCGACGTCCCGCGTCGGTAGGTGGCTCAAGATGGCAAGCCCCGCCGACGCGACCCCCAACGGGAATCGCTTCCCCTCGTGCAGCACGTGAGATCGCAGCGGAAAACTGCCTTCCTGACTCAAGATGCAGACGGTCTCGTCGCCGCGACGTGCCGAGAGGAATGCACTCTCCCCCGTGACCCGGGCGAGGTCGTCGACGATGTCGCGAGCGCGGTCGGTGATGTCGTACCGATTTCCGGCCGCGGCGCCCAGGAGGTACAACTCCGGGCCGAGAGACCACCGACCGGTTCGTGCGTCACGGTCGACCAGTCCTTCGGCAGCCAAAGACGTGAGCAGTCGGTGCGCGGTGGGCCGAGCGAGGCCGGTGACCTTGCCCAATTCAGTGGTGGAAATGCCCGTTGACTCAGAGGCGCCGAGGGCTCGCAGAAGTGCCGCCACCCGCGCGACCATGGCCGGTGATTGCTCGTGAGTAGGCATGAGTTCATCCTAGCGTCCATTCAGTGAACGAATTTTCTTCAGATGGTCAGCAGTCGATCAGTTCTGTGTTGATATTCAAGATCCCTTGAACCTGTGAACTGGAGATAGTTCACTGGATAGCGAAGTGAGTGAGTGTCTACTCAATGAACGCTTGGCAGGGAGAAAACATGACAGCAAAGGTGTACGAGTCCGCGGCGGACGCGGTCGCCGACATCGTCGACGGAGCAACGCTGGCCGTCGGCGGATTCGGTTTGTGCGGCATCCCCGACGTATTGATCGACGCGATCGCAGCAACGAGTGCAACCGACCTCGAGGTGTTCTCCAACAACTGCGGCGTCGACGATCACGGTCTCGGAATCTTGCTGAGCGCCGGACGTATCCGACGGGTGACCGCGTCGTACGTCGGTGAGAACAAGGAGTTCGCCCGGCAGTACCTGGCCGGCGAACTCGAAGTGGAACTGACGCCGCAGGGCACGCTCGCCGAGCGTCTGCGCGCCGGCGGAACCGGAATCCCCGCATTCTTCACACCGGCCGGAGTGGGTAGCCCCATCTCCGACGGCGGAATGCCCTGGCGCTACGACGCCGACGGCTCGATCGCTATTGCATCGCCTCCGAAGGAGACTCGCGTCTTCGGAACCAAGCGTTACGTGATGGAAGAGGCGATCAACGCCGACTACGCACTCGTGCACGCTGTTCTCGGTGACACCGACGGCAACCTCGTGTTCGACAAGACCGCGATGAACTTCAACCCGCTCGCCGCGATGGCGGGACGGGTCACCATTGCTCAGGTGGAACGTCTGGTCGAGCCCGGTGAAATCGACCCGGCATCGGTACACCTGCCCGGAGTCTTCGTGCAGAGAATTGTGCACACCGGCCCTCAGAACAAGCGAATCGAAAAGCGAACCGTCAGCGCTTCGGAAGGAACCTCACGATGACCGCACCAGTGACAGTGACGGGTTGGACGCGCCAGCAGATGGCAGCGCGGGCGGCTGCAGAGATGATCGACGGCGAGTACGTCAATCTCGGAATCGGTCTTCCCACACTGATTCCCGGATACCTGGGGTCGGACGTTCGTGTGGTCCTGCACTCGGAGAACGGAATTCTCGGTACCGGACCGTATCCCACCGAGGACAACGTCGATCCTGACCTCATCAACGCCGGCAAGGAGACCGTGACCGTCAATCCCGGTGCGGCATATTTTGATTCGGCCCTCTCGTTCGGGATGATCCGCGGCGGCCACATCGACACCGCCGTTCTCGGCGGCATGCAGGTGTCGAAGACGGGTGACCTCGCAAACTGGATGGTCCCCGGCAAGATGGTCAAGGGAATGGGCGGCGCAATGGACCTCGTCCACGGTGCCCGGCGTGTCATCGTCGTCATGGAGCACAACGACCGCGACGGCAACCCCAAGATCGTCGACGCGTGCACCCTGCCCCTGACCGGCCAGGGCGTGGTGAATCGGATCATCACCAACCTCGCCGTCATCGATGTGAGCGACGAAGGCCCACTTGTCCTGCGTGAACTCGCCCCCGATGTCAGCGTCGAAGACGTTGTTGCCGCGACCGGCACCGAACTGAAAGTTGAACTGGCATGACCGACACGACCACTGTGATTGTTGCGGGAGCTCGTACCCCGATGGGTCGACTCCTCGGATCGTTGAA